>JAKOVL010000112.1 GCA_029782095.1 Bacillota bacterium | reverse complement strand
AAGTTTGTCATTTTTTACGGGTCCCCATCACATGATAGTACTATGAAAAAAAATGCAGGCAAGGCGTTAAAAAAAAGGTCCGCCTTAACGGTGGCCGCAGTTTACATGGGTACTGTTGTGGGCGCCGGCTTTGCCTCGGGGCAGGAGATACTCCAGTTCTTCGGGTATTTTGGCCTGTGGGGTGTGGCCGGCCTCGCCCTGGCCACCTTCGTTTTCGGTTTTTTTGGCGCAAAAATCATGCTTCTTGCCTACCGGATCAAGGCCGCCTCTTTTAAAGAAGTTGTTGATGCTGTCGGCGGCCGCTGCCTGGGGCCCCTGATCAACTTTTTCATTACTTTCTTTCTTTTTGGCATCCTGGTGGCCATGGTGGCCGGCACCGGGGCCATTTTTAAGCAGGAGTTCAACCTGCCGCCAACCATAGGGCTGGCTGTGATGGCCGCCCTGGCCTGCGTTACAGTCATCGCCGGGCTAGGCCGGGTGATCGATGCCATCAGCATGGTCGTCCCTTTCCTGATCGCCGCTGTCCTGGGGGTGGGCCTTTATATTCTTTTTTCAGCCCCTGTTGAGCTGACCTGGTCATCTCCCGCCAGCGCCACGCTGCCAGGCTGGCCCCTCTCCGGCCTGGCTTATGTGTCCTATAATTTTACTCTCGCCGTGCCTCTCCTAACGCCCCTGGGCACCTTAACCGGGCCGGATGCCCTGAGAAAAGGAGCCTATGTGGGAGCCCTGGGACTGGGAGCATCCGCCCTGGTGATCCTGCTGGCACTTCTTGCCGGGGCTCCTGCAGTCACCCATTTTGAGATTCCCATGCTGGTAATTGCCGGCCGGGCGTCTCCGCTGGCCAGGCTGGCGTACACGCTGGTTCTGGCCGCCGAAATATACACAACGGCTATCAGCAGTCTTTACGGATTTGTTTCCCGCCTGGCTTCGCCCGGCAGCTTCTGGTTTAAGCCCCTGACGGTGCTTGTGGCCGCAGCTTCATTCTTTGCCGGGCAGCTGGGCTTTGCGCAGATTGTGGCCACGGTCTATCCGGCCATGGGCTTTGCTGGCTTTTTCTTTCTGGCTGCCCTGTCTTTCAGCATTTTTTCCCGCCGCTGGTAGCGAATTGACAAATTCCCACCAAAAGGTGTATGATTAATTTGAGGGTATAAATCGAATTTTCAATCTTTGACTTTGGCCTCAAGACGTCGCCAGGCGTGTTTGTATCAAATATTAATCATTATACCAAACCTTGGTCCGATTTATTTTTTCCTGATTAAACAAAATAACAAAAAGGAGGTTTTGGTTATGCCAGAAACGCTGGTAAAATTACTGTCCAATCTGCAGGAATCCGAGGCCTTGGCCCACGTGAAAGAGGCCTTGGAGAAGGGTGTTGATCCAACCAAGCTCCTCGAAGGCGCCAAAGAAGGGATGAGCATTATTGGCCAAAAATTCGCTGACGGGGAGTATTTTATCCCCGATTTAATTTTTTCAGGGGAGATTATGAAGGGCATCGTGGCGCTCCTTGAGCCCAAGCTCAAAGAGGCGCATGGCGGCGGGGCCGGAAAGCAGGGCCGGGTCATTATCGCCACTGTCGAAGGGGATATCCACGATATAGGCAAAGACCTGGTGGTGTCCATGCTCGATGTGAACGGGTTCGAGGTATTTGACCTGGGCGTCGATGTTCCTGTTCAAACCATCGTGGACAAGATTAAAGAAACAAACGCCCCTGTGGTCGGTTTGAGCGGATTTTTAACCCTGGCCTACGACGCCATGAAAAAGACCGTTGACGCCATTGAGGCAGCCGGTCTCCGGGACAAGGTCAAAGTAATGATCGGAGGCGGCCAGGTTGACGAGAAAGTCAAGGATTACACGGGCGCAGACGCCTACGGCCTGGACGCCATGGATGCCGTTAAGCTCGCCAAACAATGGATAGGAGGTTAGAAGAATGGACAAGCAATGGGAACAGATGACTGCAGATGAAAAGCAGGAAGCCCAATTTCAGAAACTGCTTTCACCAAAAGATCCCGAGGGCAATGACGTTAAGTTCGAGAGCCCTGAAGCCGAGGCTGCATATAAAGCCAATATAACCCGGATTAAAGACGCCATTCAGATGAAAAAAAAGCCGGATCGGGTGCCAGTCGTTATTTTCCCCAGCATGTTCCCCTATTACTTCGCGGGAATTACGCCCAGGGAAGCCATGTATGACTACGACAAATGCGTGGCGGCCTTCAAAAAATACATGCTGGAATATCAGCCGGATATGCATATCGGCGCCTCCGCCCCCGGTCCCGGAAGGTTCTTTGAACTGCTGGACTACAAGCTCTACGCCTGGCCGGGCCACGGGGTGGCGGACGAGCACTGCTACCAGTGCATCGAAAAAGAATACATGAAGCCGGAAGAGTACGACCTTCTGCTGATGGACCCCTCTTTCTACTTCCGCAATTTCTACCTGCCCCGCGTTTATGGGGCGCTGCAGGGCTTCACCATGCTGCCGCCCTTAACCGGCATCCTGGAAATGTACGGGGTCGCCTTTAACTTTATCCCCTTTGGCCTGCCCCCGGTGCAGGAAACCTTTAAAAAGCTCTTCGAAGCGGGAGCTGAAGCGATGAAGTGGGCCGGCGCCATGGGCGCCTGCGACGCCGAGCTAAGGGCGAAGGGATTCCCGAACATTCTCGGCGGATATACCAAGGCACCCTATGACGTAATCGGAGACACGCTCCGCGGGACCCGGGGAATCATGATGGATATGTACCGGCAGCCCGACAAGCTCCTGGAAACGCTGGAGCGGCTGGTACCGATCATGATTGCCATGGGGATTAACAGCATGAAGCAGACCGGCAACCCGCTGATCTTCATCCCGCTCCATAAGGGTGCCGACGGCTTCCTCTCCGACGAACAGTTTAAAAAGTTCTACTGGCCCACCCTGAAGCAGGTCATCGTGGGGTTGATTGAAGGAGGCTGCATCCCCTTCGTGGCCCTGGAAGGGAAATGGACCACCCGCCTGGAAGTGATCCAGGATATCCCCAAGGGCAAGACGTTGTGGATGGTCGACCAGTCGGATATGGAAAAAGTCAAAGCCACCCTGGGACGCAACGCCTGCCTGGCCGGCAATGTGCCCTCCTCCCTGCTGCGGTTGGGTACGCCCCAGGAGATCAAAGACTACTGCAAGAAACTCATCGACACCGTGGGACAGGATGGCGGCTTCATCCTCGCCAACGGCGCCTTCTTCGACGAAGCAAAACCGGAAAATGTCAAGGCCATGGTGGACTTCGGCAAGGAGTATGGCGTCTACAAGTAAATAGCCCAGTAGCGGCTTAAATCCAGCAGCGGGGCTGTCCTTAAACTGCCGGACAGCCCCGCTTGCTTCTTTATTCAATAGCATCTCTGCCGCTTCATAAAGGAGGGTTCATCTGTCTGGCGTGCCCCCGTTCTGGAACAGCTCCAGGTACCGCCCGTACCCCTCCTTTTCCATCTCCTCCAGGAGGATAAATTTTAGCGCCGCCGAGTTGATGCAATAGCGCCGGCCGCCCGGCTGCGGGCCGTCGTTAAACACGTGGCCCAGGTGGGAACCGGAGCGCCTGGCACGCACTTCGGTTCTGACCATGCCGTGACTGCGGTCGACCCGCTCTTCAAGGGCTTCCCGCTGCAGCGGCCGGGTAAAGCTGGGCCAGCCGCAACCGGCGTCATACTTATCCAGGGAAGAAAAGAGGGGTTCTCCGCTCACAATATCCACGTAGATGCCGGGGCGGGTCTCGTTCCAGTATTCGTTTTGAAAAGGGGGCTCGGTGCCGCCCTCCTGCGTAACATGGTACTGCAGCGGCGTCAGCTTCTTTTTCCACCCTGGCAGATCGTTTTCCTCGGGCCAATGTTTCTGCCGAAAAGCATCGCGCCCGGAGGCCCGGCGGTAAGCACGGTAGTGCTGCGCATTTTTCAGGTAAAAATCCTGGTGGTACTCTTCCGCGGGCCAGAAGGTGCAGGCGGGCAAGATTTCCGTAACAATCGGCCCGTTAAAGCGGCCGCTGGCTTCCAGGCGCCGCTTTGACGCTTCGGCCAGGGCTTTTTGTGCTTCGCTATGGTAGAAAATGGCGGTGCGGTAGGAGCTGCCCCGGTCGGAAAACTGTCCCCCGGGATCGGTCGGGTCGATCTGCCGCCAGAATAGATCGAGCAGCGTCTCATAGGAGACGGCGGTGGGGTCGTAGGTCACCTGTACCGCCTCGTAGTGGCCGCTCTCCCCGCTGCAGACCAAATCGTAGGTTGGATTATCGGTCCACCCGCCGGTGTAGCCGGAAACCACCCTCACTACCCCCGGGCAACCGCTGAAGGGGGCGACCATGCACCAGAAACAACCGCCGGCAAAGGTTGCCAGTTCATAACCCATACTCATCCCTCCATGCTCGGGATTGACTTTTTTATTATCTCCAAAGCATTGCCCGGTATTAACCGGAACCGTCCCTTAACATTTTCCAGCCATGGCTGCTTATAAGCGGTGCCTTCACCGCAATGCCTTGCCACTAGACTATGAGCCAGTTTCTCGGTCATACTGCCGCTTTCCTGCAAACCGGGCGATCTATTGATGAAAGCGTAGTGTGCGTTCATTCTCCTTTGCCTGGCCGTGGGGTCCAGGCAAAGGGGCGCCGGAAATCTATTGATTAATAAACAGCGGTCAGGGCAAATTATTAATAAATATCCTGGAAAAGAGGTGGATTCTTTGCCTTTAAAGCTGGAGCAGCGGCAGCAGCAGATCGATATCCGCGAAGCGTTCAATATTTGGGACGTGTTAAACTCAAAGTACATGGCCGCGGAGCGGCTGCAAACCTTGGAGCACCTGGTCCACGACCTGGATTTAAAAATGATCATGGAGCAAGCCCTGCGGTCGATTAATAAAAATATCGCCGAACTGGAAAAGCTGGCGGAAAAGTACGCCGTCAAGACGCCCGATCGGAACCGCAGCTACTCCACGTTCACCGGCGGAAAGCAGATCACCACGGACGAATTCATCGCCCTGGATCTATTTTTATATTACCAGGGGCATCTTGAAAACCTGTCCAGGGTGCTGCGCTCCACGGTGACCAACGATGGTATGCGGACAGCATTTAAAAAGATGGCCTTAAAAACCGTCGAGGAAACAGATCGCCTGATTAAATATCTTAAGATGAAAGGCTGGCTCGCCACCCCACCCCTGTACAAGCACCTGCCCATTGATCAGGTCCTAAGCTTCAGTGTTACCGAAGCGGCCAACCTGTGGGATCACCTGACCCTGCGCTATGACAATATTCGAACCACCGAGTTTTTTTTAAGCGTGGCCCATGATCTTGATTTCAAGGTCATCTTAAAGAGCGGCCTTAAGGTGCTGCACAAGCAGGTGCAGCAGCTGGAAGCGGAAATGCAGCGCCACGGCATCCCCATGCCCAAAAAGCCGGCCAAGGTAACGACCACCATTACAAACACCGAAGTTTTGGAAGACGACTACATGTACCGGATCCTGCTCAACGCTCTCCAGGGAGCGTCCATATTGCATGCCAAGTCTTTTAAAGAAAGTATCGCTTGCGACTCTACTCGAGCCCTGTTCAAGCAATTTTTTAAAGATGAGCTGGACATTATCGACAAAGCGCTAAAGTTCGGCAAGGTTAAAGGCTGGCTCAACCCGGTGCCCTCCTACGGCCCCTGAAACTGCTCTTTCCCCAGCTGCGAAGGAGCAGCCGGGGCAGATATACTTTTAGACCGATGGCGGGCCGCCCTGCTCCCGCAGCCAGCGCAGGGCTTCGCGGAAGTCCGCGGGCAGGGGCGCGGCCAGCTCCATGAGGGAGCCGTGGCGCGGGTGATGGAAGGCGATGCGGCGAGCGTGCAGCGCCTGGCCCCGGGTCAGCGGCGGCGGGGAGGCGGCGCGGCCGTAGACGGGGTCCCCGGCGACAGGATAGCCGAGATGGGCCATGTGCACGCGCACCTGGTGGGTGCGCCCGCTTTCCAGGTGCAGCTGCACCAGGCTGAAGGATCCGAGGTGGGCCAGGACACGGTAGCGGGTCAGCGCTTCCTTGCCGCCGGGAACCACGGCCATTTTTTTACGGTGCACGGGGTGGCGGCCGATGGGGGCTTCAATGCGGCCGACGGCCGGGCTGACGCGGCCGTGCACCAGGGCCAGGTATTCGCGGCGCAGGCGGCGCTCTTTTAGCTGTGCGATCAGGTCTTGACGGACGAACTCATTTTTTGCCACGATCAGCAGACCGGTGGTATCTTTGTCGAGGCGGTGCACAATGCCCGGACGGAAGGCGCCGGCGCCGGCCGAGTCATCACCGCACGGGAGATTGCCGCAGTGGTGCAGCAGGGCGTGAACCAGGGTGCCCCGCCAGTGGCCGGGGGCTGGATGCACAACCATCCCCCGCGGCTTGTTGATGACCAGGAGATCGCCGTCTTCGAAAACAATGTTTAAAGGGATCGGCTCCGGGATAAGGCGATAGGGCTCGGGATCCGGGACGGTCACGATAATCAGATCATGGGGGGCGAGGCGGTGGCTCTTGTCCAGGCAGGGGACGCCGTTTACCCGTACGGCACCATCATCAATCAATTTCTGGATACGGGTTCGGGACAGGCCGGCCAACCGGCCCGCCAGGTAGGCGTCCAGGCGGCGGCCGGCCTCTGATTCCTGCACAATCAATTTTTCTTCCATTTCAGATCATATTACTTTTTTTGTTCCAGGGCCCTTGTTTTTTTATGTTTTGTGCCGGCGCCCAAAAGCATGACCGTAATTATGGCCGCCAGGGAGAAAAGGGTTAGCAAAAAGCTGAATAGCTGCGCCAGGGTCAGGCCCAGCCAGACCACGGGTTCGTCCCGGTAAAATTCGGTAGTAAAGCGAAGCATGCCGTAGAAAGCAGATAGGGCAAGGAGATTAAACCCAGCAAAGGGGCGCACCTTGCGCAGCAGCTTAAGGATCAAAAAAATCAAAACACCGCCGGCGGCGGCATAAAGCTGCACCGGGTGGCGCAAAAGGTCGTCCACCATGGCGGCAGGCATGGCCCAGGGCACATCGCTGATCTTGCCGTAGCAGCAGCCGTTCAAGAAACAGCCAATCCGGCCGAAGGCGTAGCCCAACGCCAGGTACGGCGCAAATAGATCGACCATCTTAAAAAAGTTAATTTTGCGCCAGCGGCCCCAGAAGTATAAGGCGATAACTCCGCCGATAAAGGCGCCGTAAAAAGAGAGCCCCTCAAAACGGGCAAACAGGATGGTTAAGGGCCGGCCGCTGAACTGCTCCCAGTGCAAGGCAGCGTAAAGCAGGCGCGCGCCGATGAGCCCGGAAACAGCTCCAACAATAATAGCTTCGAGGGTGTGGTCGGGATTGATCCCTTCCCGCGGCGCTTCACGGTACAGGGCTATGGCGGCGACCAGGATGCCCAGAGAGATCATCGCCCCGTATGAGAAAATCTGAATTCCCCCGATTTCAAACAGTATCCGATGCATCAGCATCACGTCTCCCGCTGTTAAAATTTGCCGTCAAGGGTAGACGACATCCGCCAAAAGGCAATTACGAAAAGGCCAATCCCGATCACTATGGCCGAATCGGCCACGTTGAAAACGGGTGGGAAAAAACTTACATCAATAAAATCAACCACGTAGGCATTTCTGACCCGGTCAATGAGGTTGCCCACCGCGCCGCCAAGCTGCAGGGCCAGGGCCACGCGCAGCAGCCTGTACCCGGGGGGCAGGGTGCGGTAGTAGTACACTATGAACACCGCCACCACCACGGTCACCACGATAAAAAACACGGTGCGGTAGGGCAGCATGCCGAAGGCCGCCCCCGGGTTGCGCACATAAGTGAGGTAAAGCCAATTGTTGATAATCGGTATTGATTGCCCGCTGTCCATAAAAGTAGATACAAAATACTTGGTTAGCTGATCTAAGACAACTACCAGGGCGGCGATAAGAAAAAGATACAAACAGTTCCCCCCAACACTAAAACTACTAAGTGTCATTGTAACACAGGGCCGGCCTCTAAAACAAGCTAATCGTAGAGCTGTTCACGGTATTGCTCATTGCTGATGGCGTCCACTTCTTCCACCAGCCCGGTTTCCTCGTCTTCCAGGGAATCTTCGAAGATGCGGGGCCGCTTGTTGTGCCGTGCCACCTCCTGCCAGAAATCCTCCGGATCAAAACCCGGCGACCCGGAGACGATCTTCTGAAAATAAGGGGGTAAAAGGCGCTCTTCTTCTACCGGGCGGCGATGCGAATCGAGCCTATGGCTTTCTTCCTGCTGCTTGCACGGCAGGCATAAAGGAGTTTCCGGCGCCGCTTCCAGCCTGGCCGGGTCGATGGTCTGGCCGCAGCGCAGGCAAATCCCGTAACTGCCCTGTTCAATGCGCTGCAGCGCCTCTTCCACCAGGCGGTATTGGGTCAGGTGGTGTTCGCGCAGGGATAGGTCTTTGCTGCGTTCAAAGGCTTCGCTGCCCTGATCCGCCGGGTGGTTGTCGGCAAATGATTGTTCGGTAACGCTGTCGCGAAAAGCGATGCCGCGCTGGCGCTCCGGGCTGCCCCCCAGCTGCTCTAAAAGGCGCTCCTTTTTCCGGCGCAGCGCCGCCTCGTGCTTGTCCCATAATGCCATACCAGTCACTCCTTACAGTTGTTCAGATACTATTTTAATCAGCTCTGCAATAAAATCGCCGATCAAAGGCAGGTTCAGCATGACCAGGCGCTGCAAGAAATAGATGACCACCGCTGCCAGCAGCGTTGCCCCCACGGCGATGCCGAGGCCGCGGGCGATGCCTCCCATGAAATTGACAAACAGGTAGCGGCGGGGGCTGTTCAGCAGGGCCAGGTACTCGGCGATATTAAACTTCTCCATTTCCCGGGAGACCTGTTCCAGCTTTAACAGCAGCTGCCGCTGCAGTTGCTTTTCCCGGCAGGGCTCATCTTCTTGCCATTGATCCATGCTGCGACCTCCTGTTTCAACATATATATTGCCCTGCAGGGCACAAAAGTAGTGATGGGGTTTGAAAATTCCCTCCCTCACGTGGGGGAGGGTCAGGGTGGGGGGGGAATTAAGGCAGGAGACAGAATATAGGATAAAGGAGAAGAGGAAAAGCAAGCTTTGGGAGAACTAAGGGAAGCAAGAAGATAGGAGGAAGTTTTTTAACAGGATAAACGCCACCAACTACTATAGAAGGCAGATTTATAGCAAATGGAGGTTTTTATTCTAACCTCCGACCTCTAACCTCTGACTTCTAAAAGTCCCCTCTCCCTAACCCTCTCCCACCAGGGGAGAGGGAATTTCCTTTGCCGCACTGAGCACCGCGAATCAAGAAAACAGTCCGTTGACCGATCCCCTCCCCCCTCGTGGGGGAGGGTCAGGGGGGATTTAATCAGTACACCCAGGGTTGGCAGCTATAATATACATCGTATTTTAACAAATACTGAAAATCCCCCTTTAGAAAAGGGGGATTTTCAGCGCGTGATCATTCTTTTTTTTCTCTATCCCGGGGTCAAGTGTGTGCCAGGATCAACCCACCAGGAGAGAGGGAACTCCGCAGCCGCAATGAATCTGTAAAACAGGGGCCGCACAAAAGGGGCTGCCCTTTTGGAACAGCCCCTACTGGTTTCCCTTCACCTGTTCCGCCCTCTCCTAAAGAGGACGGGGAGGATTAAAAAGACAGCACTAGCTTATGACGGCGGTGCAGCGGGAACAAAGCTCCCCATCGCTATCTGTATAAATCCAGCAGCGCGGGCACTTGTGCCCGGCAGCCCTGCTTACCAGGACAGCCAGGTCGAGATCCTCCCCCTGGACGGCGCCTGCCGGAACCTCTGCGGTGCCCCGGTGCAGCTCCGCCTGTGAAACAATGAAAAGTTTGTCCAGGAAGCCGCGGTACTGCTCCAGCAGGGGATAGAGGGCGTCGCCGGCCCAGAGGCTCACGGCGGCCTCGAGGCTTCCGCCGATGACCTTGGCTTTGCGGGCCTGCTCCAGGGCGCGGGAAACCTCGGCACGCACCTTCAGCAGCATCTCCCAGCGGCAGTCCAGCTCCGCATCGATCCAGCGGGAGTCAGACTCCGGCCAGTCGCACATCTGCACGGTGAGCGGCCGCTCGCCGGGCAGGGCCTGCCACAGCTCCTCTGCGGTGAAAGTCAGAATGGGCGCCATCAGCAGGGTCAGGGTTTCCAGCACCTGCGCCATCACCGTCTGGGCTGAACGGCGCGCGGGGCTGTCCGCCTTCTCGCAGTACAGTGTATCTTTCAAGATATCGAGATAAAAGCTGCTCATGTCAACCACGCAGAAATTGTGCAGGGCATGGAAGACCGTGTGATATTCATAGGCCTCGTAAGCGCGGGTCACCCGCTGCACTAAGGTGCCAAGGCGGTGGAGAGCCCAGCGATCCAGCTCTTCCAGGGAATCGTAAGGCACTTTGTGCTTCTGCGGATCAAAATCGAAGCAGTTGCCCAGGAGAAAGCGGCAGGTGTTGCGGATCTTGCGGTAAACCTCGGAAAGCTGCTTCAAAATATCGGGCGACAGGTGGATATCGCTGGTAAAATCGGCCGAGGATACCCACAGGCGCAGTATATCGGCGCCGTACTGGTTGATAATCTCTTCCGGAGCGATGACATTGCCCAGGGACTTGGACATCTTGCGCCCTTCCCCGTCCACCACCCAGCCGTGGCTGAGCACGCCGCGGTAAGGGGGCTTGCCTCGCGTGGCCACCGAGGTGAGCAGCGAGGAGTGGAACCAGCCGCGGTACTGGTCGCTGCCCTCCAGGTAAAGGTCCGCCGGCCAGCGCAGCTCCGGCCTGGTTTCCAGGACCGCCACATGGCTGGACCCGGAATCGAACCAGACATCCATGATGTCAGTTTCCTTGCTGAATTCGCTGCCGCCGCAGTCGGGACAGGTAAAGCCGGGCGGCAAAATATCGCGGGCTTCGTGGACAAACCAGCCGTCGGAGCCTTCGCGGGCAAAAAGGTCGCGCACCGCCGCGATGGTCTCTTCACTGATCACGGCTTTTTGGCAATCGTTGCAGTAAAAGATGGGGATGGGCACGCCCCAGACGCGCTGGCGCGAGATGCACCAGTCCTGCCTCTCGGCAACCATGTTGTGGATGCGCTCTTCTCCCCACGGGGGAGTCCACTTCACGCTGCGGATGGCGTCGAGGGCCTCTTGGCGGAAGCCGTCCACCGAAGCGAACCACTGCTCCGTGGCCCGGAAAAGGACCGGATCCTTGCAGCGCCAGCAATGGGGGTACTGGTGTTCTATGGTATCTTTCTTTAAAAGGGCCCCCGCTTTTTCCAGGGCTTCGATGACAGCACCGTTGCCTTTACTGTAATGCAGCCCGGCAAAGGGGCCCGCTTCCTCGGTGAAGACGCCGGAGTTGTCCAGGGGAGAGATCACCGGCAGGTCGTAGGCCCGGCCCACGGCAAAGTCTTCATGCCCGTGGCCCGGGGCGGTGTGCACGCAGCCTGTCCCCTGCTCCAGGGTGACGTGATCGCCTAAAATTAAGAGGGAGTCCCGCTCAAAGAGGGGGTGGTGGCATACAATCCCTTCCAGTTCGCGGCCTTTAAAGCGCTTCAGGACGGGCCAGGGCTCTGCGCCAATTTCACCGGCCACCGCCTCCCTCAAGCCCTCGGCGAGAAGGTAGCGTTCTTCTCCCGCATCTACCAGGACATATTCAAAGTCGGGGTGGAGGCAGATGGCCACGTTGGCCGGGATGGTCCAGGCGGTAGTGGTCCAGATGAGGCAATAGGTATTTTGGGTATCGCCCAGTAAGCCTTTATCCGCGGTGACCGGAAACTTGACATAGATGGAATCGGAAAGATGATCTCCGTACTCGATCTCCGCCTCGGCCAGGGCTGTCTCACAGCGGGGGCACCAGTAGACCGGCCGCAGCCCCTTATAGATAAAGCCCCGCGCAGCCATGGTTCCGAACACTTCAATCTGGCGCGCTTCGAATTGCGGCGCCAGGGTCAGGTAAGGATTTTTCCAGTCGCCGCGCACGCCCAGCCGCTTGAACTGTTCGCGCTGCACGTCCACGAAATGGAGGGCATATTCGCGGCACATGCGCCGAAATTCAATGGCGGAGATTTCACGGCGGTTGATTTTTTTCGTCTTGATGATCTGGTGCTCAATTGGCAGGCCGTGGGTGTCCCAGCCGGGCACGTACGGGCTCAAAAAGCCGCGCATGGTTTTATATTTTACAATAATATCTTTAAGGACTTTGTTTAAGGCTGTACCCATGTGGATGCTGCCGTTGGCATACGGCGGCCCGTCGTGCAGAATAAACAGGGGCGCACCCTGGCGATGGCGGTTAACCAGGTTGTACAGGTCGATCTTTTCCCAGTATTCAAGCATCTCCGGCTCCCGCTGCGGCAGCTGCGCCCGCATGGGAAAATCTGTCTGCGGCAAATTTAGTGTTTGGCGATAATCCATAATCATTCCCCCTACTATCTTCGGTTGTCTGGCATCTAAACCGGCTGCCAACTGCTGCTTCATAATCCCCGCTATTGGCTCCACTGCCAAGGGGACAGGCCTAAGCAAGGTATAAAAAAATCTCCTCCCTGACAGGGACGAGATTGCTCCCGCGGTACCACCCTTTTAACCAGCCCCTAAGGAAGGGGCAGGCCTCTTTAAAAGCCGTTAACGGAGGCGCCGCCTGTGTCTACTCCCGGCTTTCAAGCCGGTTTGGCACAGGAGCTCCCGGGAGATCTTCGGCGGGGCTGCTTTACCGGGCTTTCACCTTCCCCCGGCTCTCTGCTAAAACAGGCAATCACCGCTTACTGGCCCGTTCATTGCCGGAAATATAGATCATTATACCCATTATATCCCGATCGGGCAACAATTAAACGCAGACGCTACTGGTTGCTGCCCTGGGGCTCCATCCAGTCTTCCATCTCCAGGGCGGAAAGCTGCGCTTCAATAAAGGAGCGGAAACGCATTTTAAACACCTGGGCCTGCTTGTAAAGCTCTTCATGCTCAGCCAAAACCTTGCTGGAGCGGTAGCGGGCTTCTTCAATGATGCGCTGGGCTTCGCGCTCCGCTTCGCGGCGCACCAGCTCCGCCTCGCGCATGGCGTTCTGTTTAACGTCTTCAGCCGTTTCCTGGGCCACGATGATGGCGTTGTGCATGGTTTCTTCCAACTTTTGGTAACTTTTTAGCTTCTCCGTGAACTGGTTTAATTGCTCTTTAAGCTCGGTATTCTCCCGGAGCAGCTGCTCATATTCTTGAGCCACTTGCTCTAAGAATTCATGGACATCTTCGACGGCGTAACCCCGGAAAGTACGTTCAAATTCCTTGTTTTGAATCTCCATCGGCGTTAAAGCCATGCCCTTTCCTCCCCTCTAGTCATTATCAATATCTTTTTCGCTAATACAAAGGTTTTTCCTGCAGCTTTAGCCAATCTTTTTAAGCCTGATACGCCTTCTGCCCTTTCTTGTCTCTCCTTCCAGGGCTACAATTTCCAGCCGTCCCCGCCCCTGCAGCGAAACCAGATCACCTTCTTTAAGCTGCAAGGCGGGGGAATTCACCGGCCTCCAGTTCACTTTAGCCAGCTCGCCCTTGATCAGGACAGCCGCCCGGGAGCGGGAGATGCCAAAACCGAGAGAGATGACCGCGTCGAGGCGCACGCTGGCCACGGTACCGCTGATCTCTTTGCCGCTTTCCACCGGCAGCGGCAGCCGCTCCGGATCGACCACGCTGCATTCTACGGCGGTGCCCTTAACCCGGGTCAGGTTGCCGCAAATATAGTCAGCCTGCGCCGGGACGATAAAAATCACGGCCCGGTTTTCCGGCAGCAGCAGGATGTCTCCCACCTGGTCGCGGCGCAGGCCCAGGCTGAGCACCGCCCCCAGGAAGTCGCGGTGGCCGAGCTTTTCGCCGCTGTCGGGCCAGGTTACCAGTAGGGCGGCCACTTCAGGCAAAATGCTGTGCTGTTCGGCCGGGAAAACGCGCAGGCAGGTTCGCTCTGCGGCCGGGAAGCCCCCGAATACGGTGTAAGCGAGATGGGACTGCTCCTGCAGCACCGCCCGGGCCAGTTCCAGCTGCAGCGGGTCGAGAAAGGAGGTCTGCATACCGGCGCGCCCTTTCAGCGACTCTACCTTGCGGGCAAATTCGCTTTGCCATTTCTTTTCCGCTTCGGTGAGCGGCCCGCGCAGGCGGGTTCGTTTCTCCGTCATTTGACCACCCCCAATGCTAGAAGTATTGGATAATCAGCCCCCGCAATATAATTAACACAAGCAGCAGCACCAGGGGTGAAAGATCCAGGTAGCCCATGCCCATCCGAACCGCCGGGAGCACACGGCGCAACGGCGCAAGCAACGGCTCAGTGAGGCCATAAAGGATGCGGTAAATCCCGGACATGGTTGGATTGCGGTAAAAGGAGGCCTGGAACCAGGAAAGGATAATCCGCGCAAAGAGAATAAAATAGTAAATCTGGAGAAAATAAAGCAAGCCGCTCTTAATAATGTTAATTTTAATCACCTGCCCACAGTTATCATTAGCCGGTACGGGGCCCGAAAAGGGCGGTGCCGACGCGAACCAGGGTTGCCCCTTCTTCTACGGCTACGGTATAGTCGGCAGTCATGCCCATGGAAAGTTCGGGCAGCGTCATCTCCGGCCGGCGGTGCTTCTGCTGCAGTTCACGGAGGCGCCGGAACACGGGCCGCACCTCTTCCGGATTGTCGACCCAGGGGGCCATGGTCATCAGGCCCAGCACAACAATCCGCGGCAAATCGTGCAGCGCCTCGAGAAAATCGGGCAGCTCCTGCGGGTCAAGGCCGTGCTTGCTTTCCTCTCCCGAAATATTTACCTGCACCAGCACCCGGGCGCGGCAGTCGAGTTTTTCTCCCCAGCGCTGCAGCGCTTCGGCCAGGGAATAGCGATCCAGGGAGTGGATCAAGCTAAAGCTGCGCAAAACATCTCTAACCTTGTTGGTCTGCAGGTGGCCAATGAAATGCCAGCGCAGCTGCGGCAGCAGGCGTACCTTTTCGCGCGCTTCCTGCAGCCTGTTTTCCCCGAAATCCTCCAGTCCCAGGGCAGCAGCCTGGCGGACCGTTTCCACCCCTACTGTTTTTGTCACCGCCACCAGCCTGATCTTCCCCGGGTCACGCCCGGCCCGGCGGGCGGCGGCCAGGATGTTATTTTTAACCTGCCGCAGGTTTTCTTCGAGCATGATGGCGTCACTCCCTAGCTTTTTGTTGGTCCCCCTCTCCCTGGCCTTTTCCCGCGGGGAGGCGGAAGGCCGGGAAAAGATTCACTGATCCTTTCCTCTGCCTGAAAAATACTTTTCAATTCAGGCGCTGCCCTTCCCGCACCAGCTCCGGGGCGCTGATCACCATGGCATACGGTTCCAGACCCTCCACCAGGGCCTTTTCGTCCTGAAGCCGCAATACGGTCACCGGGGCAAAGATCACGGTGCCGCCGCTGTTGAGGTAAACGCCGGCTTGGCCGTCCTGCGTTAGCAGAGCCGCAGCGGGGATGATCAGGCCCTTTTGGCGCTGAAAGCTGATCACTGCCTGCGCGCGGCGCGCGGCTTCGAAGCCGGGCAGCTGGTGCTCCAGCAGGTAGTGTAACCGTACTTCGCCTGCAGCAGCGTCGAGTTGCGCATCCTGCAGCTCCGCCCGCACCGGCTTGTCCGGGGCAAAATCGAAAGTTATATGCACCGTTTCCTGGGCAGCGGCGGTACGGCCCGGGTCCAGGGGCAGGACTGCGTGATAGTTCCAGTGCCAGTTATCCACAATTTTAAACAGGGGCTGTCCCGCTTTGACCACGGCGCCTTTGACCAGGCGGGACGGTTCGGGCAGGGCTTCGCTGCGCCCGAGGGCCAGCATGGTCTCGCCGTTTAAATTTTCCCATCCGTCCAAATGGTACGAGAGCAGGCCCGCTTCCGGGGCAGGGACAACTTCCCGCTCGCTGTGCCATGGTGGAATTTCTCCGCTGAACAGAGGCAGGCTTTCTTCTGTCTCCTCTTCCGCTTCACCGCCCAGCCAGTGATGGAAGAAACCTATTACTTCATCCCACCAGCCTTCCGGTTCCGCTTCGCTTTCACTGAGAGAAGCGATTTCGGCAGGTGACATCACCGCCAATGTGACCAGGGGAGTCCCGCTGCTGACGCGCTCGCCGTCGGGATGCATTTCCAGGACCACTCCGGAGCAGGGAGAGTAGACCACCTTTTCTTCACGGACGATATACCCTTCCAGTTCGATGGAGCTATCCATGTAACCCGGTTCAGCAGCGACAACTTGTAGGCGCTGCGCCAGCACCTGGGCGGAAACCCAGTGGTAGCCTGTCTGCAGTACCAGAACCAGCACCAGGGCCAGGATTAAGTAGAAAACAAAGGCTTTCCCCCGGCGCTCCGGTTTCCCTTCGCCCGGAATAACCGTGAACTGCCTTTCTCTGTCCGTGGCGCGGCGCCTGCTCATTGGGACCTGCTCCTTTCGGGCTTGATCGCTAAAAAGGCCATCATCCGCCCGGTGACACCTTTTTCGCGGCGATAAGAATAGAACAGGTCCGGGCGGCAGGAGGTGCACCAGCTGTTTTCCGCCAGGTTGCTCTCTTTTATGCCCGCCTCCCTTAGCTGGGCGGCATTGATGCGTGACAGGTCAAGGCGGAATTTTCCGCTGCCGGCCGGCTCCAGATACGGCGCCCCGCCCCACCCGGCCCGGCGAAAGAGGGAGGCCACATCTTCGCCCACCTGGTAGCAGCTGGGGCAGATGCAGGGGCTGATTGCCGCTACAAGGCGGGCCGGGGCCACGCCGTAATCTTTCCGCAGGCGGTCGATTACCACGTGGGCCATGCCGCCGAGGGTGCCGCGCCAGCCCGCGTGGGCCAGGGCGATCAGCGGCAGCTGTGGCTCGATCAAAAAGAGAATCGGGCAGTCAGCGGCATAGGCGGTGAGAACCAGGCCCGGCTCAGTTGTTGCCAGGGCGTCATATTCACCGAGAAAGTTGCGGGGCGCGGCGCCCCGGCCGCGATCCGCCGCGGTGACCCTGGCCACGCCGGTGCCGTGCACCTGGATGCCTGCCACTACCGCATCAGGTTCATAGCCAAAGGGCTGCAGCAGGCGGCGGCGGTTCTCCATGACCAGGTGGCGGTCATCGCCGGTATGGAAGGCGGTGTTTAAAGCGGCCATGGCACCGCTGCTGCAGCCGCCCAGACGCGTGGAGAAAGCGTGGTCAATGACGCGGTATTGCGCCAGCAGAGGCGACTGCAGCACCGTCACTTCGCCCCGCCGGACCAGGCGGAATCCTTTATCCATCGCAGCCATGCATATTCTCCCTGACGTAATAATTGCCTATCTATTCTATTTTACTCCAACAATCCCTGGAAGGGAAATCACTTTCCCATAAAACCGCGCGGCCTGCTTGCAGCGAAGGGGCCAGGTCGATCAGGCGCTGATTGGCAGAGCCGCGGAAGGGCAGGCTTAGGCTGCGCCGGCTCTGCAGGTAGGGACCGTCCACCAGCAGCCAGCCGGCCTGCAGCAGGCCGAGGACAGCGCTGTCGCAGCGGCTTTTTTCCCAGAGCTCCTCGAAAGTGTAGCCGGAGTAGAGAACCACGTTCAGGCCTCGCGACCGGGCCGTCAAGGCCAGGGACAACAGGGGCCCGGGCTGGGCAAAGGGTTCGCCGCCGCTGAAGGTAACGCCATCAATGCCGTTGGCGCCAAGGATCAGCTTTTGCAGATCGGACAGCGCCATCGCCGTCCCCCCCGCCGGATCCCAGGTCTGCGGGTTGTGGCAGCCGGGGCAGCGGTGCGGGCAGCCCTGGACATACAAGGCCAGGCGGATCCCCGGCCCGTCCACAATACTTTCCCGGACAATCCCCGCCACTTGCAGCTTCATTTCAGCTCCCGCGGCAAAAAGTGCGGCCGCCTGTCTTTAAGCTCGCTGTGCTTCGCTTCGTTGAAGCGTTCTTCCGTGGAGAGATAACCGGTAATGCGCCGGATGCGCCGGATCTCCTCACCGCCGCAGCGGGGGCATTCCCGTTCAATGATCCCGCTAAAGGCGCAGGAGCAGCATTCATCCAGGGGAAAATTGATGCCGCCGTAGCCCACATCGCAGGCGGCCATGTGGCGCACGATGCGCTCCACCGCCTCAACATTGTGGATGGGGGGTGCTTCCAGTTCCACGTAAGAAATATGCCCGGCGTTGCAGAGGCTGTGGAAAGCGCCTTCAGCCTTAATCTTGTCAAAATAGGATAGGGCGTAATTGACAGGGATATGGAATGAATTGGTGTAGTAGGCCTTGTCGGTCACCCCCGGCAGGATGCCGAAGCGTTCCCGATCCATGGCCACGAAGCGCCCGGCCAGCCCTTCGGCCGGGGTGGCCACCACTACAAAATTGAGGTCGAACTCTTCGGCAAAGGAGTCGGTGCGGCGCCGAATATGGTTGACAATGTTCAGGCCCAGCTGCAGCGCTTCGTCGTCTTCGCCGTGATGTTTGCCGATGAGCACCTGCAGCGTTTCGGCCAGGCCGATAAAGCCGATGGCCAGGGTTCCGTGGCGGATGACCTCGTGGATGGTGTCGTCGGGGCCCAAGTTCTCCGAGCCAAGGTAAAGCTTCTCGCCCATGAGGAAAGGCAGATCGCGCACGCGCAGCCGCGAGAGCACTTCGTAGCGGTGCAACAGCTGGCGGGCGCCCAGGCGCAGCAGTCGATCCAGCTGGACGAAAAACAGGTCGATATCGCCGCGGCACTCCAGGGCTACCCGGGGCAGATTCAGGGTCACCGGCGCAATATTGCCCCGGCGGGCGGAGACTTCAGGACCGTGACGGTTGCCGATGACGCGGGTGCGGCAGCCCATGTAAGCCACCTCGTCACCGTAGGGGCGGTTAAAAGAGCTGTCCATAAAGCTAAAAGTCGGGTTCATGCGGCGGGCCGCCACCTCCAGGGCCAGCTGGAAAAGGTCGTAGTTGGGGTCGCCGGGGTTAAAATTAACCCCTTCCTTGACCCGGAAGACCAGGTTGGGAAAGATGGGGCTCTCTCCCCGGCCCAGCCCCCGCTTAAACGCTTCCAAAACCGCCCGGGTAACCGCACGCCCCTCCTCGGAAGTGTCGGTGCCGAGGTTAAGGGAGGAAAACGGCACCTGCGCCCCGGCGCGGGAATGCATGGTATTAAGGTTATAGACCAGCCCCTCCATGGCCTGGTAAATCTCTTCGTAGGATGGTTTCTCGCTGAAAAAGGCAATGATCTCGCCCATGCTGCGGTCGAAGTGGGGGAAGCTCTGGCCCCCGAACATGTCGTTCTGGTTGCTCTGCAGGATGATCGCCGCCTGGGCCGCCGCCGAAGCAATGCGCTTGGGCGGGCGGATATAGCCGTAGCCGGTATTGAAGCCTTTCTTCAGCAGGCGGGTCAAATCGATCTGCAGGCAGTTCAAAGTTTTGCTGTAATAGTCCAGATCGTGAATATGCAGGGCCCCCTCCTGGTGGGCCTGGGCGAATTCTTCAGGGATGAGGTTGCTCAAGTAATATTTTTTACTGGCGGCCATGGCGATCTGCAGCATCTTCGCCGAAGGCGAGTTGCTCACATTGGCGTTTTCGCGGTTAGTTTCCACGAGGATCTCTTTAACCACGTCCATCAACTCGGACTTGGCCTCGCGGATGCGGGTGCGCCGGTCGCGGTAGAGAATATAAGCCTTGGCCGTGCGGGCATGTCCATTTTCAATGAGCACTTTTTCCACCGCATCCTGGACCTCTTCTACCGTGGGGATCAGCCCGGCATACCCGGTTTTTAGCAGGGTATTAATGACCTGCTCTGTCAGGTTTTCTGCAATTTCACGATTGCTGCCGCCCACCGCCCGGGCCGCTTTAAAAATGGCGTCGGTAATCTTAACCGGGTCAAAGGGGACCACCCGGCCGTCCCGTTTCCTGATTTCCTGAAAAGGCGCTGCCGCCCTGGCAGCGCTTTGCTTCGCTGCTGAAGCAACGCTTTCCTCCACGCTTAAACCCTCCCTTTTTCTACAGCCGGCCTTCCTTCTTTTTCTGGATCATTTCCTCCAGCTCGGCTTTAAACGTTTCCACGTCGGGAAACTGGTGAAACACAGAAGCAAAGCGCACATAAGCCACTTCGTCAATATGCCTCAGCTTGCTCAAGATCAGCTCGCCGATCTGCTCAGAGGCCACCTCGCGCGTATAACGGCTGCGCAGCTCCTGCTCCAGCTTCTCTACCACCTTTTCCCAGGTGGACAGCGGAATATCCCGCTTTTGTCCGGCCAGGATCAGCCCTCTTAAGATTTTGGCACTGTCAAAAAGTTCACGGCGCCCGTCCCGCTTGATCACTACAATCGGCTCTTCTTCCACCTTCTCCATGGTAGTGAAGCGGTTGCTGCAGCGGGTGCATTCCCGCCGCCGGCGCACGGCAGCGCCTTCCCGGGAGGCCCGGGAATCCAGAACCCGGCTGTCCTGCTCGCCGCAAAAGGGGCATTTCATGGCCAGCCCCCCAACAATATATTGGTATGAGTTTAATTATAAGACACAAGATATAGTGTTGTAAAGATAAATTTTAGCTCTGCAGGAAACAGAAGCTAAAGGCAGAAAACAGGAGACCAGATCCAGCCTTAGAATCATTATAGCATTTTTGATTTGATTTTGGGAACACCTGTTCGCGTTTTTGGTGGGAGAAGAATGAAAGCAGCATTTAACCGGCAGCCAGGCTCCTTGCGCGGAGTGCTTGCGGAAGCTCCGGCACGAATGGTCTGCCCTCCACAGTTTTCAGGAGAAAATGAAAAACCAGCGGGAAATACGGAATTTTTAATCGCGGTGGTGGTAATGGTCCTGGGGAAAGTCAACCAAGATGGTATCCACGCCAATCTTCACAATTTTTTCCCAGGGGATAATGTAATCTCTGGCACGGTATATTTTGCCCCAGACGCCGCCCGCCGCCGGAATAATTATGGCTTTAACCGCCCCTTTATCCAGATCCAACTCCAGATCTTTAATCAATCCGAGGCGGCGTCCGTCGTTAACATTGACCACGTCGCGCTCTTTCAGTTCACTGATCCTGATCAAAGGGGCTCTCCTCCGTTATTTCTCTGTTTAAACCCTCTCCATTGGCCTGGAAGAACTTCGACAGGCGCCAAGCCCTCTCCTGGTCATGCGGGGCGCCGTCATGGGCCGAAACTGCTGCCGCTGCCGCAGCTTATATTTTATTGTATTAAAATATATTCATCACCGTGCCCGGAAAGACGGCGATTAATTGACATATTTTTTAAGATGCCCCAGGGCGGCCTTTTCCAGGCGAGAAACCTGGGCCTGGGAGATGCCGATCTCGTCGGCTACTTCCATCTGGGTTTTGCCCCGGTAAAAGCGCATAGTCAAGATCATTTTCTCTCGCTCACTCAACCTGGTCAGGGCCTCCTTAATGGACAAAATCTCCAGCCAGCGCTCATCCACGTTCTTCTCGTCGCTGATTTGATCCATCACGAAGATGGGATCTCCGCCGTCGTGATAAATCGGTTCAAACAGGGAAACCGGTTCCTGGATGGCATCCAGGGCAAAGATGATCTCTTCCCTCTGCAAATTAAGCTCTTTGGCAATTTCGCTCACAGAGGGCTCCCGGGAAAACTTGTTCGCCAGCACATCCCTGACCTGCAGCACTTTATAGGCAATATCCCTTAAAGAGCGGCTGACGCGGATGGGGGTATTATCCCTCAGGTAGCGCCTGATCTCTCCGATGATCATGGGGACCGCATAAGTGGAAAATTTTACATTCTGGCTTAAATCAAAATTATCGATGGCCTTAATCAGTCCGATACAGCCGACCTGGAAGAGGTCATCTACATATTCCCCCCGGTTATTAAAACGCTGGATCACACTTAAAACCAGTCGCAGGTTGCCGCTGATTAACTTCTCGCGGGCCTGGCGATCGCCATTTTGCATGGCCATAAACAGCTGCCTCATCTCTTTATTCTTCAGCACGGGAAGCTTGGATGTATTGACGCCGCAAATTTCCACTTTGTTCATGTTCTCGCTCCTCGCTGCCTGACGGATATAAAAAGTATTTCCTCACCGCCCTTTTTTATTCTGTTCCGCCAGGGGCAAGGGCAAGGAGCCCCTATTCCATTTTGCGTATTTCCTTTTGCAGCCGTTTAATAATACGCTTCTCCAGGCGCGAGATATATGACTGGGATATCCCTAAAAGATCGGCCACCTCTTTTTGTGTTTTCTCCACCCCGTTGAGCAGTCCGAAGCGCAGCTCCATGATGCGCCGCTCGCGATAGCTCAATTTGTCCATGGCCATGTAAAGCAGTTTGCGCTCTACCTCTTCTTCGATATTTTTTAGCACCAGGTCTCCTTCGGTGCCGAGGACATCGGACAGTAAAAGCTCGTTGCCATCCCAATCCACGTTCAGCGGTTCGTCAAAGGAAATCTCGGAGCGGATCCGGTTGTTGCGCCTTAAAAACATTAAGATCTCGTTTTCGATGCACTTGGAGGCGTAGGTGGCAAGCTTTATATTTTTATGGGGGTCAAAAGTGTTGACCGCCTTGATCAAACCGATGGTGCCGATAGAAACCAGGTCATCAATGTTAATGCCTGTGTTTTCAAATTTCCGGGCAATATAGACGACCAGGCGCAGGTTCCGTTCGATGAGGACCGTGCGCACCGCGCCGTCTCCTTTTTTCAGCTTATCCAGGAGAAAACCCTCTTCTTCCAGGGACAGCGGCGGCGGCAGCGCTTCACTGCTGCTGACATAAAAGATATATTGCAGGTAATCCAGCCCAAGCAGGCGGCGCAGGCGCAGGATAAGCAGGGCCAGGTTTAATTGCAGTGTAATCATCAGTTTTTTCAACAAAAAAGCCACCTCCGCAGACGCGTGTCTGTATCGCACTCTGGCAATACAGGAGATAGGAGACAGAATAAAGGATACAGGAGCACTGCTCTTTCCCCGTCGCCTATGGCCGGAGACTGCTCCAACGCAACCCAACTACCGGCTGCCGGCTATCGAATACTGCCTTCCGGCTACCGCTTTTCCCACCTGTTTGCCGGCTGCCTCAGCCAACCGGCGCTTTTTCCCTGTCTCCTGGCTCCTGGCCCCTGCTCCTTCCAGCAAATCCGGGGGGAGAAGGGCTTCATACTCCGCCACCGGCCCGAAGCCGTGCCTGGACAGACCCAGCACAACCGGAACTTCGACCTGCCACCTTTGCCCGCCCCTGGACACGGCTACACCATCCGGCTTGAAACCCAAAAGCATCCCCTGGCGGCCGCCAAGGCCGCCGTACGGAACCAGGGTAAAGCACCTGGCCTCGGTTTTCTGCTCTAGACTGGGCAGAACTTCCCAGGGCTCCATTTTCGAATTGGAAAGGCAGCGATATACTGCCGGCGGCAGCATCTCTTTCAGAGAATGATAATGAATGACAATTACCGCACGCTGCGACAGCGGTTCGCGCAGGCGGTTGCCGCTATCCAGGTAAGCCCGCACCGCTTTTTCTTTGCCTCGCCAGGTAATAAGCAGTTCCATTTGCCATAGTTTCTGCCATTTTCTCTCTTCCAGGTATGGCCTGACAAAACCGAGGGCTGCATAGAGCAGCAGGCAGACCAGGAATAGGGAGGCCACTCCGCGGGGCGGTTCCCAGGTTATACCGGAACGATTCAGCATTGACAGGGCCAGGACCGCTCCGCCGGTTAAAAATGAGACAAGAAACAATGAACACCAGAGCAAAAAAAGCTCCAGCCGACGCAGCGGCCAAAATACCAGGACAATCATCAATACCGGGGTTGCGAATGTGGCGCCTGCTGTCAACGCCGGATAAGCCGGCAGGCGAAAGATCAAGACTGCCAGCGCGCCGGCAGCGGCTCCGAGCAAAAGACGCGGCGCACCCGGTTGCTTGCGGAACAATCTGGCGGTAATCAGCAATATAAAATAGTTTACGACCAGATTGATGAAAAGAAGCAGGTCCCAATACATCCAGCCACCCCGCCAGCCAGGGGCTCGTTCCTATCCATATGAACGACCCTACCCGGATATGATACAATTATAGCTCGCCCCATTTCGGAATGCTGTCGCAGTTTGGCGCCGCTTTCACCAAAAATTACGACAAAAAAGGCGCACTTAACTGTCCGGCAGAGGGCCGTTTTTCTACCAGCCCCGGCTAAAGGCGTTAAGGGATTGGACGCAATAATAAGGAAAGGGGACAGACCTGCAATAGTAGGTCTGTCCCCTGTGTTTGTGTTGGCAAAAGTGTGTCTTTTTACTCTTTGGAGAAGCGGGCCCAGGCCGGCTTATCCAGGTTTTCACCACGGGCAAAGGCGCTGCGGCCCACTTCTTGCAACGCCTGGTTGTAGCCTTCATTTTTTTGCTTAAACCCTGTGGCGATCACGGTAACTCTGACCTGGTCGGTGAAGCTCTCATCGATGACTGCGCCAAAAATAATGTGAGCGTCGGGATCAGCATAGCCGGCTATAATTTCCGCGGCCTCATTCACTTCGAACAGGCCCAGATCGGCTCCCCCGGTAATATTAATTAATACGCCCTGGGCACCCTCAATGGAGGATTCCAAAAGCGGGCTGCTGGTGGCCGCCCTGGCCGCGTCAACGGCGCGGTTTTCGCCAGTGGCCTGGCCCACCCCCATCAGCGCCGGCCCGGTTTCGGACATGATGGTGCGCACGTCAGCAAAGTCCAGGTTAATCAACCCGGGCACAGCAATGAGGTCCGAGATGCCCTGCACCCCCTGGCGCAGCACGTCATCGGCAATGCGGAAGGCTTCCAGGATGGGGGTGCGCTTCTCCACCACCTGCAATAGCCGGTCGTTGGGAATAACGATCAGTGTATCCACTTTTTCTTTCAAGCAGGCAATTCCTTCTGCAGCCTGGCGCTGGCGTTTGCGCCCTTCAAAGCTAAAGGGCCGGGTAACCACGCCCACGGTCAGGGCGCCCAGCTCCCGGGCCACTTCGGCGATGATCGGAGCCGCACCGGTGCCGGTGCCTCCGCCCATCCCTGCGGTTAAAAAAATCATATCTGCGCCCTTCAGCGCATTTTCAATATCTTCCCGGCTTTCCTCGGCGGCCTGCCGGCCGATTTCAGGATTAGCTCCCGCGCCAAGTCCCTTGGTCAACTTCTCCCCGATCTGCAGCTTTGTTCCGGCATTGGAAAGGTAAAGGGCCTGGGCATCGGTATTGACTGCTATAAAATCAACTCCCCGCAGCCCCGCGGCGATCATCCGGTTGACCGCGTTGCTGCCGCCGCCTCCGATTCCCACCACTTTTATAGAGGCAAACTGCTCCATTTCCACATCAAATTCGATCACTATCCACACACCTCCCCTGCGCCGTATCCTACTCGATTATATCTCCCATCCAGTCTTTTATTCTTTGCCATATCCCCGGCTTCTGTTTGTGGGCCGGCTTGCTGCGCTCCGCGGCAAACTGCCGCGGGTTCTGCCGGTGCACGTAGTAGAGCGTGCCCACGGCTGCAGTGTAGATTGGATTTTGAATGCCGGCATAATCCACTTCCGCCAGCCGGACCTGGTCACCGTTAAAATAAAGGCGGGCCACATCAATGATTCCGGGCATAGCCGAGACACCGCCGCACAAAACCAGTCCCGCCGGCGGAAGCTCCGGCCAGCCCATTTTTATGCTTTCTTCCCTGGTAATCTGGAATATTTCCTGCACCCGCGGCTCGATAAAGCGGGCGATTTCCCTTTCGCTGATCAGGCGGCGCTCTCTGCTGCCTACAGTGCTTACTTCGATTCTAGCTTCTACGTCGGCCTGGGAAACAAGCGCACATCCGTGCTCCAGCTTCAGGGTTTCCGCGGTATAGTAGCTTGTCCTTAAGCCCAGGGCTAAATCGTTGGTAATATGGTCGCCGCCCACGGGGATCGTGGATAGCTGGCGCAGCTTGCCTTGCTGGAACAGCGATATTTCCGTGGTGCCGCCCCCTAAGTCGACCAAAAGCACGCCCAGCTCTTTCTCGTCCGCGGAAAGCGCTATTTCGGCATTGGCCAGGGCATGCAGAACCAGACCGCTAACATCAAGCCCGGCGCGGTTGACACAGCGCACCAGGTTGCGCAGGAAGGAAACGCGGCTGGTGACAATCATGGCGTCCACTTCCAGGCGCACTCCCAGCATGCCTACCGGGTCGGTAATGCCGTCGTAGCCGTCAACGATAAACTCCCGGGGGATGATATCGACAATTTCGCGGTCCTGGGGCAGGGCAATGACCCGCGTGGCCTGCAGGGCCCTCTCTACATCCTCTTCTCGAATTTCACGGTCTTCCGACGAAACCGCTACGATCCCGCGGTTGTTCAGCAACTCCAGGTCTAAACCTTTCAGTCCCACATAGGCCGAGTCTATAGTCTGGCCGGACATCCGCTCCGCTTCTGCAACCGCCTGGGCGATAGAATCTACGGTTTTTTCCAGATCGATAATAATTCCCTTTTTAAGCCCTTCCGAGGGGCTTAAACCCAGGCCGGTAATACTCACCGTACCATCCGGGCGGGGTTCTCCAACAATAACCCGCACTTGTGTAGTGCCGACGTCAAGACTGACAATAAAATTTCTTCGACTCATGTATGCATGCACCCCCTACCCTTCCCTAGATGGCTTATGCCTAAATAATTCAACATAATTCAGTGATTCCCTTTATTATGATCTAGTTTTATTTTGAAGAAACTGCGCCCAATCCTTTACAATTTCCCCACCACGATCAGGCGTTCACCGGTTCTCACATCGAGGCAGGAAAACTCGCCCACCTCCGGCAGGTAAGGCAGCGTCTCCTTCACCAGGGCCAGTTTGCGCCGCATATTCCCGCTGTCCCCAAGCAATACGGTTAAACCGGAGGTCGTATAAAGGATCATCTCCTGCCTGTCCGCCAGGTTCAGCTCGGCCGGTTTAAGGTGGGGCACCTCGGCCAGGGCGCTAAAAAAAGCTCGCAAGGCCTCGGCTGATGGCTGATCCTGCACCTCTTTGCCGGGACAAAGATGATCCGGATTAATTCCGGTGATCACGGGCAAGTTGCCCGCCATCTCCGCAGCTTGCCCATACACGATTCCCTCCGCGTCCATCAGCCAGCAGCCTTCTTCAGTGAGGATATAGGCCGCGGGGGTGCGGCTGTTGACGGTAATAACCACGGTGGAAGGATAATCTTTTTGCACCGCGGCTTCCTGGATGTACGGATCTGCCTGCAGCAGCAGGGCCACTTGATCGCTGCGCACGGTAAAAATGCTCGAACCTATGGTAATGCCGCTCAGTTCGACGATCGCCTCCCGGTCCAAAAAGTCCGGGCCCTTAACCTCAATATGCTTAACTGTGAAAAGGGCATGTCCCATTTTTAACAGCAGCAGACAGGCGGTGATGCCAAGCAGGCGCCGGCCCGCCTTGGCCCACCTTTTTCTGGCCGGAGGCTTGTTTGACTTATTGATCACTTTCAGGTTATGTACCCTGGTTCGTTTACGCATGTTGTGCCTCCAAACCCTGGAGGGACAGGGTAACCGGCTCCACCCGCGCCCCCAGCGAATTTAAAACAAGATCCAAATTCTCGTAGCCCCGTTCAATATACTGCCTCCCGTAAACAACTGTCTCGCCGCGGGCAGCCAGGCCGGCCAAAACCAGGGCCGCGCCGGCCCTCAGGTCGGTCGCTTCTACTGCTGCGCCGCGCAGGCGGGTTACCCCCTGAATTAGAGCCCGGTTGCCCTGCAGGCTGATCCGGGCTCCCATTTTATTCAGCCCGGCCACGTGGCGGAAACGCCGCGGGAAGACATTTTCAACGACCAGGCTTTTACCCCGGGCCAGGGATAGCATGGTCATCAGGGGAGGCTGCAGATCTGTAGGAATACCGGGATAGGGGTAAATTTCCACCCGGGACACCGCCCTGGCAGGGCCGCCGTGCACGGTAATCCAGTTATCCCCCGATTCCACGGAGATGCCGGCCTCCAACAGCAGGCCCGTTACCGCTTCCAGGTGCCCGGGAATGATTTCCTCCACCGTTACTGTACCGCCGGTAATCACGGCGGCAATCATATAGGTGCCGGCAACAATGCGGTCCGGGTAGACCCGGTAGCAGCCGCCCCCTACCTCCGGCACCCCGGTCACGGTGACGGTGCTGCTGCCGGCGCCCTCCACCTGGGCGCCAATGGTATTCAGAAAATTCTGTAGATCAATTATTTCCGGTTCGCGGGCGGCATTGTGGATAACGGTTTTGCCCCGGGCCAGCACGCCGGCCATGATCAGGTTTTCCGTGGCTCCGACACTGGGGTAAGATAGGTATACTTCGCCCCCTTTTAGCTTGCCCCGGGCATTGATGAAGCCGTCTTTTTCCTCGATGATGGCCCCCAGGGCCTGCAATCCCTGCAGGTGCAGGTCAATGGGGCGGTTGCCGATGGCGCACCCGCCGGGGTAGCACATGCTAGCTTTCCCCAGACGGCCCAGCAGCGGCCCCATAAGAAAGATGCTGGAGCGCATTTCTCTCATCAGCTGCTCGGGAATGTGAAAGCAATCCACCTGGTCCGTTCTTAGAATAATATCTTCGCCGTCTGCAGTAACGACGGCACCCAGCCTGGTCAGAATCTTGAGCATAGCCTTAACGTCATGCAAATCGGGTACTTTGACCAGCCGGATCGGTTCACGGCTCCGGTTTAAAAGAGACGCTGCCAGCACGGGCAAAATTGAATTCTTGGCGCCGTGCACCTTAACCTTACCCTCCAGGGCCAGGCCTCCCTGAATCACAAAACCGTCCACGAAATCCACTCCCATTATTTCTCTTCGCCAATCACCTTGACCTCAGGCTTTAAATCGACGTCAAACTTTTCTTTAACCAGCTGTCTAACCTTCTCAATCAGGCTGTAGATGTCGGCAGCGGTGGCTCCGCCCAGGTTGACAATGAAATTGGCATGCATCTCCGAAACCTGGGCGTTCCCGGCGCGCAGGCCTTTGCATCCGGCCGCTTCAATGAGCCGCCCGGCGGGGCACCCGGGAAGATTGCGAAAGACACTGCCGGCGCTGGGAAGCTGGGGGTGTCGCCGGCGGCGCTCTTCCAGGTAGAAATCAACTGTCCGCTCCAGTGCGGCGGCGTCGCCTTTAGTCAATTCCAACACGGCTTCCACCACAATTCCTACTCCGGAAAGGCTGCTGTGGCGATAGCCGAAGTTAATCTCATCATGCTGCAATGTGGCGATGCTGCCATCGTACCGAACCACGGTTACTTCGCGCACCACACTGCCTATATAACTGCCGAAGGCACCGGCATTCATGATCAGTGCGCCGCCGAGAGTGCCGGGAATGCCGCCGGCGAATTCCAGCCCGGACATTCCGTTGCGGGCTGCAGCGCGAACCAAGTAAGGCAGCGGGGTCCCGGCGCCGCTTTTCAGACGGTTGCCCTCCCAGTGCAGGTAGCAGAAAGGCTCGCCGATTTTCAGCACCACGCCCCTGATTCCCCCGTCTTTCACCAGCAGGTTGCTGCCTTTGCCGATAACGGTCAGCGGTATGTTGTTACGGCTGCAATAGCGTACAATTTCACACGTGTCGTTCAAATCCGCGGGGACAACAAAGTAATCCGCCGGACCGCCGACTTTCCACGAGGTATGTAGAGACATCGGTTCATTACGCTTCACACGGGCCTGCAGGAGGCCTTGCAATTCCTGTTCCACATTCAATGGCGGCTCCTCCATAGGGATAGTTTATTCTATGCATTATGTCCGGGTTGTGTTAGTTTTCCCGGATCTGGAATTAACTATTTCCGTGAGACAGCGGTACAGCCGTGCGGCGGCATCAGGAATGCCCAGCTTTCTACTGGCGCGAATCATCTTTTCCCGCACTCCTGTACCAGAAAAGAAATGTTCCAATTCACGCCGGAGGCGGAAATGGTTAAACTGGCTTTCTTCAATCAGCAGCGCCGCCCCGGCATCGGCCAGAAGGCGGGCATTGTAATACTGGTGATTGTTAACCACGTTGGGCGAAGGGATCAATATGGCCGGCAGCCCCAGGGCAGTAATTTCGGCCAGGGTAGTGGCGCCGCTGCGGGTTACCGCCAGGTCGGCCGCAGCCAGTATTGAAGGCATATCATTAAAATACGGCAGCAGGCGTATTGTGTCCGGCAGCCTGCCCAGCTCCTGCGCCACGTCCCGGTAATATCGCTCCCCTGAGATGTAGACCAGCTGGATTTGCGCGGGCAGCCAGCCCATTTTAATAAACTTGATCATCACCTCGTTAATTTTCAGGGCGCCGCGGCTGCCGCCGTATACAACCACCAGCTGCCGGCGGGGATCCAGGCCAAGCCGCTTGATGCCTTCACTGCCCCTGGCGGCGGCTGCTTCACTGGCCCGGGGATTCCCGGTAAGCTCGGTGCTGCTGAAACGGCTAAACAGCCGGCCCGATTCGGCAAAAGAGAGGCAGACCCGGGTGACCAGGGGAGCGAGGCAGCGATTGGCCAGGCCTGGCAGGGCATTCTGTTCGTGAATCACCGTCGGCTTGCGGGCCATGGCCGCAGCGAGGACAACCGGCGCAGAAACATAGCCCCCTGTGCCGAGGACGATATGGGGATTAAATTCACGCAAAATCTGCCTGGCCTGGACAAGCCCGCTGAACATCTCCCGGGCGACCGGCACCAGCTGCTTGAGATTGCGCCGGTAGCCGCGGGCCGGTATGGTGGCCAGCTTAAAGCCCGCTTCGGGGACGATTTTGCTTTCCAGTCCCTGCTCTGTGCCTACAAACAGGATCTCCATGGTTGGATCCTGCTTTCGGGCATAACGGGCCAGGGCTAAAGCCGGGTAAATATGACCGCCTGTCCCACCGCCGCTGATGAGTAAGCGCATGGTTAGCTCCTTTGTACGTATTGATATTTTTTTTCTGGATTCCCGCATTGCCGGATTGAGAGAATCCAGGAGACAGAATACAGGAGACAGGAGCGTCATCCGCATTCTGCCGGAATTCAGAGCTCAGAAGAAAAGATACAAGATACAGGAATCTTTTTTACTGCTGCCCCTAATAGCTCCTTCCCCCCTCGTGGGGGAGGGCCGGGGTGGAATCTCCCCTCTTCTACTTTTGCGCGTGGCGGGAGATATTTAACAATATACCCACCCCTGCCAGGGTAAAGAAAACCGAGCTTCCGCCGGCGCTGATAAAGGGAAGGTTAATCCCGGTCACCGGTATGGAGCCGGTTACCACGGCAATATTGACCAGGGCCTGCACGGTGATCATGGCCGTAATGCCTGCAGCCAGCAGGCTGCCGAAGGTGTCCGGGGCCATCAAGGCAATCTTCAGACCGCGCCAGGTAAAAATAAAGAAAAGCAGCAGCACCGCCACGGCACCGACAAACCCCAGCTCTTCCCCGATAACCGCAAAGATAAAGTCGTTCTGCGGCTCGGGCAGATAATACAGCTTCTGGCGGCTTCGTCCCAGCCCGACTCCGAAAATATGCCCGGGCCCCAGGGCGTAGAGGGATTGAATAATCTGGTAGCCCGTATCGACCGGATCAGCCCAGGGATCAAGAAAGGAGAGGAGCCGTTTCATCCGATATTCCTCTTTAAATGTTAAGTAGATCATGGGCGGCAGCGCCGCCAGAGAAAGGAGCGCCGCCTGCTTCAGCGGCATCCCCGCCAGCAGAATAATAATTGCGGTTCCCGCCACCAGTACCAGCGCCGTTCCCAGGTCGGGCTGCTGCAGGATAAAGATGAAAGCTATACCCGCCAGCGCCAGGGGGATAAAGCTGCTGGACCAGAATTTCTGGATGCGCACACTGCGGCTGCTCATAAAGGCCGCCGTAAAGATGACAAAAGCCAGCTTGCTGAATTCCGAGGGCTGCAGGGTAAAACTGCCGATGCCGATCCAGCGCCGTGCCTCTGTTCCCAGGTCAGTGCCCACACCGGTAAAAACCAGCGTCAGCAGCACAAAATTTATCAGCAGCAAAAATAAAGAAAACTTACGCAGCTGCCAGTATTGCACCCTGGACATGATATACATGCCCATAAGGCCCAGCGCTACCCAGAGGGCCTGGCGGCGCAGGAAGAAATAAGGGTCGCCCCGTGTTTCTTCGGCAATGATGTAGCTGGCACTGAACACCATAATCAAGCCGAGGGCAAGCAACAACAGGGTCACCAGGATTAAAGCAAAGTCCGGTTCCAGCCGCTGCGTTTTTTTCATGCGGCCGCTTCTTTCCATGTTTAAATCTCTCCCTGCTCCAGGGCGCGTACCAGGCTTTTAAAATGATTGCCCCTGGCTTCGTAATCGCTGTACATATCCCAGCTGGCACAGGCCGGGGATAACAGGATCAGGTCCCCGGGCACGGCGGCGCGCCACGCCTGGGCCACAGCTTCCTGCAGGTCAGCTGCCATGGTATAGCTGGTAAAGCCGACCTGCTGCACAGCGGTCGCGATTTTCTCTTTAGTCTCACCCAGCAGGACCAGGTAAGCCACTTCGTCCTTTATGACCAGGGCCAGTTCACTGAAATCGGCCCCTTTATCCTTTCCGCCGGCGATAAGAATTTTTCTTTTCCCGGGAAATGAACGCAGTGCCGGTATGGTTGCCCCGGGGTTGGTGCCCTTGGAATCGTTAACAAATTCCACGCCGCCGATGCGGCCGACCCTCTCGAGGCGGTGGGCAATGCCCCGAAAAGTGCGCAGGGTTTCAGCTATGGCCGGCGGATCGGCCCCGGCCGCCCAGGCTGCTGCAGCAGCGCCCAGGGCGTTTTCAAGGTTGTGTTCACCGGGCAGGGCGACCTCGCTTTTATGGCAGAGCGGCTCCGGTTCCCCGCCAGGCGCAAACAAGGTCACCATCTCCTTATCCAGGCCCGCGCCGCGGGACACCGGCTTTTTATCAAACCATAACACTGTTCCCGCTGCCTGTTCCCCCAGGGCGGCTACAGCCCCGTCTCCGGCATTAAGGACGGCCATGTCTGAGGCGGTCTGATTTTCCAGGATCCTGGCCTTGGCCTTAAAATAGCGCTCCATGGAGCCGTGATAATCCATATGATCTTCAGCAAAGTTTAAGAACACGGCCACCGCCGGGCGGAACAGCCGGATGTCTTCCAGCTGAAAGCTGCTCAATTCGGCCACAATCACCCCTGAGCTGTCGATTTGGCCCACCGCTTCACAGAGGGGCACGCCAATATTTCCGGCGGCCATAACCTGGCGGAAGCGAGCCTTTTTCAGCATTTCCGCTATCAGCGCCGTAGTGGTAGTTTTGCCGTTGGTTCCGGTAACACCGACCAGCGGAGCTTTAATAAAAGCATATGCCAGCTCTATTTCCGATAAAACCGGAATTTGCATTTGCGCGGCGCGCTGAAAAATTTCCAGGTGTGGAGGCACACCGGGGCTTTTAATCACCAGGGACAGGGCCGGATGAATCAAATCCGGCGGGTTTGCACCGGTAACCGCTTTCACGGCCGGCAGCTTGCGCAGGGCCTTCAGCTCGTTGGCCAGGGCTTCCGCGGGCTTGCGGTCATTTACAGTGACCTGCCGCGCCCCCAGTTCGGCCAGCAGGCGCGCCGCAGCGATTCCGCTGCGGGCCAGCCCCACCACCAAAACTTCTTTACCCCTGATTAAATCAATCACGCTGTCAATGCTCCCTTCAAACTCCCGGTTCGCTGATCCCGAATCAGGCAGTTCCCTCTCCCCTGGTGGCAGAGGGCTAGGCCAGGACAGATTGCCGTCATGGCACAAAGCAAGGGATAAAATCTTGCCTCCCACCGGGCTGCCCCTCACGGCCCAGGATATATGACCCCCACGCCTCCCACGCCCCGACCCTCCCCCACCAGGGGGGAGGGAGTTTGGGAACCCCGCTTTACTCTACATAAGCAACTTGAGTCTAATCTCCTGGCTCCTGTATTCTGTCTCCTGCTACTGCGTCCTCAGCCACAGCTCGATCAGCCCAATCAAGGCGAAAATAAAAGCCAGACCCCAGAAGCCGGTGACCACCTGCCACTCGGACCACCCTTTCAACTCAAAGTGGTGATGCAAGGGGGCCATCAGCAGGATGCGCCGGCCGGTCAATTTGAAGCTAATCACCTGCAGGCTCACCGAAAGGGCTTCCAGGGCAAATACGGCGCCGATTATGAGCAGCAGCAACTCCTCTTTAACCAGGATGGCGGCGGCGGCCAGGGCTCCTCCCAGGGCCAGGGATCCCACATCACCCATAAAGATGCGGGCAGGATGCAGGTTGTACACCAGGAAGCCGAAACAACCGCCCACCAGGGCGCCGCAAAAAAGGGCCACGCCGAAAAGCTCCCTGGTTACCGCAATATAGAGAAAGGCCAGCAAAGCGATGATCGCAGTGCCTGTGGCCAGCCCGTCAATGCCATCGGTGAGATTGACCCCGTTTGTTTCCGCCATAATCATAAAGATAATAAAAAACGGATAGAGATACCCCAGCGACAGGCTCATGCCGGTAAAGGGAACGCTGACCACGGGGTCGTAAAGCTGCAGGTAACCCAGGCCGCCGATAAAGATAACAGAGATAAGCAGCTGTCCCGCCAGTTTGGCCCGCGCTTTCAGGCCCAGCGAACGGGAGCGGGACATTTTGGCGTAATCATCCAGCCAGCCGATAACGGCGTTGCCCAGGGTGACAAAAATGATTAGAGCCAGATCCCAGCTCCAAAAATGCTCTCGCCGGATCAGCACCGCCGCCACGGCTGCCAGGAGAAAGACCACGCCGCCGGCGGTTGGCGTTCCCGCTTTGGCGAGATGCCGGGCGGGCCCGTCTTCCCTAATCTGCTGACCGTACTGCAATTTGCGCATTACTCTGATTAAAAGCGGGCAGATGACCACGCTGATAACGAAAGCGATAAACATGGTCAAAAAAATATCAAGCTGCACTATTCCCTTTCTCCCTCCGGCAATGCTAGCAGGCTCTGCACCAGCTTTTCCATGCGCATACCCCGGGATCCTTTAATCAGGATATACCAGCCGCGTCCGGGAGAGATTTCGCGCAGGGCGGCCAGGGCCCCATCGTGATCTTCGCAGGCGCAGGCCTTCAGGCCCGCCCTGGCGGCTGCATCAGCAATCTCTTTAGCCTTCTCGCCCACAGTAATCAAGGCGGCAATGCCGCATTGAGCGGCATAGCGCCCCACCGCGCGGTGCGCTGAAATCTCCGCGGGGCCCAGCTCCAGCATGTCACCCAGCACAGCCACCGTTTTGTCCCCGCCCAGCTCCTGCAAAACCTGCAGGGCCGCTTTCACCGATGCGGGATTGGCGTTATAGCTGTCGTCGATGATCTTGATGCCGCCGGTAGCTTCGCTGATCTGCAGCCGGCCGGAGGTGACAACGCTTTTTTGCAGCCCCGCGGCCATTTTGGCGGGGCTGATCTTTAAGAGCCAGCCCACGGCGAGGGCGGCCAGGGCATTGCTGACCAGGTGCCGCCCCGGCATGTCCAGGCTGAAATCTCCTTCTTGTCCATCGGGGAAGCGAACCCGGAAAAAGCTGCTTTCTCCCTGGCGAGTCAGCCTTACGCATTTTATATCTCCCGTATCGAACCCGTAAAAATAGACTTTTCCCGGAAAACGTTTCCCCATCTCCAAAAGGTGCGGGTCGTCCCCGTTTAAAACGGCAGTCCCACCCTTGCCCAGGTAATCCAAAAGCTCTCCCTTGGCTGCCGCGATGGCCTCCACGGAGCCCAGCTGCTCCATGTGGGCTTCGCCGATATTGGTAATCACGCCAATGGACGGGGCGGCCAGGCGAGCCAAGGCGGCAATTTCACCGGGAGAGCTCATGCCCATTTCCAGAACAGCGGCGCGGTGGTGCTCCTCCAGCGATAGCAGCGTAAGGGGCAGGCCGATTTCATTGTTCAGGTTTCCCGCCGTTTTCAGCGTGGGCATGCTGCCGGAGATGATGCCGGCGATAAAATCCTTGGTGGTGGTCTTGCCGCTGCTGCCGGTAACCCCAATGACGCTCAGCTTGAATTTGCGCCGGTAGTAGGCTGCTGTCTGCTGCAGCGCCTTTAACGGGTCAGCAACACCGATAACCAGGCCCGGCGGCAGCACCGGCAGGGGGCGCTGCGCGTAAAATGTTCCGGCGGCGCCACGGTTAAAAGCATCGTGCACATAGTAATGACCGTCGGTACGTTCCCCTTTGAGGGGAATGAAAAAGTCACCCGGGCTGACCTGCCGCGAGTCGATGGCGAAACCTGTAACCACGCTTTCCGGATTTCCCTGCAGCAGCTCGCCTGCACAGGCTTTCATAATCTCTTTTCCGCTAAGGCGCATGCTTTATCTTCCTCTCAGTTTGGCCAAAATCAACTCCCGCGCCACCTGGCGATCGCTGAAGGGTATCACCCGATCGCGGTAAATCTGTTCGCTCTCGTGGCCTTTGCCGGCGATCAGGACCAAATCGCCTGGTCCGGCTTCTTCCAGGGCTGCCTTGATGGCCTCGCGGCGGTCGGTAATAATGCGATAACCTTCCGCCGGCCGGAAGCGCTGCAAGCCCGGGACCACTTCTTGAATGATCTGCAGCGGATCTTCGCCGCGGGGATTGTCGTCGGTAACGATGGCCAGGTCGCTTAAGCGGCCGGCAGTCTCCCCCATCAGGGCCCTTTTGCTGCGGTCCCTTTCACCGCCGCAGCCAAACACGGTGATGATGCGGCCGCTGGTTAAATCGCGGGCCGCCTTGATTACATTTTCCAGGCCGTCAGGTGTATGGGCGTAATCGACAATCACCGTATAATCCTGGCCGGCTTCCACCGTTTCAAAGCGGCCGGGAACCCCTTGAAAACGGGAGAGGGTGCGGCCAATTTCCTCTAAAGACAGGCCTCCTGCCAGCCCGACTGCTGTTGCGGCCAGGGCATTGTAAACATTAAAGCGACCTTTGAGGGGTATCACCATCTCCAGTTTACCAGTAAAGGATTCCACATTAAAGACCATTCCTTCAGCGACCGGCCGCACCTCCACCGCCCGCACATCGGCGCGGTTGAAGATGCCATAAGTAATGATTTGCCCCGCACTCCACCTGGCCACATACTCAAAGCAAGGATCGTCAGCGTTTAAAATAGCCAGCGGGGCATTCGTTTTCAGGGTGCCGCCCCATCCCAGCCGGGCAAAAAGCCTGGTCTTGGCATCCCGGTAAGCCTCGAAGGTCTGGTGAAAATCGAGGTGTTCACCGGTTATATTCGTTAACACAGCCACATCGAAGCGACAGCCGGTGACACGGTGCTGCTCCAGGGCGTGGGAAGAAACCTCCATGGTCACGCAGGTGGCCTTGATTTGCGCCAGCCGGCTCAAAAGCTCCTGCAGGTCCGGGGCTTCAGGAGTCGTGGCCAGGGGAGGCAGTTTTTCTTCGCCGATGCGATAGCCCACTGTTCCTAAGAGCCCCGTCACCTCGCCCCGCTCCCTGAACAAGGCGTCAATCATATGTGTGGTGGTGGTTTTGCCGTTGGTGCCGGTAACACCGATCAGCTTGAACCTGCTGGACGGATAGCCGAAAAAACGATCGGCCATCAGGGCCAGGGCCAGGCGCACGTTGGGAACCCGGATTATCGGCATCCCCTCCACGGGACAGTTTTGGTCAACCACCACGGCCCTGGCACCCCGCTCCACCGCTTCGCGGGCATAGCGCCACCCTTCACCCTGCCGACCCGCCAGGGAAAAGAACAGGTTTCCCGGCTGGACGCGGCTGCTGTGATAAGCCAGCCCGGTTACTTCTCCCGCAGCACCCCCCTCCACGTCCTTTACCACAAGCGATTCCAATAAAACAGGCAGGGGCATTGAACGCATTAGACTCTCTCCCGGGATTAAAATTGTTGAGCTAGGGGATCTCAACAATGTATATTATTCCCGGGAGTCCGCCCCTGTTCCCTGAAAAAAGCTACGGGTCCAGGGGCGAACCGAAAACCACCTTAACGGCGGTACCGCTTTTCACTTCCCTTCCCGCCTCCGGCTGCTGGCTGATGGCGATGCCTGAACCTTCCACCTCCAGGCGCAGCCCCAGCCAGCTTAAGACCTCGCTGGCTTCCCTGATGGTAAACCCACGCAGATCCGGTATGCTGATAGCCTGATCGGAGTCGCTGTCCCCGCTGCCCAGGTATACCACCACCTGGGTTTGGCGGGAAACCATGGCCCCGGCTTTGGGTGTCTGGTTAACTATATATTGCCCTTTTCCGACAATTCTTAGTAAGAGTCCTCCAAGATCCACCATTTCGGCAGCCTCATCAACGGTCAGCCCCTGCAGGTCCGGCACTTCCACCAGAGAGGCCGGGGGCAGCGGAGACTGTTCTGCCGGGGGGATCTGCAGGTAGTTCAATACATCGATAAAGATGCGCCTGGCGATGGGCGCCCCGATCTGCGAACCCCATTGGGCGCCGCGGGTGGCGCTGTCCACGGCAATGTAAACAATAAACTGGGGATCATCCACCGGGACAAAGCCGATAAAAGAAACAATATACTCTCCCGGAATATAGGCGCCCCCCGGCCCCACTTTCTGGGCGGTTCCGGTTTTTCCGGCGATACGGTAGCCTTCAATGGCCGCATTCATGCCGCTGCCGTCAAGCACCACCTGCTCCATGATCTCGGCAACCTGGCGGGAGGTTTCCCGGGATATGACCTGGCGCACCACCTCGGGCTCACGCTTGTAAACGGTATTGCCTTCCATGTCGCGAATTTCCCGAACCAGGTAAGGTTTCATCAGGAAGCCGCCGTTGGCCATGGCCGACACCGCCATCAACTGCTGCAGCGGAGTAACGGAAACACCCTGGCCAAAAGAAGTGGTGGCCAGCTCCAGCGGTCCCAGCTGCTCCGGTTCAAACACCAGCCCGCTGGCCTCGCCGGGATAGTCGAGCCCTGTTTTTTGGCCGTAGCCAAAAGCATGGATATATTCCAGTAGTTTTTCTTTGCCGAGACGCTGCCCCAGGTTGATGAAAGCGGGGTTGCAGGAGCTCTGTACCGCCTCCAGGTAGCTGATGCTGCCGTGACCCCGCCCGGCGGTCCAGCAGCCGATGTTATGCCCGGCCACATTGGCATACCCGGTGCAGAAAAAATACTCGTTCTGGTTGTACTGCCCCTCTTCAATGGAGGCGGCCAGGGTGGTTAGCTTAAACGTGGAGCCCGGTTCAAAAGAGTGGGTTACCGGCGCCAGGTCCCACGTCTCCGGTTCAAAGTCGGCGTAATGCAGCGGGTCAAAGTCGGGCTTGGAGGCTGCGGCGAGAATAGCCCCGGTTTTTGGGTCCGCCGCCATGATCATGGCCTGCTTCGGCTGATACTCGAGCATGGCCCGGGCCAGCTCCCTTTCCACGATGTACTGGATCGTCTCGTCGATGGTCAGGTACAAGTCCATGCCGTCCTTGGGCGGCACGTAGCGCTTAACCTCGTGGGGCATAGGGCGCCCTTTATTATCTGAAGGGAAAAGCATTCGCCCTTCCCGGCCTTTTAAATACTCTTCATACTGAATCTCCAGGCCGGCCCAGCCCTGATCCATGCCCACAAAGCCGAGCACCTGCGAGGCGAGGGAGCCTCCGGGGTAAAACCGCTTCCCCTCCGTGGCAAAGACAATGCCTGGAAGCTCCAGGTCGCGCACGGCCTGGGCTACTTCCGGTTCCACCTTGCGCTTCAGGTAAATGGAGCTGAGATTCATGGTTAACAGCTCATAAAGCTGATCTTCATCCATCTCCAGAACCGGCGCCAGGAGCCGGGCTGCCTGCTCTGCATCTTCAATGCGGGGTGGGATGGCCACCACTGTTTCCACGGTGGTGCTGCCTGCCAGCAGCCGTCCACGGCTGTCGTAAATTGATCCCCTGGGTGAGCGGGTGGGAATGCTGCGATTCCATTGCTCCCAGGCCTGGTCAAACAGCTCGTCAGCTTTGACAATCTGGATCCAGGCCAGGCGTCCGGTTAAAGCCAGCGTGGCGAAGATAAGGATAAAGAAGGCAATTAATACTCTGCGGCGAACGCCCACCTGGGTTACGGCTGCATCCGGCAATTATTTCACTCCTCCATGATGGCACCATCTTCCCGGCCGGCTGTCAGAATTCTAATCTGGCTGAGATCGGGCTCGCGCATACCCAGCTCGTTGCGGGCGATCTCATCGATGCGGCTTAAAGAGCTTAAGGAAGCCGCTTCCAGCTCCAGGGCCCGATACTCTTCCACAAGCTCACCCAGGCGCATTTCACACCGGCTCAGCTGGTAGTTCAGGCTGACAATGGATGAATACTGGGCGATTACAGCCAGGCCCAGCAAAAAGCAGGCGGCAACCACCATCAGCAGCGTTGCCTTTTTCCCGGGAGCAAAAAGCCGGGTCTTTTTTTTACGCTCCGGATAATGAGGCGCCTGATACTGTGACGGCGCCGGTTTAAAATCGGGATAAATCGTCTTTCTTGCCTCTAACACTTTTATTCACCTGCCCGGAGGTTTAGAACAGGGGAGGGGATAGAACCACCTGTCAAATCCCTTCCGCCTGGTGCCTCCTGATTTTCCTTACTGGTTCCAGGTGCCTGCGGGCGCAGTGCGCTGCGCCCCTACCTGTTCCCCGCCTTTTCCGCCGCCCGCAGGCGGGCGCTTCGTGAGCGCGGGTTGCGCCGAACCTCGTCGTGCGCTGGAGTCACCGCGCGCCTGGTTAATATCACCAGCTCTCCCTCTTTACCGCAGGAGCAGGGAAGCTGCGGCGGGCAGACGCAGCGGTGGGCCAGATCGCGCATAAAATGTTTAACCAGGCGATCCTCCAGGGAATGGTAAGCAATGACGCAGAGACGCCCCCCCGGTGCGAGGCAGCGCACCGCTTCAGGCAATACAGTTTCAATATTCTCCAGCTCCCTGTTTACGGCAATGCGCAGGGCCTGAAATGTACGCCTGGCCGGATGCCCCCCGGTACGCCTTGCCGCCGCCGGTATGGCTGCCTTGATGATTTCCACCAGTTCGCCGCTGGTTTCAATGGGCCCATGGTGGCTGCGGTGGCGCACAATGCCGGCAGCGATGCGCCTGGCCCAGCGCTCTTCGCCGTAGCGATAGAAAATGCGCACCAGCTCCGCTGCAGGCATGCTGTTAACCAGGTCTGAAGCTGTCAAGGGCAAGCGCGGATCCATGCGCATATCCAGCGGCTCTGAATGATGAAAAGAAAAACCGCGCGACGGATCCAGCAGCTGCAGCGTGGACACCCCCAGATCCAGCAAAATGCCGTCTACCTTCTCCAGGTTCAGCGAAGCTAAAATAGACCTTAGATTGGTATAGCTATCGTGGATAAGCGTTATCTTTGAAGCATAAGGGGCCAGCCTTTCCTCGGCCCGCTGCAAGGCCGAGGCATCCCAGTCAATACCGATCAAGCGCCCCCGGGGGCCAAGGCGGCTGCAGATCGCCTCCGCGTGGCCGCCGTCACCCAATGTGGCATCCACGTAAATTCCCGGGTCGCCGATGTTGAGATAGTGGAGCACCTCGTCAACCAGCACCGGAACATGCAATTCTGCAGCGCCCATTATACTCACCTTTAACATTAAAAATCCACCAACTTTTCGGCCGTTTCCTCGAATGCCGCCTTTGCCTCGTTGCTATAGGTTTTCCAAGCCTGCTCGCTCCATACCTCCACCCTTGTGGAAACGCCGATAATCATTACTTCCTTTTCTATTCCGGCATACTCGCGCAGATTTTGGGGGATTAAAACCCGCCCCTGCCGGTCTACCTCCAATTCGGCGGCGCCGGAGAAAAAGAGACGGGTAAACGCACGGTTATCACTGCGGGTAAAAGGCAGGTTTCTTAATTTCTCTTCAACCTTGGCCCACTCGCTTAATGGGTAGACAAAGAGGCACCGATCCAACCCCCGGGTGATCACGAAGCGATCTCCCAGTTCTTCTCTCAACCGGGCTGGAATAGTGACCCTACCCTTTTCATCCAGTGTATGTTGGTATTCGCCGGCAAACATATGTTCGCCCCCATGGCGGGCTATTATACCCACTTCTCTCCACTTTACACCACTTAGATAGGTATTTCGCCCCCTTTTTAAGATCTCCTGCCACTTTTAACCTCGGTATAAAAAAAAAGAGGAATAATTTTTATTCCTCCACCATAAATATACAGCATTGACAGTATATAGCAAAAAATTTTCTTATTTCAAGTCCCAATCTGTCAAATGTTAGCTTAAATTGCTTTGACCGCTTCAGATTATTTTACAGTTTGCGCGTTTTTCCGCGATGGCGCGGCACCATCATGAGCTTTTCTTCATGCGCCTCCCCGACATAAAAAATCTGTCGCGCGCTTTAACGCAGATAAGGCAAAAGTGCGGCGGCTTTGCTGATAAGGGGCAGTACAACCAAAAACCCCGCTATGCCGTGAGACCGTTGTTTTGAACTGTTCCCCCTAAAGGTGGGTGCCCTCTTAACTGCTTTATAGGTCCTCTCACAAGGAGGCTGCTACGCCACAGTTAAAGTTAGGCTCCCTTTTTATAAGTGTTAGCTCAAAACATTATCGGCTGAACACGAACACAGCAGGGCTGCCTTGCAAATGGATCATAGCATAAAAATCTCGAAAGAGCAAGTTGGCTGCCGCCAAAACCGGTGCGAGCTGCGGCAGCTCACTGCCTTTATTATTTCCCGGCCATGTTCTGTCATGCCTCTTGCACCAGGAAACTAATCTTCTGCCGCCACGCGTTTACCGGGCCGACGTTTCAACAGCCTGCCGCAGTTGTTCCACGGTGTCAAGCACCTGTTTGCGGGGCAGCTCCTTCTGTTCCCCGGTGCGCATATCTCGCAGGGCCACCAGGTCCTGCGAAAGCTCCTTCTGGCCCAAAATAAGCACCAGGTCGTACCCTTTGCGGCCGCATTGCTTCATCTGCCCTTTCAGGGTGCGCCCCATCAGTTCTGTTTCCGCGGCGATGCCGCGGCTGCGCAGCTGGGCCGCCAGGGCCAGCGCTTCCTCTTCCAGGTTTTCTCCCGCGGTGGCGATAAATACCGGGGGTACGGCTTCCTGCTGCAGGGCCGCTTCATCCGCGGCTAAAAGCAGCCTCTCCACGCCAAAAGCCACTCCGACCGCGGGAGTGGGCGGTCCGCCGCAGTCTTCAACCAGGTAGTCATACCGTCCGCCTCCGGCGATCGAACCAAGATCAGGGCACACAAATTCGAGGGCGGTCCGGGTATAGTAATCGAGGCCGCGCACCAGGCGCGGATTTACCGTAAAAGGAATGGCCAGGCGATCAAGCAGGCGGCGCAGCTGGTTGAAGTGCTCTGCGCAGGGCTGGCAAAGAAAGTGTTCCAATACCGGGGCTCCGGCGGCAAGGGTGCGGCATTTTTCATCCTTGCAATCGAGCACCCGCAGCGGGTTTACGGCAAAGCGGCGGCGGCAGTCGGGGCAAACCTCTTCTGCCAGGGGCTCAAGATATGACAGGAGACTGTCCCGGTAGGCGGGACGGCAATCGGGGCAGCCCACGCTGTTTAGTTCAAGGTTGACTTCTTTGATTTTCAGCGAGCGGATAAAATCATGGGACAGGGCGATGATTTCCGCGTCAGCAGCCGCTCCCGCGGCTCCAAACAGCTCCAGGCCAAACTGGTGAAATTGCCGGTAGCGGCCGGCCTGGGGGCGATCATAGCGGAACATGGGGCCCTGGTAATATAGCTTCGATGGCTGCGGCTGCCCGGAAAGATTATTTTCCAGGTAAGCCCGAACTGTGGCGGCGGTCCCTTCAGGTCGCAGGGTCAGCTGCCTTTTGCTGCGATCCTGGAACGAATACATCTCCTTGGAGACAATGTCAGTATCTTCTCCAACACTGCGCAGAAACAGCTCGGTATGTTCAAATATGGGCGTACGGATTTCAGAAAACCCATAAAGGGTGCAATATTGGCGAAACCGGGTTTCCAGCTGCTGCCATCTTTCCACTTCGCCCGGCAGGATGTCGCGGGTGCCCCGCGGCGCCTTGTATTTCACAGTTTTCCCCTCCCCTATAAAACATTCTCATTCTAACCAATCCTTGCTCAGCTGTCAACGCAGTGTTATGCTTCAAATTCCCGGCGGAGCTGTTCTATTTCATCTGGATGGACGCCCATGCTGCGGGCCAGCTCCATATCTTCATTAATATCGCCGGAAAAGTACTCCGCCAGAATATCTTTAAGCTCTCCCTTGTTGCGGCGGCCCGCTTCAAGTTTATGGATGCGGCGGCTGATTGAGTCGGCCATATCCGTCCCCCCAAATATTGATGTTCTTTTATTATAACCTGCCGCCCCAAATCTAGATGTAATCGTATATTTGGCAGAGATAGCATATTTTTCAGGGTTACATAATATTAAGATTATGTTAACATATTATAAAATCTTAACAATTAGGAAGGGTGAGCAATGTAAATGGAGCGATTTTCCCAGGCGAAGAAATACATACTCCCTGGGTTGCTGCTGCTGTTGCTGTTAAGCATAGCCTTGCCGGCCGCAGCGCGCCCCCTGGTGGTAGATGCCAGCCTGCTCAATGTCCGCTCCGGCCCCGGGACAAGTTATGAAGTAATAGGGCAAATTCCCCGGGGCACCGTGGTTGTCGCCGCAGGGGCGAGCGGTGCCTGGGCGAAGGTCATTCTCCCGGACGGTAAAGCCGGCTGGGTTTCTACGACATACACAAAGGCCTATGACCCTCCCCGCTACGCCATTGTGGAGGTGGATTTGCTCAATGTGCGCAGCGGGCCGGGAACAAATTACGGTATCGTGAACCAGCTTTCGCGAAGCACCGCCATCGCGGTTCTGCAGGAGCAAAACTCGTGGCTGCGGGTGATTTTGCCGGGAGGCGGGCAAGGCTGGATTGCCGGGTGGTATACCGCAGCGGCAGAATGCAAAGGTTATGTAGCGGTTGCCGCAACCCTGCTCAACCTGCGCAGCGGGCCGGGAACCGGGCATGCGATCATCAGCCAGATGCCGCAGGGTGAAGCGGTGGCTGTGCTGGCGCGGCAGAGCGGCTGGCTGAAGGTGGCCCGTTTAAACGGAGAAATGGGATGGGCCTCCGAAACGTACACCAGGAGACTGGAGAACTTGGCCGGAGAACCCCAGCCGCAGCCGGATCCACAGCCCAAGCCTGCGCCGGCCAGTCCCCTGAAAGGTAAAACTATCGTCATCGACGCCGGCCACGGCGGCTATGATCCCGGCGCTATCGGTATTACCGGCTATTTTGAAAAATCGCTAAATCTTGCCGTTTCCCTGGAACTGGCGCCCCTGTTGAGGGACGCCGGGGCCAGGGTGCTGATGACCCGCTGGAGCGACTGGTGCCCCAGCCTCTGGGAGAGGGTCAACCTGGCCAACAGCAACGGTGCCGACGCTTTTGTCAGCATCCACGGCAATGCACATCCCCAACCCTATATCAGCGGCACCGAAACCTATTACTACCCCTGGGGAGCCCACAGCGGCCGCAGTCGCATTCTGGCCGAACTGCTGCAGCGGCAGCTGGTTGCCGCCCTGGGGCTGCGGGATATTGGGGTAAAGACAGCAAACTTCTACGTGATCAGCAATACCTGGATGCCCTCGGCCCTGGTGGAGCTGGGCTTCCTCTCAAACTACGGCGACGAGGCGCTGCTGCGCCGTGCTGAAACGCACCGCCATGTCGCCCGCGCCCTCATGGGCGGCCTGGAGAGCTTTTTCAGTAAATAACCATAGATAAACCGGAACAATTCCCACTTAAATTAAAAGGGGCTGTCCCATAAGGGCAGCCCCTTTTATGGAGCATCAGTTTCAGGGGTCGGTTAACGGTCTGTTTTCTGTGTTCACGGTGCTCAGTGCGGCGGCGGCAGCTCCCTCTCCCCCGGTAGGAGAGGGTCGGGGAGAGGGGGCTTTTAGAAGTTAGAGGTTAGAGGTCGGAGGTTAGATTAAAAACCTCCATTTACTATAAATCTGCTTTCTAGAGTTGTGGTGCCGTTTATCCTGTCTAAAAACTTTCTCCTGGCTTCTTGCTTCCCATAGTCCTCCCAAAGCTTGCTTTCCCTCTTCTCCTTTTTCCTATATTCTGTCTCTTGCCTTAATCCCCACCCACCCTGTCCTCCTCCACGAGGGGGAGGAGGCCGGTTAAGGGTAGCAAAGATGGCGTCTTGCTTAGGCCTCCTCTCAGGTGTAAGTTTTCCCTGCATGGCCAGTTGACGCTTTAGCGTTTTAACACTATACTGGTAACGGAGGTGACTAAACTGCGATGCAATTAAAAAGAGCGACCGTTTATCTCGATCCCGAACTGCATAAAGCGCTAAAACTTAAGGCCGTGGAAACCTCGAAATCAGTCTCTGAACTGATCAATGAAGCCGTCCGGGAAGCTCTGGCCGAGGATGTCGAGGATATTGAAGCTTTTGAAGAAAGAGCAGCGGAGCCCCTGGTCAGTTATGCTGAAATGGTGAAAAGGTTGAAAAAAGATGGCCGACTATAAAATCTTTTTTAAGCACTCCGTGGAAAAAGAACTGGCGGTTATCCCAAAAAAAGAACTCCGTAAAGTACTGCAGCGTATTAAAGCTCTCGCTGAAGACCCCCGGCCTCCCGGTTGTGAAAAGTTGACCGGCACTGAAAACTACCGCATCCGCCAGGGGCGCTACCGTATTGTCTATGCCATAGAGGACAGAGAGCTTACTGTTATCATCTACAAAATTGCCCACCGGAAGAATGTTTACCGCTAGCATCATTCCCAGAACCCAGGGCCAGGCTACTGGCTATCAACGTCCGCACAACCCCTGAGAGTTTGCGCCACTCTACTTAAACCGCCGTTTTACCTGTTCTGGATTCTGAATTCCCTTAAAGGGGATAAAGCCCGCAACCGGTTATCTGATCATTGATCAAAACAACTTCTTACTGTCCAGCAGTATCGTTACCGGGCCGTGGTTATCAACGAGGACGCGCATTTCCGCCTGGAATTTACCCGTGGCCACGGTGACGCCCTGGCGGCGCAGCACCTCGCAAAAGTACTCATACAGCCGCTCGGCCTCTCCCGGAGGGGCGGCATCGGTGAAGCTGGGGCGGCGGCCTTTGCGGCAGTCGCCGTACAGGGTAAACTGGGATACTACCAGAACAGCGCCGGCTACGTCCAGCACCGATTTATTCATCAAGCCGGCCTCGTCTTCAAATATACGCAGCCCGGCAATCTTTTCCGCCAGATAAGCGGCATCCTTTTCTTCGTCTTCCCGGCCAATCCCCAGAAAGACGGCCAGCCCCTTCTGGACTGAGCCCACCACTTTACCTTCCACAGATACTCCCGCCTGGTATACTCTTTGTACGACCGCGCGCATCGATACACCTCCACGCAAGGGACAGGAATCCGTAAACCGGAGGCATGAAAAACTCAGGCCGAACGGCGCCCCCGGCTAATACTGCGCTATCCCGGGATATTGCGGTGAACGTTGTAAACGTCTTTTACTTTTCTTACTTTGTTCATCACCTGCTCCAGGTGTATGCGGTCACGCACCACCAGGGTCAGGTGGATGGTGGCCATCTTGTTTTTATCGGTACGGGCGTTTACTGCGGATATGCTAACCTTGCTTTCGCTAATCGCATTCATTACATCAGCTAAAAGGTTGGTCCGATCCTGTGCAGTGATCTCGATCTCCACCGGGTATGAGCGCTCCGCCGTCTCTTCCCAGGTAGCTTCCAGCAGCCGCCCCCGGTCAGCTCCCTGGTTATTCACCTGGTGATTCAAGTTGGGGCAGTCTTTGCGGTGAATGGAGACGCCCCGGCCCCGGGTAATGAAGCCGGCGATCTCGTCTCCGGGAACCGGGTTGCAGCAGCGTGCCACCCGCACCAGGAGATTGTCCATGCCCTGGACCACAATGCCCCGCGCCGCATGGGTTGCCTTTTTAACCTGTTTGAGCGGGGGCAGGGGCAGCTCTTCTTTGGTCCCGTATTGCCGCTGGTACTCTTCGCGCAGCCGCCCGATTACCTGTTGGACGGTGATACCGCCGTAGCCCACGGCGGCATAGACATCATCAGCGGAAAGAAGGTTGAACTTATGGCCCACCGCTTCCACGAGGCTGCCATGCAAAAGGGCCTTATGGTCGATCTGCAGGCGTCGTATTTCCCGCTCCAGCATCTCCCGCCCTTTTTCGATATTTTCTTCACGGCGCTCTTTCTTAAACCAGCTCCGGATCTTATTCTTAGCCTGGGGCGTTTTTACTATCTTTAACCAGTCGCGACTCGGGGAGCCGCTCTTACTGGTAATTATTTCGACCATGTCGCCCATTTTTAAAACATAATCCAGGGTCACAATGCGCCCGTTAACCCGGGCCCCGGTACAGCGGTTGCCCACGTCGGTGTGTATTTTGTAGGCAAAGTCCAGCGGCACGGAGCCCGCCGGCAGGTCGATGACGTCGCCCTTGGGCGTGAAGACAAACACCTCATCGGTGAAGAGATCAATTTTCAGGCTTTCCATAAAATCCCGGGCATCGCGGTAGTCATGCTGCCATTCCAGGAGCTGGCGCAGCCAGGCCAGCTTTTCGCCGAATTCGCGATCGTCTTTCACCTTTTCCTTGTAGCGCCAGTGGGCGGCGATACCGTATTCGGCAGTGCGGTGCATTTCCCAGGTGCGGATCTGGATCTCCACCAGCTCGTTTTCAGCGCCGACTACAGTGGTATGCAGCGACTGGTACATGTTCGGTTTGGGCATGGCGATATAATCTTTAAAACGCCCGGGGATCGGTTTCCAGAGGGTGTGCACAATTCCCAGGGCCCCATAGCAGTCCTTAACCGTATCCACGATGACGCGCACGGCAGTTAAATCGTAAATCTCGTTTATGTCTTTGCCCTGCTCCTGCATTTTGTGGTAGATGCTATAAAGGTGCTTGGGGCGGCCCTGGATTTCAGCCTTGATGCCTACCTCCTCAAGGCGCTTCTGCAAGAGGCCCATAATGCGATTAATAAAGTTTTCACGCTCGCGCCTTTTTTTGGCCAGCTTATCAGCCAGCAGGTAGTAATCATCCGGCTGCAAATAGCGGAAGGCCAGGTCCTCCAGCTCCCACTTAATCATATAAATCCCGAGGCGGTGCGCCAGGGGGGCATAAATTTCCAGGGTTTCGCGGGCAATCTCCTGCTGCTTAAAGGTATTAAGATGGCGCAGGGTGCGCAGGTTGTGGGTGCGGTCGGCCAGTTTGATCAACACCACCCGGATATCTTTGGCCATGGCGATGAACATTTTCCGCAGCGTTTCCGCCTGCTGCTCTTCCTTGGATGTAAACTCAAGCTTGCTCAGCTTGGTTACCCCGTCCACAAGGTAAGCCGTCTCGCTGCCAAACTCTTCCCGGATCATCTCCAGGGTGACCGCGGTGTCTTCAACCACATCATGCAGCAATCCGGCAATAATCGTGGTCAGATCCAGGTCCAGATCGGCCAGAATTTTAGCCACTCCGAGAGGGTGGACGATAAAAGATTCCCCTGATTCGCGGCGCTGGCCGGAATGGGCGCGCAGCGCAAACAGGTAAGCCCGCTCTACCAGGGCCCAGTCTTCCTCCTGGGTATAGTTGCGCATGACTCTTTTTTTCAGTTCAGCGAGGCCCCGTTCTTTTACTTTCATGATCCTATCCCTTCAGTAATCCGGTTCACCCCCACCCCAACCCTCCCCCCCCACTATTATATTAATTTACATCCGGCCCGGCAACGACGCCCGGCAACTGTTCCATCCAGTAGGCAGCCAGCTTATCCGGCGCCGCCGTTAACAGAAAATCCTGGTAATCGCTGCACTTCTGGCGCAGCTCCCGGACTTCGCGGTAGGCGCGTGAACATTCCAGCAGCTTATGTAAGCGCTCCCTGGTCAGGCCGGCGGAGAGGTCTTTTAATATCCCCGGGGCCAGGAGGCCGCTTTCGCTGAAAATGGCGCGGCAGCGGTTCCCGTAATTCTGACCTTGCCTGAAGGGCAGCTGCTGCACCGCCTCCACCGGATCCGCCGGTTTCCCTGCGGCGGCGGTTTCGGCCATAGCCCGGCAAACCTGCTCCAGAGCGGCCGGGTCGGGGAGCGACGCGTCCAGCAGCACCTGGTTCAATTTGCGGTCAGCATCCTCGTAAAGCAGGTGAACGCGGACAGCGCCTGCTTGAGGGCAGTGCCGGAAAAAAGGCTCCAGCAACTGCTCATGCAGGGGCAAATCATATAAAATCAGGTCGGACGAAGCGGCTCCGGCGCCTGAACCGCCGCTACCGCCGCTGCTCAGAAAGAGCGCCGCCGCACCCGGTGGAAGCAGCTTCTCCAGGGCAGCCCGCCGTTTTTGCGTCGCCACAAATACCGCTGCCCCGGGATAGCAGCGCAGCAATGCCTGCAGGCGGCTTTCCCTGCTGCCCCGGCGGCGATAGTCGATCACCTCGACCCGGCCGCTGCGGGCGCTGTCAGCGTAGCGCAGATCTTTCAGTTGAATTTCAAGCCGGGGCTCGCCGCGAAAGGAACCTTCTTTCAGCCTAACCGCCAGCTCCATTTCCCGGCCGGGGCAAAGATCCGCTACCAGGCCTGCCCCGGAAAAGCAGATAGCGTCGATGGGGCCGCTCTTACCGGCGAAGCGTAACCGGAGGTGGCTTTGGTCTGCGCCCACGAGGCGCCAGGAGTATAGCTCCCACCCCCGGGTATAAAAGAGGGGCGCGGGATTGCCGCTGCCAAAAGGCTGCAGGAGCGTTAGCTGGCGGGCCAGCTCCAGCGATAGCTCTTCGGCAGTAAGTTCGCCGTCCAGTTCCAGCGCCGGCTGCAAATCTTCGTCTTTCAGGTGCCCGGCCGCATAGCGATTCAGGCCCCGGCGCAGCATCTCCACCCGGTCTGCGGCAATGGTGAAACCGGAGGCCTGTTCGTGGCCGCCGAACCGCTCGAGATGGCTGGCGCAGGACTGCAAGGCCGCGGTGATGTCGAAGCCGGGAATGCTCCGCGCCGTGCCGCGGCCGGATTCGCCGTCCAGGGCGATGAGCACCACCGGGCGATTGCAGCGCTCTACCAGGCGGGAAGCCACAATTCCGGCAATACCATGGTGCCAGCCTTCACCGGCCAGGGTAATGATGGGGCTGCCGGCTATTTCCGGGTCAGCCTGCAGGGCGGCTACGGCTTCGTCCAGGAGTTGCCGCTCCATTTCCCGGCGCAGGCAATTATCGCGGTGCAGCCGCTCTGCCAGGGCCTGTGCTTCCCCGGGATCACGTTCCAGAAGCAGCCGCACCGCCGGCTCCGCTTCGCCCATGCGCCCCGGGGCATTAATTGAGGGGGCCAGGACGAAAGCCACGGTATGGCTGTTTATTTTTTCCCCCT
>JAKOVL010000106.1 GCA_029782095.1 Bacillota bacterium | reverse complement strand
AATCGTTCAGCCCTTCCCTGCTTGTATGCAGGTACTATGGCTTCTGCTGACTCCTGCCGGCCCAGCTGCACCTCTCAGCACAGGTTACCAGGGCTATCCCGGCCAACCGGCAGGCCTCCTCGAGTAAGTGCGGTAACTTTCCTCTCATACCCGCCCCATGTACCATACCATCCTTTGGTAGCTTCGGAACTTCGTCCTGGGAGGCGGACTCGTCCGGGATGATACAGGCCTCAGATGGGGTTCGTGTCCCTCGGGTCAAAAGTTTGCCTCCAGCTTCCTTCGGATTCCACCTCGCGATGGACACCCTTGCCTTCAGCTACGGTAGGTGCTACCAACCCCCGTTCAGGACTTTCACCCTATAGCTACGCGCACATGTCGAGCGCACCACCCCGACCCTCCCCCATCAAGGGGGAGGGAAAAAATGAATCATTGGCTGACCACCCGGCAATCGTGGCTGTATCAAAAGGGCTGCCCCTTTTGGGGCAGCCCCTTTTTGATCCAGTTCCGGTTCACTTCACCGGGCTGGCGCCCAGCTCTTTCACCTTGGCCGTGGCTTCAGCCAGTGCTCGATTAAACTCCTCTTTATCCAGGCCCGTCATTTCGGCATAGAAGATGCGCTCGCCGTTTAAGCCCACTTCGTCCAGCATTTTGCGGGCCCGCCCCACTCTCTGTTTAATCCAGTAAGCCACATCTTTATAGGGGCAGCTCATATTTCCCTCTTCAGTGCAGCCCACGACCACCACACCGTCCAGGCCCAGCTCAAAAGCTTTGAGCAGGTGCAGAGAATCTATCTTGGCCACACAGGGGAAGCGCACTACAGCCGTATGCTCAGGCTTGTTGCTTATAAATTCAGGCAGGGCAAATCCGCCGTATGCGCAGGTTAAGGCCAAAATGGCCGGTTCGCCATTTTTAGCGGCCAGCAGCTCTTTCGCCGCAGGCTCAATACTATCAACCGCCTGCTCCACGTAAGGCGAACGGAACTTAATGGCGTATGCCGGACAGATGGAGAGGCAAAGGCCGCAAGACTGGCACTGTTCGCTGCGGATGGAAACCTGGCCGTCCTCGCCGATTACCGGGACATTGTAGGGGCAGATGCGCACGCAAGTGAGGCAATTGGCGCAAAGTTCGTCAATGCGCTGGGCGCCGGCGTAGCAGGTCAGGCAGCGGCGCGCCTCGCATACTGCGGTAATCGTGTCGTAGCCCAGTTCCGCCTGCTTGAAATGCTTGACCCGCTCTTCCGGGCTGAGCATGGGGATCACATTGCGGGGCACTTTATTTACTTCGGCCAAAACGGCCTCATCGAGTTTTTCAATGGCCGGCACCTCTTCCAGGGCGGCGCTGTCGAAGGGTTTTCCTTCAAGGTAGCTCAGGATGGCCTGGGCAGCCAGGCGCCCGTTGGCCATGGATTGAACGGCAGTGCCGGGACCGGTTACCACTTCGCCGCAGGCAAAGACTCCCTCCCTGCTGGTGGTCATGGTGCGGTTGTTGAATACGATACGACCGCGCTCGTCCATTTCGATTTCGTTGCGTACCGATTCAGGATCTCCGCCCTGGCCGATAGCGAAGATGACTACGTCGCCTTCGATAACTTGTTTGCAGTCCTGGTTAAAGGAGGGATTGAAACGGCCTTCGGGGTCAAATACGCAGGTGCATTCCACCGCTTCCAGGCCGGTAATCTTACCGTTTTCGCGGAGAATGGCATTGGGGCCCCAGGAGCAGTAAATTTCCACCCCTTCTTCCTTCGCTTCTTCAATTTCCCAGTCAAAGGCGGGCATTTCTTCCGCAGACTCCAGGCAGGCCACCTTTACTTTGCCTGCACCGCTGCGCAGCGCGGAGCGGGCCACATCCATGGCCACGTTGCCGCCGCCGATAACGATAACCGTGGGGCTTCCTTCAAACTTAAATCCTTCCCGCTTAACCTGCTTCAGGAAAGGCAGCGCGTAATAAACTCCTTCTCCCTCGACGCCGGGAATATTCAAACCGCGGCTTACGGGCAGCCCCAGGGCCAGCAGGACGGCGTTATAGCCTTCTTTTTGCAGCTGCTCAATGGTCAAGTCACGCCCCAGCTCCACGCCAAATTTAAATTCCACACCCTGGGCGGCAATCTCTTCAATATCCCGATCGATGACTTCATCGGGGAGACGGTAGAGGGGGATATAGTGGCGCACTGCGCCGCCGGCGGCCTGTTCCCTGTCAAAAACAGTCACAGCAGCACCCTGGCGGGCCAGGTCGTAGGCAGCGGTGAGGCCGCTGGGGCCAGCCCCGATGATGGCTACCCGGCCTTTAGAACCTTTGGGCACATCCGATGGCGGCACGGCAGCTTTGCCGTATTCCACGGCGAAACGCTTCAGTCCGCGAATGGAAAGGGGCTGATCCACGTCATTGCGGCGGCATTCATCTTCGCAGTGGTGCGCGCAGATGGTGCCGCAGACAAAGGGGAGGGGGTTGGTCTCTTTAATAATCGCCAACGCCTGATCAAAGTTGCCGGTGGCGATGGCCAGCAGGTAGTCACGTACTCCTTGATGCAGCGGGCAGGCAGCCTGGCAGGGGGGATAAGCATTTGCTGCAGCGCTGACCTGGTTCTGGTGCTGAGTCACTAATATCACTCCTCACTACAAATTTAACGTAAAATTAAACTAGTTTTTATAATTCGCGGTCAAACTGAATATTCCTGTTTATTTAAAGCGATTAATTTCACGAGGCAGGTATTATTTTCATAAAGGAGACCCCGTGCACCTGTCGAATATCCTCTTTTGATATATAAAGAGGGATATAAAAAGTGCTTTATTTCTGGCGCAGGCCGGAGGTGGCCCGGGCTACCTCGACAACCCTGTGAGCCAGCAGCGAAACCCGCCGGGCGGCATTCTGGTCTTCAGCCGCAGGCTGGTGAGCGCAGGCGCCCTGGTGACCGGCATCCCCGGAGTGATGTCCATCACCGACAATGAGCATTCCCTGCACCAGCATCATATCGAAAAGCGCTTTTAAAGTTGTCTCCTGGCCGCCGAAGCGGGAGGCGCCAACGGCAACGGCGGCACCGACCGTATTCAGCAGCGCCAGCTCGGAGCGAAGCTTTCGCGTCTTATCCCAGAAAGCTTTCAGCTGGGCCGAGACGGTGCCGAAGTAAACCGGGCTGCCGAGAATTAAGGCATCTGCCGCGGCCAGGCGCCGGTAAACTGTTTCCAGCTCGCTGCCGCGGTAGCACGCACCTGAACAAGGGGTGGTGCAGGCCCGGCAGAAGGGATGCTTCTGCGAGGCGAGGACAGAGGGAACGTGAATCAACTCTGTTTCCGCCCCGCTTTCCCTGGCGATGCCGAGGGCCATCTTTAGCAGGTGCGCCGTATTTCCATCCGCCTTGGGGCTGCCGTTCAGGCCGATGATTAACATTTTTGCATCAATCCTTTCTTTAAAATTGGCACAATGATAGATCCAACAGCTAGGAGGTACAAACGTGAACACCCTCAAGAATATTTTAGCCGGTATGCTGATCATATGCTTTTGTACAGCCGTGTTCAACCCGGCGGCGGTTTCGGCAGAGGAGGAGCTGGAGTTAACCGCCGCAGCGGCAGTGCTGATCGAAGCGCAAACCGGCATGGTCCTTTACGAAAAGAACGCCACGGAACCGATGCCGCCGGCCAGCCTGACCAAAATCATGACTTTGCTGGTAGCCATGGAAGAGCTGAAAAAAGGCCGGGTTGACTGGGACACTCCCATCACGGCCAGTCAGAAAGCCTGGGAGGTCAGCGATTACGGCAATACTTCGACCATGTTTTTAAATATCGGCCAGCAGGCCACTTTTCGGGAAATGATCAAGGGCATCGCCATTGTCTCGGCCAACGATGCCTGCGTGGCTGTGGCCGAGCACCTGTTCGGTTCAGAAGAGGCCTTTGTGCAGCAGATGAACCGGAGAGCCAAAGAGCTGGGGCTGGAAAACACCCACTTTGTCAATTCTCACGGGCTGCATGACCCCGATCAATATATGAGTGCTTTAGATATTGCGCGCCTGTCCGCTTACTTTATTCAAACCCAGCCCGAGGCCGCCGCATACCAGGCGGAGCGGGAATTTACATTCAATGATATTCGACAGTTCAACCGCAACCCCCTTCTGGGAAGCTATCCCGGGGCAGACGGGATCAAGACCGGCAGCACCCCCCAGGCGGGCTATTGCCTGGCCGCAACCAGCGAGCAGCAGGGAATACGCCTGATCAGCGTAGTCTTGAACACTCCCGGCATGCGAGAGCGGGGCCTGGACAGTGAAGTGCTGTTAAATTACGGTTTTCGCAATTATAAACTGCTCACCCTTTACGATGCAGGCGAGCCGGTGGCCCATGCAGCGGTGAGCCGGGGACGTGAACGGGAAGTGCCGCTAGTGGCCCGGCGGCCTGTCGCGGCTGTTGTCCCCCGGGAAGACGAGCACTACAACATTGAGCAGGTGCTGCTCTTGGACGAGCCGCTGGCAGCGCCGGTGGAAGAAGGCCAGAGCGCCGGCGCCATTCAGTTGATTGATCCTGAGGGGAATGTGATTGACGAAGTGGAGCTGTTTGTCGCGCAAACCGTGGAGCGGCTGGGCTTCTTTCGCTCCATCTTGAGAAGTATCGGTGATTTCTTTGCGGGCCTTTGGAACAGGGTCTGGAGCAATGAGGAGTAACCTTTCCCTCCCTCCTCGTGGGGGAGGGAAAGGTTGGGAAGGCGCAGCTTTTCCCGCCCCAGGTAATAAGACTTCCCTTCCCCCTCTCCCTAACCCTCTCCCACCAGGGAAGAGGGAATTACCTACTTTCCCCTCCCACCGGGGGAGAGGGAACGGCCCGGTCAGGGTACAAATTTTCAAAGAACAGAAACACAGGCCCGTCAACCCGCCTCAACATTGTCTAGGACAGGCTCTGCAGTTCCATTCCAACTTCCAACTTCTAATTTCAAACATCCAGGAGAGCCCTGGCCGCGGCCAGCCTGGCAATGGGAATGCGAAAAGGAGAGCAGCTGACGTAGTCCAGGCCGGCTTCATGGAAAAATTCTACTGATGCCGGGTCGCCGCCGTGTTCGCCACAAACGCCCAGTTTTAAACCGGGCCTGCTCCGGCGGCCTTCCTCGATGGCCAGCTTCACCAGCCGGCCCACCCCTTTGCGGTCGATTTCCATGAAAGGATTCTCCGGGAGTATCTTTTCCTGAATGTAGAAGGGCAAGAATTTTCCTTCGGCATCATCCCGGCTGTAGCCGAGAGTGGTTTGCGTGAGATCGTTGGTGCCGAATGAGAAAAACTGCGCTGTTTCAGCCAGCTGGCCGGCCACCAGGCAGGCCCGGGGCAGCTCGATCATCGTTCCGATGAGATAAGGCAGATCCCTGCCCGCTTCCTTGAGCACCGCGTCGGCGGTCCGTTCCACCTCTTCTTTCATGCGCACCAGCTCCTGGCGGTGCCCCACCAGGGGGATCATAATCTCCAGCTGCAACTGCTCGGGGGCCATCCCTTCTTCCAGGAGTTCCACCGCTGCCCCAAAAATGGCCTGCACCTGCATGCGGTATATTTCGGGGTAGACCAGCCCGAGGCGGCAGCCGCGATGGCCCAGCATGGGGTTCATCTCGGAAAGGGAGCGCACTTTCTGCAGCAGCGCTTCTTTCTGCTGCAGCAGCTCCTGGTCTCCGTTTTCCCGGCGCAGGCGGTCCACTTCCAGCAGCAAAGCGTCGCGATTGGGCAAAAATTCATGCAGGGGCGGGTCCAGCAGCCGAATGGTAACCGGGTAGCCGGCCATTACCTTTAAAATCCCTTTAAAATCGTTTTTTTGCAGCGGCAATAGATCGGCCAGGGCTTCCTGCCTCTCTTGCGGGGTTGAAGCCAGGATCATGCGCTGCACCAGCGGCACCCTGCTTTTTTCCATGAACATATGCTCGGTGCGGCAGAGCCCGATTCCCTCGGCACCCATTTCCAGAGCGCGGCTCGCATCTTCCGGCGTGTCGGCATTGGCCCTTACTTTCAAGCGGCGGATCTGGTCAGCCCAGCTGAGCAACTTTTTAAACTCCAGGGAAAGCTCCGGGTCAATCAGCGGCACCTCTCCCAGGATCACCCTGCCGGTGGAGCCGTCAATGGAAAGGACTTCTCCTTCCGCGAATTCGCGATCACCGATGTAAAATCGGCCCTGGGCCTGATCGATGCGCAAGCTCTCGCAGCCGCAAACACAGGGTTTGCCGATGCCCCTGGCCACCACCGCAGCATGGCTGGTCATGCCGCCGCGGCTGGTCAGAACGCCCTGGGCGGCGTAGATGCCGTGAATATCGTCCGGGGTTGTTTCGGGACGGACCAGCAGCACTTTCTCGCCCCGGGCTGCCTCGCTCTGGGCCCGGTCGGCGGAAAAAATCACTTTGCCGGAGGCTGCGCCGGGAGAGGCGGGCAGGCCCCTGGCTATGACCTCCAACCGGGCTTCCGGGTCGATGCGGCGGTGCAGCAGCTGCTCCAGTTGACCGGGGTCAACCCGCTGCAGCGCCTCTTCCCGGCTGATCATACCCTCTTCCACCATGTCCACCGCGATCTTGACCGCCGCGGCGGCGCTGCGTTTGCCGGCCCGCGTCTGCAAAATATACAGTTTTTTGCGCTCAATGGTAAATTCAATATCCTGCATATCCCGGTAATGGGTTTCCAGGGTGCGGCCAGCCTCCACAAACTGCTGGTACAGTTCAGGCATAACCTGCTTTAGCTCGGCCAGGGGGCGCGGGGTGCGGATGCCGGCCACCACGTCTTCGCCCTGGGCGTTTACCAGAAATTCGCCGTAAAGCTGGGCTTCCCCGGTGGAGGGGTTGCGCGTAAAGGCCACCCCGGTGGCGCTGTCGTCGCCCATGTTGCCAAAAACCATGGCCTGCACATTTACCGCGGTGCCCAGGTCATCGGGGATGCGGTTATTGCGGCGGTACACCTGGGCCCGGGGGTTATGCCAGGAATCAAATACAGCCTGGACAGCCCGCAGCAATTGTTCCCGGGGATCTTCCGGAAAAGAGGCGCCTGTTTCCCGGCGCACTACCTCTAAAAATAAGTCGATGGCCCGCTCCAGGTCCTCAGGCAGCAGCGCGGCATCGCTGTCCACCCCGCGGCGTTCTTTTATTTCATGCAGGATATTTTCAAAATGATAGGGTCCCACTTTCAGGACCACCTCGGCAAACATCTGAATAAAACGGCGATAGCAGTCCAGGGCAAAGCGGCGGTTGGCCGTTTCATCGGCCAGCGCTTCCATGGTTTCCCGGTTTAAGCCAAGATTCAGAATTGTATCCATCATTCCGGGCATGGAGATGGCCGCTCCGGAGCGGACAGACAACAAGAGTGGTGCCTTGCCGCCGCCAAAGCGGCGCTGCGTTTGCTGCTCCAGCAACTTTAAGTTATGTTCCAGTTCCCGCTCCAACTCCGGCCAGATTTGCCTGCCCCTGGCAAAGTAGAGGTTGCAGGCTTCGGTGCAGATGATAAACCCGGGCGGAACAGGGAGGCCGAGGCGAGACATCTCGGCCAGGTTCGCCCCCTTGCCGCCAAGGAGGCTCTTCATTTCTTTGCTGCCCTGGGAAAACTGGTATACCATCTGTTCCCCGCTCATTATTCTCCTCCTCTAACAATCTGCAGAATCTTGTTGGCCACTTCTTCCACCGCCTTGTTGGAAACGTCAAAAACCCTGCAGCCCAGCCTGCGCATAATCCGCCGGGCGTAATCCAGCTCTTCCATGATCCGCTCCATGGAGGCGTAGTTGGCCCGGGCGTCCAGCCCGAGGGAGTTAAGCCGCTCCATGCGGATGGTCCTCAGCTGTGCAGGGTCTATGACCAGGCCGATTATTTTTTTGCTGGGAATCCAGAAAAGCTCCTCCGGCGGCTCTACCTCGGGAACCAGCGGCAGATTGGCCACCAGGACGCGGCGGTGGGCCAGGTACATGCTCAAAGGGGTTTTGGAGGTCCGCGAAACCCCGATCAGCACCACTTCCGCCAGCAGCAGACCGCGCGGATCCTTGCCGTCATCATACTTGACGGCAAATTCCACCGCGGCGATGCGGCGGAAGTATTCCTCGTCGAGGCGGCGCACCCGGCCCGGTTCCAGGTGGGGGTCGGTCTGCATGACCCGGCCGAAAGCCTCCATGGTGGGCCCCATGATATCCGCCGTGGGGATGTCAAGCCGGGCCGCCTCCTCTTCCAGAAAGCGGCGCAGCTCCGGCAGAACCAGGGTATAGGCGATGATGCTTTTCTGCTTTGAAGCCTCTGCGAGCACCTCGCGGAGCTGGGAGGTATTATTAACAAAGGAGACGCGGCGCAGCTCTACCGCGTTCCCCGAATCGTACTGGCTGGCCACCGCCTTGACCACGAATTCGGCTGTCTCCCCGATGGAATCCGATACGATAAAGACAACAGGCTTCTGCGGAGACCTGCTCAATGGTGCATCCTCCTTGGGCTAGCGGTCCAACTCGGCCAGCACGCGAACCAGGGTAGTTTTCGTCACCTTTCCAATAAGCTTCAGCCTGCCCCCTGGCAGCTCTTTAACTACCGGCAGAGCGTCCACCTCGTTGTCAATTAATTTTTGCGCCGCCTCCAGCAGGTGCTCTTCCTGGTTTATGGTAATTATATGCGGCAGCCGCGTCATAATCACTGTAACCGGCATTTTGGTCAAGTCGGCGGCGCCCAGGGCCGTTTTCAGCAGGTCTTTGCGCGAGACGACCCCCTGCAGGCAGCCTTCATCATCCACGACAAACAGGGTGCCCGCATCGTCGACAAATAAAGTTACAATGGCGTCGTAAACGGAGGTTTGCTCGCGCACCACCGCGGGTACTGCTTTAATCTGGCCGACGCGATATTGTTTTAGATGCTCGATGACCAGGCTGGGAGTGTCCTTGCCGGTATAGTAGTAGCCTACCCGGGGCCGCGCCTCCAGCATGCCCGAGGTGGTCAACACCGCCAGGCATGGCCTCAGGGCGGCCCGGGACACATTCAAACGGGCGGCAATCTCTTCCCCGGAGATGGGGCCGGAGCTCTTGACGATTTCCAGAATATCTTTGTGCCGCTGGGTTAAATCGATGCCTTTCACCCCGTTTCAAAGAACAGGCTACCCCATTTTTAAATTAAACAGCTAATAGTATATACTATATATGGCAATACGGTTCCTGCTTTTCCATGCAAAATAATCACACAGAGTTTTGCAGCAGGGAAAAGTCAGCCATGCGATTGAACAGCTGCTTCAGCGTAAGAAGCAGGTTGAGGCGGTTCTGCTTAAGTTTTTCATCCTCAACCATGACCATAACTTCATCAAAGAAGCGGTCCACCGGCCCGCGCAGCTCTTGCAACAGTTTAAAGCAGGCATCATAGCAGCCCTGTTCCTGCTCTAAGAGAAAACGGGGTTTAATTTCGAGAAAACGCTGATACAGCTCTTTTTCCGCGGGATTTTTTAAGAGGCTTTGCTCCACCGGACCGCCGGCGGCTTTGCGCGCCAGGTTGGCCACCCGGTTATAAGCGGTAAGGATATCGGCCAGGACCTCGGAACGCAGCAGCCCTTCAAGATGCCGGGCGCGCCGGTATAGATCCGGCACCGAGTCAAAGGGCACCGCCAGGGTCGCTTCCACCACATCGTAAGATAAACCTTTCTCCTGAAAAATAAAGCGCAGGCGCTGGTTGATAAATTCCTGCAGGCTCTTCAGCAAAAGGCCGCGCTGCTCCTGCGTTAACTTGAGCTGAGGGCTGTAAAGTTTTAAAGCAGCTTCAATCAGCTCCGCAGGTGAAAGGTGAAGCTCCTGCTCCAGCAATATGGAAACAGCACCCTGGGCCTGTCTCCTTAAGCCATAAGGGTCCTGGGAGCCGGTGGGCTGCAAGCCCACGGCAAAGCAGCCGACAAGGGTATCAAAGCGGTCGGCCAGGGATACCAGCGCCCCTTCAATGGTTTTCGGGACGGCATCGCCGCCGTGGCGGGGCAGGTAATGCTCATAGATGGCCACAGCCACCCTTTCATCTTCTCCGCTGAGGCGGGCGTACTCCCGCCCCATCACACCCTGCAGCTCCGGAAATTCGCCGACCATGTTGGTGACCAGGTCTGCCTTGCAAAGGTGGGCTGCCCGCTGCGCCGCCTGCAGCTGCTCCGGCGACAGCTTCAACCTCTGCCCGGCAATGCGGGTTAACTCTACCAGGCGCTGCCTCTTCTGCTCCATGCTGCCCAGCGCTTCCTGGTAAATAACGGACTGCAGCTGCTCGCCGTAGCTCTCCAGGGACCGCTTGCGATCTTCGTTGAAGAAAAAGCGGGCATCGGCCAGGCGGGCCTGCAGTACTTTTTCATAACCTTTGCGGATGTTTTCATGGTAAATATTGTTGCTGATGCCAAAAAAGAATGGGAGCAGGGGCGCTCCTTCTTCAGGAGAAGCGGCCACGGGGATATAGCGCTGGTGCACCTGCATGGTTGTTATCAACACTTCCCGGGGCAGGTTCAGGTAGTCCTGGTCGAAGGAGCCGGCTATAACAACGGGATATTCCACAAGAAAGGTAACCTCGTCGAGCAGCGCTTCGCTCAGCAGGGGATGCCCGCCGTGGCTGTTCGCCGCTTCTTTCACCTGCCGGCGGATGGTTTCGCGCCGCTGCTGCTGATCAAGCATAACTTTGTTTTCCTGCAGACAGGTAAAATAATGCTCCGTATGCTCAACCCGGTGGGGGCCCGGCGCCAGAAAGCGATGGCCGTAAGTCACCCGGCCGGAGTTAACTCCGGCAAAAGAAAACTTAATGAGGTCGCTGCCGTAGAGGGAAAGCAGCCAGCGGATGGGGCGGGCAAAACGAACTTCCTTGCTCTCCCAGTACATCGGCCGGGGAAAATTTAAACGGCGCAGCAGCAGGGGCAAAATCTCGGGGAGCAGCTCTTCAGTCCGGCGGCCGGCAATCTTTTTCAGCGCTACGACATACATTGCCCCTTTTATTTCTTCAATTTGAATCTGGTCGTCGGCAAGGCCGTGGCCGCGCAAAAAACCCTGCAGCGCGGGAGTGGCATTGCCTTCGCTGTCATAGGCCCGGTTGCGCGGCGGTCCTTTGACCTTATCCAGCAAGTCGGGCTGTCTTTCATCCAGGTCCCTTACCAGGAGTGTGAGCCGCCGCGGCGTACCCCAGGCTTCGATATGGCTGTATTTAAGGCGCTGCTCCTGAAGCAGGGCCGCCGCGCCCTCTTGCAGCTGCTCCACAGCACCGGCGATAAAACGGGAAGGTATTTCTTCACAGCCGATCTCCAGCAGAAAATCACGCGCTGGCATGGGCGGCACCTCCTTTGATTAACGGATAACCGGCTTTTTCTCTCTGCAGCAAATATTTTTCGGCACAAAGCCTGGCCAGGTTGCGCACCCTTGCAATATAGCCGGTGCGCTCGGTAACACTAATGGCGCCCCTTGCTTCCAGCAGATTAAAGGTGTGGGAGCATTTTAAGACATAATCGTAAGCAGGCAGAACCAGCTCCAGCTTCAAAAGGCGCTCTGCCTCGGCTTCGTAAAGATTGAACAGCTTAAACAGCAGCTGCGCATCGGATTGATCGAAGCTATAGCTGGAATGCTCCCATTCCGCTCGCTGAAATATATCACCATAGGTAATCCTGCCGGTCCATTGCAGGTCGAAGACGTTGTCGCAGTCCTGGATGTACATGGCGATTCGCTCCAGGCCGTAGGTCAGCTCCACCGGAACCTGCTCCACGTCGATTCCTCCAACCTGCTGAAAATAGGTGAACTGGGTAATCTCCATGCCGTCCAGCCATACCTCCCAGCCCAGACCCCAGGCGCCCAGGGTAGGCGATTCCCAGTTGTCTTCTACGAAGCGAATGTCGTGCTCTACGGGATTAAGACCCAGGTCAGCCAGGCTGCCCAGGTAAAGATCCTGAATGTCGGGCGGGGCCGGTTTAATAATGACCTGGTACTGCAGGTGCTGGTAGAGGCGGTTGGGGTTTTCGCCGTAGCGGCCGTCGGCCGGGCGGCGCGAGGGCTCCACGTAGGCCACGCGCCACGGCTCCGGGCCCAGGGATTTCAGGAAGGTGGCCGGATTCATCGTTCCGGCTCCTTTTTCCACATCATAGGGCTGCCAGATCAAGCAGCCCTGGTTAGCCCAGTAAGCCTGCAATTTCATCATAATCTCCTGCAGATCCAACTTTATCGCTCCCTCCTCATAAATAAAAACCTCTGCGTCCCGGTATAGGGACGGGAGGTTTGCCCGCGGTTCCACCCTACTTGGCTTTAAACAAGCCCTCTTTTTCGCTGCGGCATGGGCTTCGGAAATCCCGTTCACCACCCCGCACCTGCCGGGCTTGCACTATCCCCGGCTCGCTTTAAGGCGCATCAGCAGCGGCTACTCTTTCCATCATCGCCAACCAGATATTTGCATTCAGAAATATAGTAGCAGAATATTTCCACCAATGTCAACTGCAAATAAAACCGGGGAACAATAATCCCCCTGTTGGCGCTCCTCCATGGCGTGGGCATGGGCCCAGCCCCCTGTTCAAGAGTCAAAGTCCCCCTATAAACCATTTTATTTACAGGGGGACTTTTTTTATTCTTCATCTTCCCGGCGCCAGAGATGACTTACGGGAGGATTTGCCGTTTCCGCATGATCATATAATTGTCGTTCTAGTCGTCGCCGACGCTGTTGGCGTTTGCATGATCCGCGGCAGCGTTTTGCTGATCGTTTACTTCGATAGAGCCATGGGCTACCATGAGCCCGATGACACCCAGAGCGGCCAGCTTGGGGAAAAGGGCCGTCCCAATGGCACCTACGGTTACAGGGATTTCGGCCAGGGTCTTGCCTTTTAATTTTACCTTAACTTTTTGCCGGTGCAGCTCTCCGGCTACGCGGCGGGCCTGGCTTAAAAAGTCCTTTCCTTTTTCTGAAAAAGAGCGCAGCGCATCTTTACTGTTCTCCTCCAGGTAAACCAGGGCTTCGATCAAATCCCCGCCCGTTTCTTCCAGCAGCTCCTTGGCTTCGCGGTAGCTGATGTTAGCCCTCATCCTGAGCTGATCTATAGCCTCCAGGGATATTTTCACTGCAGCAAGCACCCCCTTTATTCTATTTTAACGATTCACCCTTATTTTTATCCCCTTCAATAGAACAGCTTTAGCAAACCGAGGGCCCGTGATTCGCCAATATCGAGGTGATAACGCAAAAAAGTCCCGGTCAACCGGTCAAGTTCATGGCTCTGCCCACCCTGGGGCCGGATTAGCTTTACCTGCTGCAGCGGGGCTTTTAACAGCCTCCGGGCCAGGGCTACTGTTCCGGGCTGCACCTTGAAACTGTCTGCCGCATGGCTGCACTCCCCGCAGAGCAGCCCTCCCTGCCGCGGGCTGAAAAAGAAGGCTGCCGCGGAGCCGCATTGCAGGCAGCCGCTTAAATGGGGACAGTGGCCGCTTAAGTCCATCAAATTCAATTCATAGGCCCGCAAAAACAGCTGCGGATCGGGCTGTTCCTTCAGCCGGCGCCAGCCCTCCAGCAACAGTTCGCAAATTTCTTGAGAGGGGCCCTCGCCGCTGACGACACCTCCGGCCAGCTCCGCCAGGTAAAGCCCAAGGGGATAGAGCTCCGGGTGATCGCGGAAGTAATGAAAATGCTCTTTGACCTGCTGACCGGTCAAGGTGGCGAGGCTGCGGCCCCGGTAAAACTGGTAGTGGCCGTAGGTGAACAGTTCCACTCCCGCGGCCAGCCTGCTCATGGTTTTACGGGCTCCCCTGGCCACTGCCGTAAATTTCCCCCGGTCCCAGGAGAGGAAGGTGATAAGGCGATCCGCCTCTCCCAGGGGGCGGCTAGAGAGGACCAGGGCATCGGTCTTAAAATTGCGCTGTGTCAATTTGTACCTCTCCGTTTTTAAAGGTTGTCGTAGCCCAGCTGCTGCAGAGTCCCTTCCCGGTTGCGCCAGTCTTTCTTGACTTTGACCCACAAATCCAGGTATACTTTCCGGCCCAGCAGGGCCTCCAGCTCGAGGCGGGCGGCGCTGCCGGCCTGCTTCAGCAGTGATCCGTTTTTGCCGATAACGATCCCCGCCTGGGATTTTCGCTCCACGTAAATCTCGGCCCGGATATCGATGAGTTCCTCATTTTCCCGCAAGGACATTTCTTCAACAACCACGGCAATGGCGAAGGGAATCTCTTCACGGGTGAGATGAATTATTTTTTCACGGATGATCTCTGCGGCAATGAAGCGCTCCGGCTGGTCGGTGACCATGCCGGGGGGGTAATACTGCGGCCCTTCGGGGAGGCGGCTGATCAGCCCCTCCACCAGCTCTTCAAGGTTAAGACCCTGCTTTGCCGAAACAAAAAAGTGGCCGCTAAAGGGATGAAGCTCCCGGTAAAGGGCGCTGTTTTGCTCTAATTTTTCCGGAGGGCAGAGATCGATTTTATTTAAAACCAGGAAAACCGGCCGCTTGAGCTGCCGGAACAGCGAGGCCACATGGCGATCCCCCGGCCCCGGCGCCAGGTTGGCTTCCACGACGCAGCAGAGGATATCCACCTGATTGAAGGTTCGGATGGAGGCTTCAACCATGGCTGTCCCCAGTTTATGCTTGGGCCGGTGCACCCCCGGCGTGTCGATGAAAATGATCTGGGCTTCTTCCCTGGTCAGGATCGCCCGGATGCGGTTGCGGGTTGTCTGCGGTGTGCCCGAGACAATGGCCACTTTCTCCCCGATGAGCGCATTCAACAGGGTCGATTTTCCCACGTTGGGGCGTCCTACCAGGGCTACAAATCCGGAGCGGTGCATGAACAGATCTCCTTGAGTGCGGTGTAATGGTTCTAGTACTTCCCCTAACTCTCTTATTATTGTATAATCTACATGAGAAAATGGAAGAGGTGAAACCATGTCTGGCACACCGGAACCGCAAACGGATCAGCGTAAATTAAGAAAAATGAGCAAGCGGGCATGGGTTATAAACCTTGTCTTCTTCGCGATCCTTTTCGGGGGCATGTTCCTGGTCCCCATATCCGGCATCTACGTCGCCGCGGCAGTGATCATAGTCGCCTTCATTGCATCGATGCTGTATATTTACCTGTTCTGAAGCTGCAGGCAGGTTTATATCTTAGGGTCTTCTCCTGTTTACGGTATTCTTTTCTTCCCTGCTATATGCCGGCCCTGCCCCAGGTGCATGATCAAGCAGGAACCGCAGTTTAACTATATTATGCCTTTCTGAAATAATGACGTCAACATTTACGGCGGTTTGCCAGGCCACCCCCCATCTTTCAATTTACCGCCGGCCCTAACATATTGCTTACAACCGCCATCACCTGTGATATATTAGGGTTAAAGTCTAAAAAGTATAGGGGGCAAAGGCCGTGATCACAAGGCGCGAAAGGCTTCTCAGGCTTGGGAAAGCCTTGGTGGCCAGGCTTTTTGTTAGTTTGCAGCGTTTCCCGGAAACCCTGCTCTTTTGTGCCGCCACTGTTCTGGTGCTCATGCTTTTAGTTCATGTAAAAGCCGGCCCAGCGACGGAGTTCGAAAAAACATTGGGTCGGCTGGCTGCGGTGCTGGCCCTGGGCATTCCCCTCACCCTCTCCATCAGGGTTTTCTTTGAAAGGGCCAGGTTTCTGAAAATGCCTCTCAAGATCCTCATTTGCGCTGCCGCAGCTGCCGGGCTGGCGCTCTATTATTTCTATCTGCTGCAGGATTTCAGCATGGTTTCCTTGTCGCGGTATGTGGCTGTCAGTCTCGCCCTATACCTGGCCTTTACCTTCATCCCTTATTTTTACCGCAGGCCAAACTACGAGCTCTACGTGATCAGGCTGTGCATCAGCTTCCTGGTCACCTACCTCTTTGCCGCCATCCTTTTCGGGGGCCTTGCCGCAATCCTGGCCACAATCAACTATCTCTTTTCAGCCGGTATCTCTGAAAAAGTCTATATTGATATCTGGCTGATCGTGGCCGGAATTTTCGCGCCGGCTTTCTTCCTGGCAGATATCCCCGAGGGGGACCGGGAAGTTGACCCAGAAAGCTATCCCCGGGTGATCAGCGTCCTTTTGAGCTACATCGTTGTGCCGCTGATCCTGGCCTACTGCGCCATCCTCTATGTCTACTTTGTTAAAATTGTGGCAACGCGGCAGTGGCCCGAGGTGATGGTCTCGCACCTGGTCCTCTGGTATGCCATCATCAGCACGCTGGTGATCTTTTCCCTCCATCCCCTGCGCCGGGACAACCGGTGGATTAATGCTTTTATCACCCACTTCCCCAAGCTGATCCTGCCGCTGCTGGGGTTGATGTTCGCCGCCATGGGCGTTCGGGTGGCCGCTTACGGCATCACCGAAAACAGATACTTTGTGCTGGCCGCGGGCCTATGGGTGGCCGGATCCATGCTCTATTTGATCTTGGCCCGGAAGCCCAGGAATGTTTTCCTACCTGCCTCGCTGGCCCTGGCGGCCATTCTGGCGGTCTTTGGGCCCTGGAGCAGCCACGCTGTTTCGGTGCACAGCCAGAACCGCCGCTTCGAAAAAATTGCCGCAGAGTACAATCTGCTTCAGGAGGGCAAGATTGTCAGACCTGCCGCCGCATTGCCCGAATCGGTGCAAAGGGAAATCAGCTCCATCATCCTCTATTTTGACCGCCGTCACGGGCTGAAACGCCTCCGTGCGCTGCCGGACGGCTTTGCAACCGACCAGATGGAGGACCTGTTCGGATTTCCCCTCTACCCCGATTACGGGCATCCCGACACCGATGAAATACATTTCTATTATGTCCTCAGCGAAGAGGATTCTTTTTGGGATCTCTCCGGCTTTGATTACTTCATGCAATTTTCTTCGGCCGGGCAGCGCTACCGGGCCGATGAGCTGGAGGCGGCCTATGCCCCGGAAAATCATGAGCTCAAGATCAGGCGCCGGGGTGAGGAGATTTATGTCCAAAATGTGGCCGAAATTGCCATAAAGCTGCACCGGGCAAACGTCAACAAAGGGGACGGCAGGGAGCTGTTGGCAAAAGATGTGCTGACCTATCTTGACCGTGGTGAAAACCTCAGGGTCCTCTATGGATTTACACATTATGGCGGACAGGAAAATCTCGCCACGGGCGAAGTCAATATACATTACCTGGAATTCTATCTTTTTGTGGGACTGGAGCCGGAAGAAGCGCAATAAATGCCGCCCTGCCCGGAGAGGACGCACCGCCATGTCCCGTAAAAATAGGCCGCGCCTGGCGCGCGGCCTTTAATCTATTTTTCTTGTCTTCCGAACATGCCTTCAGCTGCGGGTTTAATAGTAGCCGAATTCCTCGCACGCCTTTTGCATCAGATAGATGTGATACGGGGGGGTGGCGGCGGGGATTTCACAACCGCCCATGAA
>JAKOVL010000081.1 GCA_029782095.1 Bacillota bacterium | reverse complement strand
CTTTCACGTTTACGGCAAAAACGCCATCATGAAGGATTTCGAACCGCAAGAGCGGATAACAAGCCACGAATTAGCCGTAGTGATCGAAGCCATATCGAAGGATCAGGAGCTTGCCACCTCCGTGGCAAAGTGCGCCAAATTCCGCTTTTTCTACATGAGCTATCCCGGGCAGATGAACTCCTCCGGCGGATCGGTGGCGCTTCTTACGGACGAACCGCTTTATCCCAAAAACAAATGCTATAAATGGACGGTAGACCATCTCCTGCGATTGGACGATCCGCTGGACGACAAGATATTCAGATTCTGCTTTGAAACTGTCAGGGGAAGGTAACGATGAGCAAGCCGAGGGACGAAAAGGATACGTTGCTCTGCAAACTTGCCCGCTACTACGCCTCGCTGTCGTACGACGACGTTCCAGCCGAAGTCATCGAGAAGGCAAAACGTTCGCTGGCGGATTTCTTGAGCGAGCTGGCTGCGGGTTTCTACGTGGGAGAGCTGGCCGAGGCGGTAAATCCTTACCTTGTGGAGCTGGGAGGCAAGCCTGAGTCGACTTTGCTTTGCGTGGGCAGAAAGATGCCCGCCCAAAACGCCGCCCTCGGGATGGGAGTAATGGCTCACGCGATAGAGCTCGACGACGGCCACAGATGGGGAACGTCACATCCTGCCGTGGCAATCATGCCTGCCGTGTTGGCCATGGCCGAAAGGGAGAAAAGCTCCTACGGCGAAATCCTTTTAGCCATCGTCATCGGCTACGACATGATGCTTCGGACGGCCAGGGCGATAAACCCCGCGCACCTTAAAAAGGGGTTCCATTCGACCGGGACATGCGGCTCTTTAGGCGCTGCTGCAGCATGTGCGAAGCTTTTAAACTTGGACGAAGAAAAGACGGCTTACGCCATCTCAATGGGCGGACTTCAAAGCGCAGGATTACAAGAGATGCTCCACGACCATCCGGGCGTGAAGCCCCTTCAGCCCGGAAAGTCTGCCTCCGCAGGCGTCCTGGCTGCAGACTTGGCAAAGCGCGGCGCCAAATCCCCCAGGACCCTTTTTGAGGGAGAACACGGCTGGCTCAAGGCCATGTGCGATTCAAATTACTCGGCCGAAGCCTTAATA
>JAKOVL010000070.1 GCA_029782095.1 Bacillota bacterium | reverse complement strand
GTTGGCTAGGCCTCGTCCACTAGAAAACTCTCCTCTTCGCTAATCGCCCTGGCTGCCTCCTGTTCCAGCCCGTTCCAGCTGAATACCAGGGCGCCGCCGATAATCCCCAGAATGCCTCCGATAATAACCCCGCCCATGGCGCCCACGTAGGATAGAACAGAAATAGCCATAAGGGCGCAGCCGATAAAACGATGCAGCGGCGGGGTAAAAAAAGCCATCAGGGAGAGGGCCAGCATCAGGGAGCCGAACACAAGGCCGGCCAGGTACAGGCCGCTTCCGGGCAAGAACAACATGGGGGCAATACTTATGCCCACCCAGAGGACCAGGCCTCCCCCCAGCAGGGCCAGCAGCCCTCCCAGCAGCGGGCGGAAGCGATTGGCCGCGAAAATAAAGCCGATGGAAAGGGGCAAAAGGATGCTGAATGCCAGCGTAAAGAGCAGGTATGAGAGTCCGTTGAAGAACGCCGTATCGGGCAGTATTCCCCGGACCAGGGAGCTGATGAAGGAGCCGATCCACACCCCGGCAAAGCTGAAGAGGGTGATGATTAAATATTCGGCCGGGTAGGCAAGATAACGATCTTCTTCCTTGTGCCCTTCGATAATGTTGAAAAGGAAAATCCAGAAAAACAGTACATAGAACAAGGTGAAAAAAGTGCCGCCCGCTGCTCCCAGGCTTAAGGCGCTGCTCCCGCCAATCAAAACCCCCGGCACAATTCCCGCTGCGGCCAGCATGATCCGCGGGGCGGCCTCTTCGTTTTCATGCCTCTTTAATAGGGTAACCACGACCACCAGCAGGATGGCCATCCCTATTGCGCTGCCCAGGATCCCCCCCAGGTGCCCTTTAAAGATCAGGCCCCCCAGCAGGAAACCGATGAACAGTCCCATAAACGCCATCTGGATCTGCTCGCCTTTTCCCTTTAACATAGTCCACCCCTATCATCCTGACCGCGAGAGGGCTGCCCCCTCTCTCCCGGGAGCAACTCCTCCCGCCGGCTAGTTGGAACCCACCGGTTTGCCGTTGGCATCGTAAGCGACTACTTTAATGTTAATCATGGGGATGCTCATGGAACTGGCCGTCAGCGAGTGCGCGTTAATGGTGGCTTTCTCCATCACGACTTTGTCGGCACCCATGGTAAAGGTTTTCAAAACATCTTTGGAATATTTCTCCTTGACGGTCATCATCACAAAGTCGCCGACATCGCTTTTGATGCCGGTAACGTTCATCTTGATCCCTTTGCCGTTAACCTCGCCCAGGGGGATCACCTGGAATTCGATTTTGTGAATGCCGTACTTCCCCAGGGTCTTGCTTACGTCCAGCGCCTTGGACAAGACCAGCCCTTGGATCTTGTTGGTCGCCATGCTGATCGCCGCCTGGGGCCATTCGGCTTTTTCCGCCGTTTCACCAATGGCCGGCCACAACTCAAATCCGGTCCCTTCAATGTAGTCGGCATTTACCTGGAATCCACCGATCCCGGTAAGGGGAAAAGCAGCGAACAGCTTCCCGGTAAAGAATAAAGAACCGATTAAAAGCAGCAGCGCCGCGAAGCCGGTGACCACCGTCCAGATGAAACGCCTCTTATTGATGGTCAGCGTGCCAATCATCGCCAAGGAAATCCTCTCCTTTTTGGTTTATTCCTGTTGACAGGTTGGCCTTAATGATGTTAGCACCTTAAATTTCTTTAAAGCGATTACCACCTCCAGGCTAAAATAGATGTTATTTTAATAATATTCTAACTATTTATGCTATATTACGACGGCAAAGGTGTTGCCTTTAAATTATTTTCTTGGGGAAACTGCTGCTGTCTCGGAGCTTAAATGATTGCCTCGGGCACAATGCCGGTGGTGCAATGAAAGCCTCGGGTACAATGCCAGTGGTGCAATGAAAGCCAAATTATCATGAAAGCTGGATTAACAATATTCTAATAATTTATACTATATTCCGATCACAAATTGGTTACATTTATTATAAAATACCGTTCAAAAAAGCCTGGAGAAGTCTTTCTCCAGGCCTTATTGGTAATATTTTATATACAGCGCTGCGCGCAAAGGCGTTAGTTAAAGATCCTTTACGACGGCAAGGGCCGCCCGCGCTGTCCCGCCTTTCCTGGGCAGGCGGTACTCCAGGCGCTTTACGAACCGGCACTCTTTTTAAGATCATTGAGATAGCGTATAGCCGACAGGGCCGCCCGGCAGCCCTCGGCGGCAGCTACCACCACCTGCTTGGTTTCGGGACAGAGCACATCCCCGGCGGCAAAAACCCCCGGCACCGCCGTGCGCATCTCGCTATCCACCTGCAGGCAGCCCCGCTGGTCTGTGGGCAGGGCCCCCCTTAAAAAACTGGTCACCGGCCGGTTCCCATACAGGTAGATAAAGACCCCCTGGACCTCAATGCGCTCCAGGCTTCCTCCCCGCCGGATCTCCACGCCCTGGACCGCTCCCTCGCCGTAAATCCGCTGCAGGGTGGCCCCGGTAACCGCCACCACCTCTCCGGGGATCTCCCCGGGGAGCTCTTTCTTGGAGGTGATAAAGTAGAGCTTCGCTACCAGCCTGGCCAGGTGGCGGGCCTCTTCCAGGGCCTCGGTCCCGGAGCCCACCACGGCGACGGTCTTCCCGCGGAAGAAGGCTCCATCACAGGTGGCGCAGTACGAGACCCCCCGCCCGATTAGCTCCTCCTCCCCGGGAACGGAACTGGCCCTTTCCATGCTGCCGGTGGCGATAATCAGGGCCCGCCCGGAATAGAGATCCAGGTTGCCGTAAGCGGTTTTAATCTCCTGGTCCAGGTCGACTCCGGTGATCCGGTCCTGGGCAAAACGGGCTCCAAAGGATTTCGCCTGGCGATGCATCGTCTCCAGCAACTCTTCCCCGCTGGTGGAGACCACTCCCGGGTAGTTCTCCAACTCCCGGATCAGGCGGGCCGCCCCCGTACCCAGGCCCCGGTCGACCACCAGGGTCTCCAACCCGGCCCGGGCGGCATAAATGGCGGCGCTGGCTCCCGCCGGCCCTCCCCCTACAATCAATACATCTACTGCCTCCACTGCAAACCACCCCCGCAGCTAGTTTTTCCGGTCTCCATTAAAACAAGCCGGTTCCTTGAGTTTATTAATCAATTTTATCATAGGACGCGGACAAAAAAATGTTAGCGGTGAGCAGTTAACCGCCGGGCTTAAGAACGTGCATTAGTTCGGCAAAGGCTTTTTGCGGCACAGCAATAAATGCAAAAACAGTCGGCAGGCAGGCCTTTGTTTTGATATCAACCACAGCACCATAACATTGGGCAATAGTTAACTGTTTTGTAACATATAACCGGCCCAGGATCAAGACTTCCCCGCCGACGAGGCTTGGGGACCTCCTTGCCCCGGGCCCGCCCGGGCTCCGGGAGACCCTGGCTGGTTTTGGGGAAAAATCGGCTCCGGCATAAACCTGCTCAGGAAAAGCCCTTCTTCATGAACGCACCGTCAACTTGCCATTGACTGCCTTTGTAAATAATTGCTATAATTTGTTATGCCTGGCCCGCAGAACGGGCAATCTCGTGCAAAAAAACAGACTTGTTAATATTTAAATTGGAGATAAGGTGAATTGTATTGGCCGAAAATAAAGCCTCTGAAAAGAGGGAAGGCTTGGAATCCGGCAACCGGTATGACGCCATCGTCATCGGAACCGGGATGGGGGGCTCCGCCTGCGGCGCCCTCCTGGCCAAGCACGGGTTCAAGGTGCTTATTCTGGAAAAAAACCCCCGCATCGGGGGCTCTTGTTCTTATTACGAAAAAGACGGCTTCAAGATAGACATGGGGACCCATATGTTCATCCGGGGGAACAAGGGGCCCTTCGGGACATGCACCAGGCGGCTGGGAATGGGCACGCCCCTGGAATTCATAAGAACCCGGAATATTGCCTGGCTGCGCGGATTCAATGTGGACGCCCGCGTCCCTTCCAATGTGTTTCTCATGCCCATATTCATAGGCCGGGTGCTGGTGCAGTCGGGATTTCCCCTCCGGTTAATCCCCAATGTTATGCGCATGTTTTACGATATTCTGAAGATGCCGCCGGAAAAGATCGAAGAATGGGATGGGAGGACCATAGAAGAGTTTATGGCCCAGTACACGGAGGAGCCATTTGTGCATGCCCTGATCGGGTTTCTCCTGGGGCTGTATTTTATCCTGCCTCCCTGGCAGGCTTCGGCCGGGGAGTCCATCTGGAATTTCCAGCGCTTTGTCTATGACAGCAGCCTGGGCTACCCCAAAGGAGGTGCCGTGGCCATACCCGCCACCTTCCTGAAAGGCGCGGAGATGCACGGCGCCAAGGTTATGACCAATGCGGGCGTGACCAAGATTATGGTGGAGGACGGGAAAGTCGCCGGGGTGGTGGTGAAGGATAAAGACAAATTCTATGCTCCCGTGGTGGTATCCACCACTTCTCTCCGGGATACAGTATTTAAACTTGCCGGCAGCCAATATTTCCCCAAATCATATGTAAACCGGGTGGAGAAGATCAAGAGCAGCTTTATTGCCGTCCAGGCCAAGATCGGGCTGAAAAAAAAAGTTACCGATGTGGGATGCGTATGCGGCAGCTATCCCCGGAAAAGATCCCAGAAGGATATATCCCTGGAGGAAATGAAAAAGATTTTTAAAAACCTGGAAGAAGGGAAGCTTCTGTCCTATACTCCGATTTACTGCCCCATCCCCTCCAATTTCGATCCCGACCTGGCCCCTCCGGGGAGGCAGCTCCTCACCGCCTGTGCCGTGGCCCCCACCACCGACATAGAGCTGCAGGACGATCCCAAGGCCTGGATTGACGACATGCTCACGGCACTCTATGACCTGGTTCCGGGGGCCAAGGAGAATGCGATTTTTGTGGACACCTTCTCCGTGGAGGCCATGGCCAATTGGATCGGCAAAACCTCGGGAGCCGCCGTCACCACGGGACAAACTCCCGACCAGGTGGGCGTAAATCGCCCCGGGCACCGGACGCCCGTGAGCGGCCTTTATATATGCGGCGACGGGGCCGGAAGCCGGGGAGTAGGAACTGAACTGGCCTGCCAGAGCGGAATGGATTGCGCCGACCTTATCTTTAACGATTGGAGAAATTATTTAATCTAGCTAGCTGGAACATCAACTCCGGGAGATAGAGCCAATAAGCCAATATTATGGGAGAACCAGGGGAAAGACCCCGCAAGCCGCAACCGGGCCGGAGAGGTTCTCACAAAGGAAGGGAGTTTGTCCATGAAGCCCAAATTAATTGCCATCCTGGTCCTAATAATTCTGTTTCTTATTATCCTGGCCCAGAACACCCAGGTTATAACCTTGAGCCTGCTCTTCTGGAAAATCAACATGAGCCAGTTTCTGCTCATCGCCTTCGCCCTGATTATCGGCTTCGTGGCGGGCTATCTGATTTGCCTGCTGACGGCCAAGCAATAGCCGGAAGCATTTTATATTCCGCCTTCAAAATGCCTCCTCTCAGGCTCCTCTTGGCCAGCCGGTGTCATAACCTGATCTTTCTGCATGAATCCAGCGGCTTGGCGAGCTTTCGCCCCTGGATCTGCGTTTACAAGCTTTTTCCGGAGGTCTCTGCCGATTCATTCTTGATTAATAAAAGGCTTGAGAAGTTAATCTCAAGCCTTTCATTGCCACACCCAAAATCAATTGATTAAAAGACTAAAAGGAGAGTCGCCTCATACGAAAAGAATGGCGATTTCCGGGCCGTGACATTTGCACCGCCTTAACTTATCTTTTTTTCCGCTTTAAGATAAGGGCACCGGCCAGCGCCATTATCGCAGCGGGCACCATGTTTAACAGTCCCCCGCCACCGTCAGTAGAGGGAAGTTCATTGCCCGGTTCAGGTCCGGTCGGTCCTTCAGTTTTTGGAGGCTCCGGGAAAAATATGGCCGCAGCGCTTACGGTCTGGTCCTGCAAGATTGCAACCTCAATAGCGTCAAGTTTTTCAAAACCCGGCACCTCTTTAAACTCAATCGTATAGGTGCCTACGGGAATGCCGCTTTCCGTCGCCCCGCTGTTAAACCAGGTTGTGGTGCCGGTCCGTCTCCACTGGACCCCGGCAGCAACAGCAGCGGCAGGTTCTATGGTTACGGTCAATGAGCCTGTTTTAGGGGGAATTACTTCGGTAGTGACACTGTCCGAATTGGTGACGCTGTCGTCATCGGCCGCCGTGGCGGTTAGGGTCAGGATATCCTTTGTGCCCACCGCGGCCCCGGGAGCTATGGTCAACTCCACGGCAACGCTAGCGGTCTGCCCGGCGGGAATGGTCAGGGTTGAACTTTCCAGGGAGGTGTTCCAACCGGAGGAAGAGCCGGCCGTTAAATTGTAAACTGTTTCTTGGTCTCCTTCATTGGCAAGGGTAAAAGTGTAGCTTATAGTTTCACCGGGCGCGCCCTGCCTGTCGGGGGGAGCCAAAACCTGAACCAAACCTGCGGCGGTCCATTTTTCATAAGCGACAATAGTCCAGCTTTCCCCGGGGGCCAGGCCGGCCCGGTTCCACTGCAAGGCGTAGCCGGAATCATGATAGTCATCGCGCACGGTATCCGGAAGCTGGCCCAGGCTCATGTAGTCGAACACATCACTATAACTGCCTTCATAATAGTGATCAGCGGGTGAAGAGGAGGCTCCGTAAAAGCCCATGATTCCGGTAATCGCCGGGTCGGGGTTGGTCAGGTAGACCATCCTCAAGGAAGGATCCCAGTGCCCCAGGGATTCATCATCTCCGCCAAAATAAGCGTCTCCACCGTGAATAAAGCGGACATCGGTATAGGTGCGGTCGCTGTTGTTTTTAATCACCCAGCTTTTGCGGTAGTAAGAGCTGCCGTTGGTATAAGCAATAGTCTGGGTAATCTCGACCCCCGAGTCGCCGGCACGGTAAACCGTGCGTATAGTCCAAGCATCAACTTTCCCATGAGAAACCGGGGTAAAATATTCCCAACGATCATCAGGAAAGGTCATCCAACTGCAAATTTCTTCACTAACATATGTAGGGAACGACTCACTGCCTCCGTCCAAGACCAGGACCGAACCCCAACTGGACTCATTATCATCACTTTGATAATATTGATATTGCCCCTGGTAATAAGCGGCCATAGTCCCTTCGTTTGCAGCCCAGATTTCTAAAGGATCGCCCTCGATCTTAAGAAACGTATCGGAATACTGGGCGCCGGCCACGCCACTGCCAATGAAGAGAAGCAGACAAACCAAGAATAATACCCGCAGCTTTTTCACAAAAAACACCTCCAAATAGTATAGCCTCCAAAAAAAGGGATTATTACTTCGATAGATGCTGTTGGCATCTGCCCCCAACTTTTTGGGGCACAATTAGACTTCTTGATTGTATACTTATTGAAGCTAAAACAAAATAACTTTTAAGAAAAATCACCCTCAGGGTGATACAACTTTTTTAGAAAGCTTGTTTAAAACCAGTTTTTTCTTCATGATGATCTTCTTAAAGAGCTAAAATCCCAATTCTTTCCCTTTATAATTGCTTAAGCTTGCTTCCTAATTTTCCCCGTTGATTCTCGAGCCTTACCTTTCAAAACTCTCAGCCCCAAAACAAAAAGGGCTTGAGAAAAATCTCAAGCCCTTAATTAATAGCCTCTTGGCGGGAGTAGATGGGAATCGAACCCACCGTGGGTTTATAAGCCCACCACAGGATTTGAAGTCCAGGAGCGCCACCAGGCCGCTATCTACTCCCGCAAGCCAAAACCAGGCGCGCTGTTCTTTTGGGCAGCGGTGTTGCCGCCGGCTGCCCCTGCTATTGAGAAAAACATAACCTATGGCTTCTTTTTATTGTATCAAGCAAGGCCGGGCGAATCAAGCTGTGCCGCCATAATAATTCCCTAAGAAATACTGTGATCAAGCTCTGCTCGGAGCGCCGTCTTTGGCGCGGCTTTCTTCCTGCTGTTGATCACCCTGACATCGACTCCCGGCTTTCAGCCACCTCTGGGCAGGATAATCAATGATCCGGGCCGCAATAACCTCTCTGGCCTTTCAATCCCCTATTGATCAGGGCAACCGATAAACGCAACGGAAGAAAAGCACCGTCCCGGGCAAATCCGATCAAGCTCCAGTGACGGCCGGCCCTAATTACCTTTTCAGTGCCGATCATGACATGGCCAAAAAGGACGGCTGTCAGGAAATAGCAAGCGATACTTGCCCATTCCGAACACGGTATTTTTACCCACGTGAACGTGCTCGCCCAAGGCCAGCCAGGGTAGAAACTCGTCCAGGGGGCCCCGGTAGGTCACGCTGCCGACAAGCCCGCCCATAGGTATGCGCCGTTCCTGCCGCCGGGAATAGCGCTCAATATCCATGACTACTGTGTAGTCTTCCACAAGTTCAATGCGCCGGGCCCGCTCGGCCAGGCCGGCATAATCGGCTTCCAGCGGGCGGCCATGATGGAAATAGGAGAGGGCGGAGATGCGGCGCATGGCCTGGCGAAAAAATACATGGAAGTGCGGCCTGGGCGCCATCTTCCCCTTGTTTTTTAAATTCATCGGAGTCTCGAAAATCACGTGTATCCTACTCGCCTTTGCCGGGTGTTTAGCTGCCACCTTCGCTCCAGTGTAGTGGAGATCCACCGAGCGAAAAGTGTTGGTCAAGCGGGTATAGAGCAGCTCCTGCCGATCCAGCCCCAGAGCGACTATCTCTTCCACTTCGAAAGGGCGGCGCCCCCGGCCCAGCCCCGCCTCGCCCATCTCCCGGAAGACCACGATAAAGTAGGGCAAAAATTCAATGGCGCGGCCGATAAGCAGCAAGTGGAAGTCCAGCTTTTCTCCGGGCTCAAATTCTGTTTTTGTTTCCGCGGGCGGTTCGATGACAAAAGGGCGGGGTATGTTTTCATAGTTCCTAAGAGCCTCGGCATCCGCCGGCGGCGAAGTTTCGAAGACATAGGCGTACGGGCAGTCTTCTTTGAGCCGGCAATTGCCGCAATCGTCCAGCCTCCGGGAGCAGACGGCCCGGCGGAAAACCGAACCGAAGTTTCCCAGGAAAACGGAACCCTTGTAAGGCGGCAGGGAAAGGCCCCGCCGACCGGCGGAGATGGTAATACGGTAGCGGGCCAGGCGGAAAAAGTCGAACATGGATGCTCCTTCTTCCAATCCATAATTGTATTCCTAAACTCTGCGGCTTTAAAATCTGGGAGTATTGTTAATTATAACAAAGCATGTGTGACAGATATGGACATACCACTGCGGGGATAGCAAAAAAATTTGCTGCTTTTAGGGGTAGATTTTTCTGGCCTTCTCCAGTTCGCTTTTGATCTCTTTTACCAGGGCCGGCGGCTCCAGGGCCTTGGCTTCGCTGCCGAAGCTGAGGATCCAGCTTTTTACCCGGTCAAGGCCGCTGGTGGTCATGGTCAAGATGACGGAGCCGTCGGGTTGCTCCGCCAGCTTCTGGCTGGGGTGCCACTGCTTTTCCCGGATCCAGCGAGCCTGGCGGGGGCTGAACCAGATGCTTACCTCCCTCGCCTCCTCTCCCTTGTAAAATTGAAAAGAATCCCTCATGAACTCCTCGATATCAAAATCCAGGCGTCTTTCAAACTCCCGGTCGGTGCAGCGGATATCGCCGATGCGATCTAGGGCAAAGAAACGATATTCCTGGCGCAGGTGGCAAAAACCGATGAGGTACCATGCGCCCCGGTAGTAGCGCAAAGAATACGGATCCACGAGGCGTTCCTGCCAGTCGCCCCTGGCCGCCGCGTAGTGGGTAATTTTAAGGGTCTTCTTTTGCTGCATGGCCATGGCGATGGCGGCAAAATTGGCGGCCACCGCTTCGTCCTCGCCGCGCAGCGGCTCCAGGTCGAAGGCAATGTGATCGAGGATCCCAAAGTCCAGGGAGATCGTGTCCTGCAGCAGGGCGCATATTTTCCCGAAGGCGCTGACAATATGTTTTTCATAGGGCGTGCCGCGGCACTTGAGGAGAAGGTTGTGGCCCAGGCAGAGGGAGATCAACTCTCCCTCGGTAAGGTTCAGCAGGTCGATGGTATAATCTTTTTCCGTATAGTAGTAGCCCCGCCTCCTGGGACAGTATTCCAGGGGAGCGCTCAAGCTGTCGCGCAAGTAATCCAGGTCGCGCATAATTGTTCGGCGGTGAACCCCCAAATCAGCCGATAAGCGCTTGGCGTTGGGGAAGCTTCCGGCTTTGATGGCCCGGTGGATGATGGCGCAGCGATAGAGCTGGGGCCGCTTGGGCCTTACAATTTTTTTCGACATCGTTTACTCCACCTTGTCGCTTTAAAGCCTTTAATTGTACTTTGCGTGTTTCCAAGTAAATTAAATATATAAATTATTTTACAATTATGTTGTATTTTCCTCTTTCTTGGAAAAATTAACGGCCATGTAGATAAATTGTAGCCGCCCTTTGCTGAGATTCATAGGCAAAAAGTATGAAAAGGTGCCGGCAAGACCAGATTAACAACCGGGGCGCAATCTCCTGCCACCATGGGCAGCAAAGATGAAGAGTTGCCGGCAAGACTACCAGGCAGGCAATAGCCGGGGGATTAGGTTAGAATATTAGGTTTAATCGATGGGAAAGCACAACAAAGCTGTAGAGAATTATAGCGCTGGCGATGAAAAACTTTATGGTTAGATGGGCACGGACTGTGGCCGCCGCAGCCCCTGGGCGACTTGGTCTGTAGCAAACTCCGCCAAAGAGATTGCCCCTGGCTGCGGCAACATTTCTAAAGGCAGCACCAGATTGCCTTTTTCATCCAGAGTAGCCGTACAGCTAAAGGATTCTGGCCGTTGG
>JAKOVL010000055.1 GCA_029782095.1 Bacillota bacterium | reverse complement strand
TGATCGTCTCCGGCAACCTGGGTGATGTGACCGGCCTTGTCTTTACCGAGTCCGGCGTGGCTTCCTGGAATGCGGTGACCAATGCCACCAATTATGAGGCGAAACTGTGGAAAGTAGTGGACCCCGGTGATGACGAGCAGATCGGCCCACCCCATGTCATTACACCGCCGCAGCCGCTGCAATACGATTTTCGGCAGGCCATGCGCAGCGAAGGCGAAGGAACCTATTATGTCACCGTGCAGGCCTTTAGCTCCGACCCGCTGTTTGATCCCAGCCCGGTAGCTCAATCCGAAACCCGGGCGGTGACTACCCTTGCCACCCCGGTGGTAACACTTGCTGATAACGGCCTCGCATCCTGGGCCGCCGTGGCCAACGCGGCACACTATGATGTGGGCCTTTATCGCAACGGCAGCCTGGTTGCCGGAACACTGCAGTCCAATATCACCGGCACCAGCTGGAATTACCTTGCCGAAATGCGTGAACAGTCCGGCGAGTACACGGTCAGGGTTATCGCGAAGAACCCGGCCAGCCTCTTCCTGGACAGCGCAGCCGGCGAGTCTAACGCGCAAACCGTGGCCGCCCTGGCCCAGGTTGACCAGCCGAATTTAGGCCTGGACGGGATCGCCACCTGGACCGATGTGGCTAACGCCTCCGGTTATTCGGTTCAGCTTTACAAAGACGGAGTGGCCCTCGGCAGCCCCAAAACCGCGGCGAGCGGTGAAAGCGGCGGCGTAAGCTTCCTCGATGAAATCCTGGCCGCAGGAACCGGCACTTATACGGTCAGGGTTACCGCCATGGGCGAAGGCCTCTTCCTGGATGGTCCGCCGTCTGTTGCCTCCCCAGGAGCGGTTTCCAGGATACTCGATCAGGTTGAAAAACCGGATTGGGATCTGGATAACGAGGAACTGTCCTGGCCCGCCGTAGATGGTGCTGCAAGCTACGAGATTGTTTTATATACACCCGCTGGTACGTTTACCTTTTACTCGGATCATAACAGCTATAGCTTCAATGATGTTGCCCAAATAACTTCCGGCGGCCTTTACTACTACACCGTGCAGGCACTGGGCACAGGCATCGTCTTAGACGGTCCGGCTTCCGCTTACTCCGATATCCTGGCTATAGCTGACGATGAAGCTCCTTATAAGGCCAGCGGTTTTATACCTTTCCTCAATACCTATTTTGAACTGTCCGATGATTCGCCTTTCATCGGTGTGTTTGAGGCTTCGGTATACGGGCAATCCGGCCTTGGCGCTCCTGCGGAACGTAAACCTGCCGGGATCTTCCTGGACATTGAGCCAGGTGGCGATCTTGCCGGTGTGATGTTTTACATGGAGGTCGGATACGATCCCGCTGCACTGCCCAAGGGTATGAGCGAAAGCTCGCTCAGGCTTTACCATTACGTTGATGGAAGCTGGCAGCTGCTCACTTCGGGTGTGAATACGGACTCCGATTTTGTCTGGGCTGAAGTCGATTCTTTCAGCACCTTTGGTGTCTTCGGCCGCATGGCCTCTACCCCCGGTTCGGATGGTAAGCCGCCGCTGCCCAAGACCCTCGGCCTCCTGCCTTACCTGGTCTTGCTGGGGCTGCTGCTGGGTGCGGTCGGCCTGCTGATACGCCGCAAATTCCTGGCGGAACGCTAGGATAAATTAAGTCTTACATTTTAATTCGCTTTCCTTGTGGGCGCCTGCGGGCGCCCACATTTTATTACTTTGCGTAGTTTTTGCCTGTAAGCGGCCTGAAAAAGTATTACAGTATCACGGCCGGTTTTATAAAAAAGGTTTAGCGCTCACACTGTAGAAAATTAAACCGGAATAATATAAAACCATGTAATTATCTTAGCGGTTTGAAAGCCACTATTGAGTAACATGGTTGTCAATGCAGGGAGCGAAACGACGCAGCAGCCGCGAACTGGTAAAATGGAGTTAATATGGGGCCCTTGCCTTTTTAATAGAAGGGGGCCCGGGTTCCCGAGAGCTTATATCTTTTTAAGTGGGGGTGGATAGATTGAAAACCAGATGTATACCGGCTCTTATTTTTCTACTGATTATTTTTATTGCGGGCTGCAGTACAAATAGAGCTGATGAGGAGGAACAAGAGATAATTGTTTCTTTCACCGATGTGCATCTTGAACAGGCAGTGCGGGAGCATTTAGGAAAACCGCAGGAGAAGATTACCGCTGCGGATCTGGAGCTTCTTGAAGAACTTAAAGTGCTGGGTAAAGGTGTTACCGACTTGTCCGGGTTGGAATATGCAGTTAATTTGCGCTCCTTAAATTTACGCAGTAATTCAATTGAAGATCTGACTCCTCTCAGTGGTTTAACCAATTTGGAAGAACTAAATCTGGCTGATAATTTAATAAAAGATTTGACTCCCCTTGCTGAACTGACAGGATTAAAAAAATTGGATTTGAGTCTGAACCAGGTTGGCGAATTTACCGCCATCTCATGGACAAATTTCACCAACCTGGAGCATCTTGATATCCGGTTTAATTATATCGACTTAAATGATCAGAATGTATTAGATCAGATAAATCTTCTATTGGAAAAAGAGATTTCGGTGTTACATGAACCCATGTATTAATTTTATACACACTATTCCTATAGTAAATCTGTTTTAATTCTGGTAAAATAGCCTTAAACAATTAAATAGTGTTATAAGGTCAGGGGGCTTAAAGTCATGCAGGTTTCCACCAAGTCACGCTATGCCATCCGGGCCATGATTGAACTGGCCCTGCATTATGAACAGGGTCCGCTGCAGTTAAGGGAAATCGCCCGGCGCCAGGCGCTGTCCGAAAAGTACCTGGAGCAGATCATGCATCCGCTGCGCACCAAGGGGCTGGTCTATTCCCAGAAAGGCAGCCGGGGCGGTTATTTTCTGGCCAGGCCCCCTGCGGAAATAACAGTATATGATATTGTCACCACCATGGAAGGCACCATTACCCCGGTTCCCTGCGTGGACAACCCGCAGGTGTGCGACCGGCTGGATATCTGCGTTACCCGCACGGTCTGGAGTAAGTTGAAAGATGCCGTCACCTCCGAGCTTAGCTCCCATACCCTGTTGCAGCTGGCTCAAGAAGAGAAAGAATACAGGGAAGCCGGAGGCAGGGACATTTGCGGCAAATAAAGATTTGTTTCAGCAGGCTTAGCAGCCAGCGTTTCATGGCGCTGAGTAATAATTTCTGTCTTGATAATTAATTACCTGTGTCCCGGCCCAGCGATCCCCGGTGCGCAGGCCCTGTTCACTAAGGATGATACATAAGGGCTCAATTAAGGCCAGTGCCGGCAGCACTAACCCGAAAAGGGCCAGCGAAAATCCGAGGTAATTGCGGCCAAAAGAGCCTTTTCGATCGCAGGGCTGGTGATTTGCCAGATCCATTACCATCAAACCGCATATTTTTTTACCCCAGCTTTGCCCCCTGCCGAAGCTGTCCCGCAGCAGCAGGTAATAGCAAAACCAGCAGAAGCTTAGCGGCAGGGCGGTGTAGAGGATAATAACTGTTTCTGTGATAAACTGATCTGCCCAGAGCGGTTCAAGGCCGGCTACTATTTTAATTAGCGGAGCCAAGATTAGGGCCACCGTAGCCATCAGCGGCAGCGCTGCAATCAGGGTATCGACCAGTGCTGCAGCCAGGCGCCTGCCTAAGGAAGCCGGGGGATAATAGCGGATCATCAAAAATCTCCTTTAACCCTTCAGGAGCATAATCGCACCTTATTCATACTATTCCTGAGCCTCTTAAATTATTAAACACAATCCTTTCCTACACATTATCTGGGGCCGGGTCTTGACTTTAGATCTGTATCCAAAAGGTGGTAATTATATGTTTTGCATTGCAATTTTTTAGAAATTATTGCAGGTTTATCCGCCAGTGCTGTTGAAAATGTTATGTTAAAACAAAAGCGTAAAATATTGACAGGTTTGCCTTGGTCCATCTGCTGCCTGCCGGAAGGAGGCTGCCAGGGCAAGACCACTCAGAATTGTATACTCCGGCGCATAGCCTATCCACGTAACCAGGTGGTTTAAAAAAAGGCAACCGGCACCTGGCCCCATTGTGAGGTGGCTCCCATGCTGAGGCCGCTGGTGGCGATAACGGCAAGTTATATTGCCGGGATTGGCCTGGGCAGATTTTGGCTGGAGAACCCCGGGCCGGCGTTATGGCTGGCGGGGTTGTTGTTGTTGCTGGGCCTGGGGGCGGTGTGGCGCAGGTGGATTGGTGCCGCAGTGGCGGTATTACTGGCGGCGATCGTGGCCGCCGGCGGGATCGCCTGCGTTGCGGCGGTTTCGCCCGCACCCGGCGGGCTGCTTGATTATGCCGGCTCTTTTGTCACCGTGGAGGGTACGGTGGTGGAAGAGCCGCTGCATTTCGATGACCACAGCGCCTACCGCCTGCGGGTCGAGGCAGTGGAAACAAAGGAGGGGCGCGCCCCGCTGGAGGGCATGCTCCTGGTGAAAATTTACGGCGCCCGGGAAGAAAGCTACTGGTTTGGCGAGCGGCTGCGCCTGCGGGCTAACATCATTGAACCGAAGGGGCGCCGCAACCCCGGCGGCTTTGATTACCGCTTCTACCTGCGCAGCCAGGGCATCGACGCCCTGGCCTACCCGCGACCGCATCAGATCAGCTCCCTCGGTCCGGGCCGCCCGGGCCGGCTGGCCGCTTCGGCTGCAGCCCTGCGCGGCCGCATGGCGGCAGGGATCTCGTCAAACCTGCCTTCTCCCGCCGCGGAGCTCCTGGCTGCAATCCTGTTTGGCCAGCGGCACCGCCTCCCCGCCGCTGTCCAGGACAACTTTACCAGGTCCGGGACGGGCCACCTCATGGCCGTTTCGGGATTGCACGTGGGGCTGGTGGCGGCGCTGATCCTGGGCCTGTGGCGGCGCCTCGGCTTAAAAGGCGGCCTGCCCCTGGTCCTGGCCATCCTGCTCATTGGCGGCTATGCTTACCTGACCGGGCTGCGCCCCTCGGCCGTCCGTGCGGCGCTGATGCTCTCCCTGGCGCTGGGGGCGCTTCTCCTGGATCGGGAACGGGATATCCCTACTGCCATAGCCCTGGCCGCCCTGGTTACCCTGGCCGTAAACCCGCTGCTCCTTTTCACCGCCGGCTTCCAGCTTTCGTATGCCGCCACCCTGGCCATCATTTATCTCACCCCTCCGGTAACGGCGGTCCTGGCCCGGCTGCGCGTGCCCGCGTCATTGCGTCCGCTAACTGCCGTGACCCTGGCCGCCCAGCTGGGGGTGCTGCCCCTCTGCGCCCATCACTTTATGCACCTGCCCCTGGCCGCCCTATTTTTCAATCTATTGCTGCTGCCCTTGATGGCTCCCCTGGTGGGGCTGGGCCTGGGCGGAGCGGTTCTTTATCTTATGGCCCCGCCCCTGGCGGCACCCCTGCTCTGGGCTACCCGTCCCTTGCTGGAGTTGATGCTTGCGCTGACCGGCCTGGCCGCCCGCCCCGGCTTTTACATACCCGTTCGACCGCCCGGCCCCGCCGCCCTGGTTATGCTCTATCTCCTTGCGGCTTCCGGGCTATGGCTTTATTACCGCCTGCGCTCCCAGGCGGCCTTAGCCTCGCCTGTTCAGGGGGCAACCGCGCCCGCGGCCACCCGGCTGGCCAACAAGCTCGCTTCCGCCCTGCCTTCCAGGTTCAAGCCCCGCCCGGCCTCCTTTATGTTAATAGCTCTTTTGCTGGCTTTGCTTCTGTTATACTGGGGCATCATTTTCCCCGCTCCAGGCGACCTGTCCGTCACCTTTATCGATGTGGGCCAGGGAGCGGCGGCCCTGGTGCGCTGCCCCTGCGGCGCCGCTATCCTCATTGACGGCGGCGGCACCCCCGCCTACCAGGGCCATCCGGGGGAAGTGGGAGAGCAGGTTTTGCTGCCTTTTTTACGCCACCAGGGTATTCGCCGCCTCGATCTGGTTGTGGCCACCCACCCCCATGAAGATCACTTCGGCGGCCTGCTGCCGCTGCTCGGGGCTATTCCCGTTTCACGGCTGCTAATCTCTCCTGCCGGCGGTGATTCCCCTTACTACCTGGAGCTCCTTGGCCGGGCCGAAGCCCTCGGCATCCCCGTAACCAAAGGGTATGCCGGGCAGCGATGGGCCTGCGGCTCCGACCTGGAACTGGAAATCCTGCACCCCGCGAAAACGGCGCTGCGCGGCGGCGGGGACAACCTTAACAACTACTCCCTGGTGATCCGGCTAACCGGCGGCGCGGTGCGCCTCCTTTTCACCGGCGATATCGAGCAGGAAGCGGTACAGGAACTGCTGCGCCGCCACCGGGATAAACTGCAGGCGCAGATCTTCCAGGTGCCCCATCACGGCGGCAAGCTGGACAACCTGCCGGAGCTGCTCCGCGCGGTCAAACCGGACATAGCCGTCATCCCCGTCGGCGCAAACAATTTCGGCCATCCCCACCCCTCAACCCTGGACGCCCTCGCTGAAGCAGGCGCTGCCGTCTATCGCAACGACCTGCACGGCGCCGTAATCATCCGCATCTCCGGCGAAGACATTCGTGTGACATTGGGGACGGGGCATTTTGTCACCAGGGTGCCTGGGAGACGGAGTTGGCGGCGTGCAGACAACCGCAGGACAGGTTATGACATATTTTCGTAAGACTGATCGCTTTAAAGCTGTATGAGGTTGCAATAATCTCCGTCCCTCCGATTCGGTCCCTCCGGATCTGCGTCCTTATGGACCCCTTGATGAGCCAACAACTCCGTCCCTCTCAACCCGTTGTTCCCGGGGTTAAAATGATCCGGGCGGTGGTTAAAAAAGGAAAAGCCCGGGAAACGGCGAAGTATAGAATAGGCTGATTATTGAATATATTTGCACAGGGAGGCGTGGGGTAATGCCGTCTGTTAAGGCCAACAATATTACCATCGAGTATGAAGAGCACGGCCGTCGTCATGATCCGGCCATGATCATGATCATGGGGCTGGGCAGCCAGCTCATCGCCTGGCCCGAGGAGTTCATCAGGGGATTGGCTGAACGGGGCTTCCGGGTAATCTGTTTCGATAACCGCGACGTGGGGCTGTCGACGAAAATTGAAGGCCCGGGAAAAAAACCGAACATAGCGAAAATATTCTTCCTTACATGGCTGGGAATAAAGCCCAGGGTGCCCTATACCCTTGACGATATGGCCCTGGACACCGTGGGGCTGATGGAAGCCCTGGATATAGAAAGGGCTCACATCGTTGGCGTCTCCATGGGAGGCATGATTGCGCAGATTCTTGGCGCGAAGCATAAAGAGCGGGTTAAATCCCTTACCCTAATGATCACCTCCTCCGGCAACCCCCGGCTGCCAGCGCCCCGGCCGGAGGTAATGAAAAAGTTTATGCGGACGCCCAAAAGCATGGATAAAGAAGAGTGGTTTAAATACAACCTGGAGCTCTTTGCCACCATCGGCAGCCCCGGGCTGGATCGGGAGAAGCTGGCCGCGGAGGTCAGAGAGAGAATAGAGCGATGCCTCTGCCCCGAGGGCACCCTCCGGCAGCTGGCGGCCATAATGCATAGCGGCAGCAGGGTGAAGCTGTTAAAGCAGATCGAGCTCCCCACCCTGGTCATCAGCGGATCGGAAGATCCCCTCCTACCGTACCAGTGCGGCCAGGACATTGCCACACATATCCCGGGGTCGCGCTTTGAACTCATCGAGGGGATGGGGCACGATATCCCCGAGAAGCAAATCCCCCGGCTGGTTGAGCTTATCGCCGGGCATGCCGTCCCCATTGTCACAAAATAGACCCTGATTTGTATACAGGGCAGCTCTCGCAGCTCACCGATGCTATAAAGGAGCTGGCTGGCGGCGCCGGCGAATTGTCTGACGGCCTTGTTCAGTTAGCAGATGGAATGCAGAACTACACTGAAGGGCTGAAGGCATTTAACGACGGCATCGGGCAGCTCTCCGGTGGTGCGGTTAAGGTGAATTCAGGTGCGGCAGCATTGAAAAACGGCCTATCAGAATAGCACAGCTTGGATTCCCTGTTTGAAACAACCAAAGACAGGTCATACTACCCAAACCCACAAAGGCGTGAAATTGATCCCGGTTTTTGGACATAAAAGTCCCGCTTAAATGACCTGTTTGCTTAGGTGATGGTTTGTAAGGTGTTGGCAGGTGAAACTCAAGAATACTGTTCTTCGGCTACTTGAGAATAATCGTCGTCATAAGGAGTCAGCTG
>JAKOVL010000048.1 GCA_029782095.1 Bacillota bacterium | reverse complement strand
CAGTTGGGTATTCAGGTTGAAAATATAGAAGATTTTACGGAAACTATGGCCATGCTGGGTACGGCCACAAATATGGCCAGTGATGAAGCAGCCATTGCCCTGGCGCAGATGGACAATATTATGAAATCCGGTCAAAGCTCTTTTGATCGCTATGGCGCGACTGTGGTTCATCTGGGCAATAACCTGGCTACGATGGAGAGCAATATTGTTGAGTTTGGAAAACGCATTGCAGCTGCCGGTAGAATAGCCGGATTGACTGAAGCACAGGTTTTATCAATCGGTGGAGCCTTTGCATCTGCTGGCGTAGAAGCTGAAGCCGGAGGTACCGCCGTCAGCAAAGTGTTGGCCGGTATAACCGAGGCCGTGGCCACAAATAACAAAAATCTTAAAGGCTTTGCAACCGTAGCGGGTATGTCTGCTGCTGAATTCGCGACAGCATGGCGAGAGGATGCCGGACTAGCTTTTACGCGTTTTGTTGAAGGGCTTGGCCGCTCTGGTGAACAGGCTTATGGCATACTTCGTGCTCTCGGTTTGAACAATGAGCGGTTAAAGCGCGCATTTTTATCTGTAGCCGATGCCGGGAGACCCTTGGCGGAAATAATGGAGATGGGCAACAAGGCCTGGGAAGAGAACGTTGCTCTATCTGAGGAAGCAGCAAAGCGTTATGCAACCAAGGCTTCACGTCTTCAAATACTTCGCAACCGTGTTTACAATGCGGCCATTTCTTTCGGGGAAGGTCTTACCCCTATGTTGGAATCAGCCATGGGGGTGGCGGACAGGCTGATCTCCGGCATCCAGCGCCTGGGGGAATGGTTCGAGAGGCTGCCGGCACCGGTGAGAAGTGCGGCCGGGGCTTTTCTCGTTTTCCTGGCCGCCATTGGGCCGGCATACCTGGCGTTTGGCTTGCTGAACAAGGCAATAGCTGGCGGCCTGGGACTCATCTCCTCCGTCCAGGCTTTTGCGGCCAACGCAGCCTTTGCTTTTACTGCCTGGCGGGGCGGCGCGGCCACTCTCGGCGAGGCCCTCACATATCTGGCCGGCGGGAAAATTAAGCTGGTGATCCTGGCCATTGGTGCGGCCATTGCTGCGGCGATTCTTCTTGCCGCCAACTGGGATAAACTGCGGGCTTTTACCGTGGCCGCCTGGAAC
>JAKOVL010000025.1 GCA_029782095.1 Bacillota bacterium | reverse complement strand
CCTGCAAGTCGTTATGGATCTGTTTGATCACAAAGGCCAGGATCCCGGCATCGTCAATCAGTCCGCCCAGGGGGATCAGATCGGGCATAAAATCCAGCGGGTTGAGGAAATAAAGCAGGGCAGCGATAATTAAAACCAGTGATTTTGATGGAATTTTTTTATACCGGCCATCCTTCCAGTCCCGCAGCAGGTTAAACAACAGGTGCAGATCCTCCCATACCGCTTCGAGGGGGCTGCTTTTCCTGCCGGCCTTGCGGGCGGTGTCCTGCAGCAATTTTTCCGCTTTTCTCCGATCCCGAAGATAAGCCCCGGCCTTACTCTTGTAACCATTTAGGATCCAGCCTGCTTTAATGGTGGCCCCTCCTCCCGGGGTGACAAAATTTACTGATCACTTCGACAAGGGGCTCCCGGCATCCTTCGCTAACCAAATAGAAAATTGGCCAGCAGGCCGGCCAGCACCGGAACCGCCGCATAAATCCCGTATTTTAGGGCGACGAAGCGTGATCCTAAAAAAGTGAATTCGTAGGGCAGGTGGCCCACGTTAATCATGCCCCAGGCAGTAATCATGGCCACAGCCGTACCGGTGGATACGCTGTCACGGAAGACGGCGTCAAACATGGGGAAAAAGGCATAGGGCCCTCCTTGAATAAGCGCACCGATTAATGAGCCGGTGACCAAACCTTTCCAGCCCGATTCTGCCCCCAGCCAGGACTGCAATAGCTCTTTGGGCAGAAGCAAGTTAATGAAGCCGACCATAACAAATGCCAGCAGCAGCAGGGGCAGGACATTCAAAAAAATTTTTTTTGCTTCTCTCAGGCCTTCCACATGCTTGCCCTGCCGGTAGGCGAGATAGAACATAATTGCGGCCATTATAGATAATACCAACAAAGCGTCGTTCAATTTGGTTCACCACTAATCCGTGTATTTTTTTTCAGCTGAAGCTGTTTTACATCTTCCCTGATCTTATCTGCAAAGCGGGGCAGAAAGGTGTCCACTGCTGTACCCGCTGCTACGGGGATGGCGAAGGTGATGAGAAACCTGATTGCCGTCACTTCAAGACCCACAAAAGCAATTTCAATGGGAATGCGGCCCACATACCACAGGGTTTTGGCGGCGACAAAGCTGATCATGGTGCCCACATTTGCACCGGAAGCAATTAATGTGGCCATCAGGGGGTAAAAAAAGAACGGTCCGCCGGGAACCAGCGCCCCTATCAGCGAGCCCAGGAGAGGCCCTCTCCAGCCGGCCTCCGGGCCGAGCCACCGGGAGACCATGTTTTTGGGAATGATGGTGGAAGCCAGGCCGGCTACGATAAAAGCAACGATTAACAGGGGAATAATTCCGATAAAAGTTTGTCCACCCAATAGCAGGCCTCTGCCAACCAGCGGCAGGCCTCCCTGCAAAAAAGCGATAAAGGCCAGTGTGGCGGCCACAAGGGCCATGCTCAGTGTTGTTTTGTTCACCGATGTCCCTCCCTGCTAAAAATTCCGTTTGCCTGCATTGCTTCAGTACTGCAGCACCGGCGCTTATCACCAGCGCTCACTCAAGTTTAGATATATCATAGTTATGAATACACGGCAACTGAGCATATGATCAGGCCCGGGTTCAGGCCGCAGCAGATGAAAGCCCTGACGAACGCACCTGCAAGTCCAAAGATTGCCGCCTGGCTCAGGGAAAAATACGAAGCAAAGCATCACCGCGGGAAGGTCAAGCATTCTGTAAAGTCAGGGGGCTGCCCTTTTGGGACAGCCCCGGCATCCGGCAGTGCTAAGCGGAAGCAAACAGCAGGACCGGTAAATGTGAACCCGTTTACCGGTGGACAGCTTCAACTGGAACTTGACTGGTGGTAGGTGTCTTCATCTGCATACATTGCATCGATGAGATGTTTATATTTTTCTTCAATAACCCTTCTTTTTAGTTTCAGGCTCGGGGTCAGCTCTCCGGTTTCTTCGCTAAAAGGCTGATCGGTAAGGGCGAATTTTTTAATCTGCTCATATCGGGCCAGGCCCTGGTTTATTTTTTCAATTCTTTCCCAGGTCAACTTCAACACTGCGGGGTGATTAACCAGTTCCCGGTGATCGCGGTATTCCAGGTTCTTCTGCTTGGCCCATTCACTGAGGGCTTCGAAGTTCGGAACAACCAGCGCTGAAATAAACTTGCGGTTTTCACCCACAACCACGAGCTGCTCGATGAAGGGGTCAGTATTAAAGGCGTTTTCAATGGGCTGGGGCGCCACGTATTTGCCGCCGCTTGTTTTAAGCAGCTCTTTCTTGCGATCCGTTATGGTCAGGTATCCTTCCTCATCGATAAAGCCCACATCGCCGGTTTTATAATAGCCGTCGGCAGTAAAGGATTCCTTGTTGGCTTCGGGGTTGTTCCAGTAGCCCATCATCACCTGGGGCCCTTTGACCAGGATTTCACCGTCCTCGGCAATTTTTTGTACAACCCCTTGCAGGGGCTTGCCCACTGTGCCAACTTTATTGTTTTTAATGGTATTGGCATTAATAATGGGGCTGGTCTCCGTTAAGCCGTAGCCCTGGTAAAGCATGATCCCGATGCTGCCAAAGAATACAATCAACTGGGGATTGATCGCCGCGCCCCCGGTGGAGCAGAAGCGCAGGCGGGTTAGTCCAGCCTTCTTCTTGATCACGGCAAAGAGGGGCTTGCATAAGGCATGTTTAAACTTCAGGGAAGCCGGCACTTTTTTATTTTGATTTTTTAGCCAAAAAACTTCCCGCCCCACATTGCTGCCCCACCTGAAATAGTTTTGAATAAAGGGGGGACGCTGCGCAAGCAGGGCATTAATTTGAACGTAGATCTTTTCCCATAACCTGGGGACTGAATTCATCACCGTGGGCTTATAGGTTTGCAGGCCCCAGCGGATTTCCTCGGTTTCCAGCGAATCCAGCATCGCCAGTACTCCGGGAACATAACTTGCTCCCATCAGGTCTGCTGAAAAGCCATAGGAATGGCACAGCGGCAGGTGCCCCATCCAGATATCGTCCTGCCGGAATCCCATTTCCGCAATGACCGATCTCTGGCTGACGATGTTGCGGTTGGAGAGCATCACGCCCTTGGGTTTGCCGGTAGTGCCGGAGGTATAAATCAAGGCGACCATGTCGTCTTCGTTCAGCTTCTCCTGCATATTTTCGATGGCCGCTCTTTTATCCCTGTTCTCTTTGCCCAGTTCCAGGAGCTCGTTGAAGCTCATTACTATCTCATCCGGTTTTTCTTCCAGCGGATCCATCACAATAATCTTTTCCAGGCTTTCGAGCCTATCCTTCACTTCCAGGACCCTGTTTAGATGCTCCTTGCTGCCGCAGAAACAGAACTTGGCGCCGGAATCGTGAAGGATCCACCAGACATCTTCAGATTTGCTGCTTGGATAAATGGGGACCATGGCACCCCGCAGAAATAGCGGAGCCATGGCGGCAAAAACCCAGCGGGGCCTGTTGGGAGCAAAGATTGCCGAGCGATCAAATTCGCGGAACCCCAGTGAGTATAGGGCGCAGCTGACATCCCAAATAATCTCGTCTGATTCTTTCCAGGCATAGCTATGGATTTGATCGGTTCTCCGGCCCTGCTTATCATACCTGGACATCAGGTAGATTTTATCCGGGTAAAGATGGGCGTTTTTTCTAGAGGTGCCGACTATGGTGTTCTCGTTGAAGCTCTTCAATTCACGTTTCCCCCTTGGAAGCTTAAATAAGAGAAATATAAATTATTACTTTTATATATTTTTATTCTTTTGTTGCAATTCCTTCTATTGTATGAATTATTATTTTAATAATTTTTTAAAGTTGTTTTCCGGTAATATTTTAAATATAGACTTTATTAGCAAAAAGCCGCGACAAAAGGACTTTCTTCGTGGCTTTTTATGCTATGATAGTATTGTGGTTTTTTCAAAAGGGCAACGGCAGCGGTTTAAATAGGATTTTCCCGGCATGGGCCCTGCCAGATGGCCGCACCTGCGGTTGTGCCGCTGCCGGAAAAAATAGCTGCCAAGGGGGAGCTCTTCTAATGATGCAGCTGCAGGACATCACTTATACCGTGGAAGGCCGTGTCGGTTTGATCACTTTGAACCGCCCCGCTGTGCTAAACGCCATGCGGCGGGAAACCTGGCTCGAGCTTTCCACCGTTATCCGCAGGGTGAAAGAAGTAAGTGAGATCCGCTGCCTGGTGATCACCGGGGCCGGCAAGGCTTTCTGCGCCGGGCAGGACTTGAATGAGATGGGTGCCATCGCCGGGGATCAGGTTGACTACTATGCGATCAGGGAAAGCGTGGAGCTGATGCAGCGGGTCACCCTTGAACTGCTCAACCTGCCGGTACCGGTTATTGCGGCCATCAATGGCTACGCCGTCGGGGCTGGAGCCGAAATCGCCATCGCCTGTGATATCCGTTACGCCTCGGAAAAGGCCCGCTTCGAATTTGCCGAAGTGAAGGTCGGGCTGTTTGAGACCAACGGCGTCACCTGGCTGCTGCCCCGCCTGATCGGGCTGGGCCGGGCCAAGGAGCTGATGCTCACCGGTGACCGGTTTGGCGCCGCCGAAGCGCTGTCCATGGGCCTGGTGACCCGGGTTTACCCTCCCGGCGACCTGCTGCCGGCGGCACTGGAGACCGCGTCCCGGATTGCCAAAAATGCCCCGGTACCTATCCGCTTCGTCAAGTCGTGCCTGAACAAATCAGGCGAGATCGGGTTGGAGGAAGCGCTGATCAGGGAGACCGACGCCGTGATGACCTGCTGCTACACCGCAGATCTGCGCGAAGGAGTGCGCGCCTTTTTTGAAAACCGTGACCCCGATTTCAAGGGCCGGTAAGGGCGCGGTGTTGATCAACAATGTGATGGAGAGCGTCATGGTAAAAAAGCCAGGGATTGTTCCATCACTCTGGCCGGGGCGCTTGCGCGCGCTGAAAAGCAAAGATATGGCCGCTTTATTCATCGGCCATATCTTTTTCTATCTGCAGCCTCAACTGACCAAGTTTCTCTTCAGCAACCATCGTCTGGGCATCCAGCCCCACCAAAATATTCCCCTTACCAGGAAGGCATGGATGAGCGGGGCCAGAATGCCGGCAAAGAAGAGAACTGCAACTATCCCGGAACTAACAGGATTAACACTGGGATCAGGCATCACTATTGAAGCGTTTATGGCTAGAGCAGTGGGAAGCGCATAGATAAATCCCCATTGCAGCCACTTCGGCCGTTTTACCCTGGTGCCGAAACAAATAAAAGCAAGCCAGTTCACCGCCTTATTTGCGCCTAAAATCAAGACCCGCCCCCATATGGATAATCTATGGCTTTCTACGCATGATAAGGGAAACAAACCGGAGGTGGTTAACCTTGAAGAAAATTACCGATCGTTTTTTACTGGGGTTAATTGCCGGGCTGGGCGGAAATCTGGCCAAAGAGGCTGTGGAGCGGGCAGCCATCCCCTTATTGGGATTTGATGAGACCGGGGCCAAAAAGGCGGCGGGCATTTTCCTAAAAAAGAAAGATCTTGTCTCTCCCTCCGGGAAGATTCTGGGCATCATCGCCGATCATATGATCGCTGCAGGCCTGGGCATAACCTGCGTTTACTGGCTGACGCTGATGGGAAAGGATCATTACCTCATTAAAGGCGCCGCGCTGGGCGCCGCCGAATGGACCGCCCTTTACGGGGTTGCTTCGCACCTGGGCGCAACCGGCATCTTCCCGACATCTCCCAAAAACGGGTTGGTTTCTTTTCTTTCCCACCTGGCCTTCGGCACCGTCAAGGCGACCATAGCAGTTAAACTGGGCGATGAACGTTTATTTAAAACAAATTACCTGGCCAGAGATCTGGAGAACAGTAACGAGAACGACGCTGGAAGCAGGCTTTGATCGAGGTTCAGCCGTTATTTGTTTTTAGGTCAAAGTCAGGGCCGGCTCCAGGCTCGGCAGGAAATAGTACTTTTTATTGGAAATATAAACTTAATAATATTGTAACTACTTTAAAATGCAGTTAGTAGGCAGGAGTCAGGGCCCTCCACCCCGGCCCTCCCCCACGAGGGGGAGGGAGAAAGCGCCTGTCCGCAGTACATATGTTAATCGACTGCCCCGGGCAATTCCCTCTCCCCTGGTGGGAGAGGGTTAGGGAGAGGGGGTGTTTTCATCTTTCTACCGGCACCCCTTTACTGTTGGGGCATGGCGATCAACTCTGAAAAAGGCAAGGGTTCTGTCATGGAGAAAAAAGTGCTGGTTCTATCAACAGGGCTGGTTCACCCGTCCCTGGTGTGCCGTTTTAATCTGAAGCAGGCTTTAAACCGCCTCGGCAGCAGCTGTAAATTCACTTTTACCAGGGCTTTGTCCGACCTGGAAAGGCTGGAGCGGGAGCCCTTCGACGCGGTGGTTCTCTATTATCACCGGCGCAAAATAGGTGAAAGCGCCCTCGATGCCCTCCTGCAGTTTGCCGCTGCCGGCGGGGGTGTGCTGGCCCTCCACGGGGCCATGGCCTCATTTAAAGCAAACAAGCGCTACCAGGAATTGCTGGGGGGGAGGTTTATCGGCCATGGCCGTATTCAGAAAATTCATATCTATACAAAAGACAGCGGGTCCGAGCTCTTAACCGAGGCGGCAGAGTTTACCGTAAAAGATGAGCTTTATCTCCACGAATATGACCGTCAAAATGAGATTGTCCTGGCCTGTGACAACAAAGGCCGGGAGGAGCCTGTTTTATGGACAAAAAGCTACGGCTCCGGCCGGGTCTGCTATTTTTCCTTAGGGCACCGGGCCGCAGTCTTCCGCCGTGAAGAGGTACAGAAAGTAATTAGTGGAGCCCTTTTATGGGTCTGCCGGGCGGGGGGTAGGTAGCCGGATGCGACTGGGCGTGATCGGATGCGGGGACATTTGCCGGTATATGCTGCTGATGGCCAAATTAAATCGCCGGATTCGCATTGCCGGCTGTGTGGATCTGGACGCAGGGAGAGCCGGGAAGTATGCTTCTTACTTCAAGGGAGCCAGGGCCTATACTGATTACAAAGCGATGATCCGTGAACAAAAGCCGGACGCCGTTTACCTGGCCGTGCCCCACTGCCTGCACTATCCCATCATGAAAGAGCTCATTTCCAGCGGAATTCATATCCTGTGCGAAAAGCCCGTGGCCACCACCCTGGAAGACGGGGCAGAGATTGCCGAGCTGGCCGCCGCCAGGGGGGTCAAAGTGGGCATCAATTACCAGTACCGCTATGACAAGGCCTGCTACAGGATGGCCGTGGCCGCCCGCAGCGGCGACCTGGGGCAGCTCTATTACGGCCGCGGCAACGTTCCCTGGCACCGTAAAGAACAATATTTTTCGCAAAGCCCGTGGCACTGCAGCAGAGAGCAGGCCGGCGGGGGCACCCTGATCACGCAGGGCTCGCATATCCTGGACATTTTGTTGTGGTCATGCCAATCGCGGCCGGTGCGGGTCATGGGCCTGACCGGGCAGAAGAAATTTACTGCGGTCGAAGTGGAAGATCTGTGCATGGCCATAATCGAGCTAGAAAACGGCTGTTTGCTGCAGTTAACCAGCTCGATGATCGCCTCCTCCGAGCAGCCTGTAACCATTGATATTTACGGTTCCAGGGGCACGGCCACATACAAGGGGGGGCTCCTTTTCTCCCGGACAAAGTTTTTGCAGGTGCGGGTACCGCCCTACAGGCCTGCCGCGGCGGGGATCCATGCCCTTGGAAGAAGCCTCGAAGCATTCCGGCGGTGGATCGTTCTGGGCGAGCCGTACCTGTGTCCCGTGGAAGAGTCGCTGCCCGTGCTGGCCACCGTCCTGGCCATCTACCGGGCCGCGCAGAGCGGCCGGCCTGAAAAGGTCCCCTTTGTCTAGTTTAGGGCCGCTGCAGGGAGAAACAATTGAGTGAAACCGGAATGCTTCTTTTCTTAATCTTAAAGGTGATCCTATCCCCACAGTTGACGCAGAAAAAAGATTGAACAAGCACTGAGGGGGCTGCCCTTTTGGGACAGCCCTTTATTTTAATGGGTATCAGTGTGAAAATCACCCTCCGGGTGATTACATCCACAAAAATGTGGTCTATAGTGAATATGGTCCAAGAGATAAGAAAGGAGTGTTGGCATGAAATTTTTTAAGTGTTTTATGGTCGTGGTTCTCGTGGCGCTGCTGCTGGCGGCAGCGGGGTGCGGCGGAAAAACGGAGACTGAAGATCCTTCCGGCAATGGGGCAGTCGATGAAAACGGCGCCGGCAGCGTGGATGAGGTAGAGGAGCCGGACAGCGATAATACCGGCCAGGATTCCGGAATCAACGAGGCGTATTTTGCTTCCATGGGCGGCTGGAAACACTGTGATTTCAAACCCGGGCAGTTCATGAAGTACAGCATCACCACCGAACGCGGCTTGGAGGGGTGGATAAGTGTTCGGGTAGATTCCGGCGAAGGTGATGACCTGGATTTAACCATTGAAGGCAACTGGGTGCTTGGAGAAGATATTTCGGAAACCGCAACTTTCTCCCGCGGCACGGACCCTTTTTACTTTGTCCACTCTTTAAGCGTGGAGGCTTCAAATCTACTTTCAAACTTGTTTGATTTGACCGGTATTCCGTTTGCCGAGGTCAAGTGGGAAGAAGGCTACCGGTGGGAAGAAGGAGATAAAACTCTTGCAGTGGGCGGAGAGGAGACTTGCGCCGGGCTGACCGGCCTGGTTGTGACCTACGAAGCTCCCCATGCTTTCACCGGAGAAGCTCAAAACTACAAGTACGTCATAAAGCCCGATTTTCCGCTGCCCCTTTTTGTTGAGACTCCGGCGGCCAACGACACCTGGTACTACGAGTTGATCGAGGTCAGCGGCTTCTAAGCTGACGGGGGTGACAGAGGACGGCTGCGATTCTCTGTCACCCCAAAACCTCCAGGGGCCATAGATGAATTAGCCCAAGGGACTGATCTCATGAACTGGAAAGCTCAGCCCCTGGGCTCCGGCCTCATACTTCTTATTTCAAGGAGACCCCGGCCCGGCGGAGAAAATTGAGCAGCAGGATCTTGCCGTCAGGTATGCGCCCGGAAAGCTCGGGATGAAACTGAACTCCGTAAATTTCCTTCTCACGGTGCCGGAAGATGTGGATCCGGCATAGTTCGCTGGAGCCAAGCAGCTCAAAATCCGCGGGCATCTCCTTCACCTCTTCGCCGTGCCAGTTGAACGTGGTGATGGGGTTGCCCAGGCCTTCCAGGATGGGATCATCCTTTACCAGCTCCACCTCAATATAGCCCAGCTCCTGGTAGCCCATGGGCGCCACCGGGGCCCCGAAAGCCTGGGCTATGACCTGGTGGCCGCCGCAGATACCGAAGACAGGCAAAGAGGTTTCCCTCAGGAAGCGAAACATCGGCTCCAAAACCAGCGGGTCATAATCGGTCCAGGGAGCGGTTTGCCCCGAGATCAAAACGCAGACAGGGTTGTGCTGCATCACCCGCGCCTCATCCGCCTGCGGGTAATGGATTATATCAATATTTACATCGGCCAGCTGCGTTACGAAATCAGCCAGGCAGTAAGCCGGGTTCATAATCAGGTTTTGCTCCGGGGGAGTATGCATGGGATCGATAATAACGATTGTTTGCCTCTCCGGAATTATGGCTGACGGCCGCCAGAAAAGACCCCGGACCATCTGCCAGCGAAGGAAGTCGGTTTTCCAGATCAATACTGAGACGACAACCAGCAGCACCAGCACCCAGACTGCCGGCCTTTTCCACCACGCTTTTTTGGTCATGAAATTCCCTCCCTAATTTTGGGCGTGAAAAAATAAGGATAAATGCCCCTTTTTGGATGGTTTAAGCCATTTTATCATATTTTATCGCCAATTGACGACTATTTTCAGCTATGCCGTTCAAGGCTGCGCTGCCGGATAGCCCCGGGTGAGTTGCACTGGATTGTCTGCTGAAAACGGCAGCAAGTACTCATGGCAGCAGCCGTCACACCTGGCCGGCAAAGGCAAAATGCCGATGGCCACAGTCCGGGGTGGTTGTAGAGGCCATCCGTCACGAAGGAGCGGCAGATTTAAGCAGCCTCTGCAGCTTTTCGCTGCCCGGGTTGACGGTGATGGTGCGGAAGTTATCGTAGAGGACAAAGCCCGGTTTGCCGCCGGGGCCGCGGCGGACATGGCGCACCTGGGTGTAGTCCACGGCGGCGGCGGAGCTTTCCCTGGCGCGGCTGTAGTACGCGGCCAGCAGGGCGGCCTCCTCCAGGTCTTCGTCCGGCGGGGGGTAGGGCGCGTCCTTGAGGATGACATGGCTGCCCGGCACCTCGCGGATGTGCAGCCAGGTATCGCGGCGGGCCGCCAGTTTGAAGGTAATGTAGTCATTCTGGCGGTTGTTTTGGCCCACCAGGACGGTCCGGCCGGAGGAAGTTTTGAAAATTAGCGGCTGCGGCGGCAGCTCTTTTTGCGGCCTCTTCTTCCTTTTTTCCCGCAGGTAGCCCGCTTCGATCAGTTCCTGTTGTATTTCTTCCAGCGAACGGCCGTCTCCGTTTTCGATTGCATAGAGCAGCTCCCGGCAGTAAGCGATCTCCTCCCTGGTTTGCTTGATCCGTTCAGCGATGATTTTCTGCGCCTTTTGCGCCTTGCGATAGCGCTGAAAATACTTGCGCGAATTGTCTTGGGCTGAAAGGGCCGGATCCAGGGGTATTTCCAGGGTCTCTTCCGGCAAGTAAAGATGGGGCAGGACCGCCAGGGAGGCGCCCTGCGGCACCTGACCGCCGTAGGTGAGCAGGGTTTCACCGTAGAGGCGATAGCGCGGCCCGTCTTCAGCCCCGGCCAGCTCCTGCCGCTGCTCCTGGAGAGTTTTCTCCAGGCGGGCGAGGCGCTGCGAGACGCGGTTGTACAGCAGGTTGCGCAGGTTTGCCTTTTTTTCGCGCCGGATTAAATGGTCATAATACTCGTCGAGCAGCTCGTTGATGCTGCCATATGTTTTCAGCTCTGAGGCGGGCAGGTGGGTCAGGGAGAAGGCGGCGAACAGGCCTTGCCGCTCCGCCAGAACCGGCGTAAATTCACCTGCCGCTGCCGCCGCGAACAGCTCGCGGATGGCCCCGGCCAGGCGCCGTGCCGATAGCCGGGGCGCGCCGGGATCCCAGCGGGAACGGTGCAGCAGTTCCCGGGCCGCCAGGGGGCTTAACCCCCCCACCGCCTGCACCAGTTTTTTTTCCAGGCTGCCGTTTCCGGCTGGAAGCAATTCCAGCGCCTTTTCCAGCTCTTCCAGCCGGGCGGTGAGCGGATTTAGCTTATCCTGGGGCGGTACCGGCCGGTAGGGCTCTCCCGGCTGAACGGCCCGCTTCGGGTTCTGCTCCCACGAAGCGGTTTTGACCGCGCCAAGGATCACCTCTTTTTCGTCCACCAGGATAAGATTGCTGCGCCGGCCCATGATTTCCGCCACCAGCTTCACCGGCCGCATCGCTTCCGGCGGATCAAAATCGACCTCCAGGACCCTTTCCAGGGGGAGCTGTCTAAATTCACGGATGCGTCCCCCCACCAGGTATTTGCGCAGCAGCATGCAAAAAGGGGAGGGCGTCTCGGGCCGCGCCTGGCGGCGGCTGGTCAGGTGAACCCGGGCATGCCGCGCATCGCCGGAAAAAAGCAGCATCTCCACCCGGCCGCGGTGGTGCAGGTGGAGCACCGCTTCGTTTTTCCCAGCCTCAAATACGCGCTGCACCCGCGCCCCGGCCAGGCGCTGCTGCAGCTCTTCCCGGACAGCTGCCAGGACCAGGCAATCAAATGACATACCGGTTCACCTCTGAAGGGGTCAGGTCTATACTTTATACATAATACCAGATTTACTGCCGCCAAGGTAAAACTTATTATATCCCATGTCAAGGCCTGTTTTTTATTGTCCTTTATCCCCCCACCCCGGCCCTCCCCCGCGAGGGGGGAGGGGGTCAGTTAACGGCCTTTTTCTGTATTACGGATTTTGGTGCGGCAGCGGCAGTTCCCTCTCCCCCGGTGGGAGAGGGTTAGGGAGAGGGGGCTTTTAGAAGTTAGAGATACACTGCCGGCCATGGCGCGAAGCAAGGCATAAAACCGTCACCAATTAGTCGCCTGGCCTGCTTCCACCCAGAGGGGGCCGATATAGGCGTGGCGGCCGTTTGCCCCCACAACGCGCACAAGATAAAAGTCTTTGCCTCCCGTGTTTAAAGCGGCCGGGTCAACGGGATTGTCGCTGTAGTGATTGATATAGTAAGCCCCGTCTTTAAACACGCAGTTCTCCGGCCCATAGGCCGCCCCGGCAACCGGCTCCGTGTCCATGTAGCTGACCGCGGCAAAGGGTTTATTTACCGGTATGGAGGCCAGGAGTTCGCCATTTTTGTGAATCTCGATCACAGCCTTCCAGTCCGGTTGGGGCCCGGCGCCGCCGGAGGCGAAATGATCCGTGGCTGCGGCCGGGGCGCCGTCCTGAGCCACGATGACCCGGATTTCACGGGGCGCCTCCCTGCTGTTCACCTTAATGGTCGAGTCTCCTCCCACAGGGATGCCGTTAATGGTAAAGAATAAAAGCGGCCGGCCGTGATCCGAGACCGCGTAAATTTGCCGGTTTTCCAGCGCTGAAAAAATGCCGCGCCGGGAGAGCTCCTCCGCGTAGGCGGCGGTCAGCCCTCCCGGGTAGGGCTTGTCGAACCTGGTCCACCAGTAGGTGAACGGCCGCTGGTGCCCGATGAAAGCCCTGGTCCGGGACAGGTCGCGGCCGGGATGGCCGTCATGGGAGTCGCTGGAAGCATAGAGCGATAGCTGCAGCCCCATCTGCAAGGCGGAGGTAATCGAACAGCCCCTGGTCCCCGGAGGGGGAGGAAAGGTGGAGCCGCGGTAGCTTAAGGGATGGTCTGGTTCGTAGAGGTTGTCGCCGTGCGTGCTCGCCACTTCAGCAAGCTTCACATAGCGGGGATGGTAATAGGTCCAGTCCTGCATAAAACGCTCCACCACGGTGTGGTGGGGCAGGGCCAGCGCCGCGTCGCCCGTGGCCTCCGTAAAATCATCCAGCACCTTCCAGAGATCGTTGGGCGTCTGCAGCCCCCCCTTCAGCCCAAAGTAAGGCGCGTAGATTAAGGGATCCACCGGCAGGCGCTCTCCGTCAAAGATGCAGGTGTAGTGCCCGGTCTTATGGTTGGTGTACTCGATGCCGGGAAAGGTAACGAACTGGCCGGGCCGGTTGGCCCGGTTCGTTTCTTCTATATAGCGTGAGACGCGGTTTTTGCCCAGCTGGATAATTTCGCCGTGTTCGGTGAGGGCGTAAAAGTCGAGGGCGGCCACGTGGCGGGCGTAGAAGAACTGGTGCGCCGGGGTGCCGCTGCCGTCGGAAAAGATGCCGTGGGTATGAATATCACCCCAGTAAATGCGGGTGGGGTTGTCCCAGACCAGGATGGGGTTGCTGTAGTAAGTTCGTTCTGTTTCCGAGTCCGCCACCTTGAGGTAATGGATCCCGGGGGTATCGATCCGTCCTTCGAAAATGCGCCGGCCGTTGTCCTTCCCGTTGGCGAGCATGTAGGCCATATCCGAAGGGCGGCTGGCGCCGCTGAAGGTATAGGCCGGCGGCAGCAGGGCCTCTGCCTGGGCCAGCGGTTCGCCGGTGTCAAAATCATAAGATTCCAGGGAAAACCGCACCGTGCCCCGGTAGAGGGCACTGATCCGCTCGAAGCGATCCCAGCATTGCACCTGGAAGGTAAATGCTTCTCCGGGCGCCACGGTGGAAGGGGCGTGGACCCAGAGCAGGCGCGGCTTGTTGTCAAAGATGACCGCAAAGTCCAGGTTGACGCTGGCCCACAGGGCTGCGGGAATGAGAAACAGGGCGAGGGCGGCGGCCTTCCGCGGCGTCCCGGAGAGGGTCAAGACGGCGGCAAATCTCTCTTGAAGCTGTTCCTTGAACTTCCTGTAGGATCTGCGGGATGAAAGAAGTTTATTTGCCGCAAGGGCCAGGAAGTAGAGGGCGAACGTACCTGTCACCACGTATACTACCAGGAAAAGCGGGTAGATGCCGGTGATCTCGTCGAAGCCGCGCAGGGGGGCGTTGGCGCCCAGGGCCGCGGCCAGCGCCAGGATGAACCCGGCCTGGCGCCACAGGCCTTTACCGCGGAAATAGTAGACAGCTCCGATCAGGAGGGCAATCCAGCTGAAAAAGAACGGGATGGCGGCGATTATGCCGGCGATTAAACCTGCTGTCTTCAGTGCAGGCTGGATGAAAGCGGTGCAGCCGGCCCGGTTAATTTCTTTTCCCTTCATCCTCAATCCCCCCGGAATATTAAACTCGGGTTTTTCTTTCTACAGTTGCCGGAAGGTCTATTTCTAAATACTCCCTTTTCATCAATTTTCCTGCTAAAACTGCCGGGCCGGAGTTGCTTTCAGGCGCAGCATGCAGCCGGTTCACCTGCCAAATCACAAGCCCAAAGTACACAAATAAAATAAATATGCCCGGTTGGCATCTTTCCGGGATTAAAGGGCAACTTAATGAGAGGCATTCATAATCGGCCAGGGGGGTGTGCGCCGGGATGTTTAATCAGAAAGTAGTCGCGGCGCTGATTTTGATTTTAGCCGGGGCCGCTCTTTTATGGTTCGCTGCCGGCACGCTGATAACCAATTTTGATCACGCTGCGCCGGAAACGGGTGAAAGGGGCGGATTAGAAGATTCCGGGGAAGAGCCCGCCGCAGGCAGCGCCGGCGCTGCGGCGGATGCGGCCGGCTGCCCGCTCAACCCCTCCCTGCTGGAAGCCCGCCGCGCCGCCGCCGCCCCGGACAACACCGTTTCAGGCGGGCCGGGCGGAACGCCGGAGGCGCTGGGCCGCCTGCACTTGCTGCTTGAGCGAAAAATCGAGGATAGCCATTACCCTGCCGTACATTTAAGCCTCTACGATTTTGCCTCCGGCGGGCAGATTAAGATCAAGGCCCATGAACCATTTTACCCCGCCAGCATGATAAAAACGCTGCTGCTGCTCACCGCCCTGGAGCAGGTGGACCGGGGCCGGGTCAGCCTGGATGATACCCATACACTGGCGGAAAGGGACAAGTATGCCGGGGAAACACGCGTTACCGGTTCGGGGACGCTCCAGTATGCCGAACCGGGTACAGTTTATACTTTCGAAGAGCTGCTGTCGCTCATGGTGGGCGTCAGCGACAATGTGGCCGCCAATATCCTCTTCGATTGGATCGGGCCGGAACACATCGAGGCCACGGCCCGGCGGCTGGAGCTGAAAAATACCGCTTTTACCCGCAAAATGTTCGACTTGCAGTCTGAGGCCCCGTCAAACAGGGCAACGGCCTTTGAATTGACCAGGATGCTGGTGGCCCTGGAGAATGCCGAGATCGCCCCGGGCGAACTGAGCCGGAAAGGGATCGCCATGATGCTCGACACCAAGGATAAGCGCATCGGGCGCTACACCGGCGAAAGAGCGGCGGTGGCCAACAAGGTCGGTACCGCCAGCAGCGTCATCGGAGACATGGCCCTCCTCTACTTCCCCGGGCGGCCTCCAATTGCCCTGACCATCGCCGTAGCCGATCCCCCGGACTGGGAAGAAGCGGCCGCTTTTATCGGGGAGCTGGCGGCGCTCATCACGGAGCTGCTCCTGGGGATAAAGTAAAACGCTGCCCTTCGCCGCCCCGCCGGGCCTGCCAGGAGCTGAGCTTGACCCGGCAGGCGGCGCTTGGTGATCCGGCCATAAAATTTAAATTGTGAAAATAAAAAAAGTTCTTGACCGTAACGGGGCGGGGCGTTATAATATTTATGAACACGTGTTAATTCCTATAATTACCAGGGGCAGGTGCCCGATGAACAGCAAGGATATCGCCAGGCTGGCCGGAGTTTCCCGCAGTACCGTGTCCCGGGTGGTGAACAACTACCCCAATGTCCCGCCCGAAACACGGGAAAAAGTTATCGCCGTGATCCAAAAGTACGGCTATGTGCCCCACGCTTCGGCGCGATCCCTGGCTGGAAAAAGCAACCGTATTATCGGCATCTTTATCACCAACCTCAACCTCAGCTCAAAAACACGTATTTTTGAAAATGTTTACTTTTCACCCTTTACCGCCGCCTCCATCGACTACGCCGGAGAACTGGGCTACAACATCCTGGTGATGATGATTAACACGAAAGACGATTTCCGGAAAGTAAGGGACCTTTTCAGCAACAAGACCCTTTCCGGGGGAATCTTTATCGGGGCCCCGAACAACGCCGCGGAAATATTCGACCTGGTCAATGCCGGCTATAAACTGGTGATTATTGACCAGGAACAGCGCCATGATGCCTTGAAAGGCATTCATACCATTGTTAATTCCAACAACTTTGACGGAGCCTATATGGCGACCAAGCATTTAATCGAAGGCGGGCACAGGGCCATCGCCCATATTTGCGGGGATCTGGGCAAGTTCTCCGGTATAAAAAGGCTGGAAGGATTTAAGAAAGCGATGAATGAAGCGGGCCTCCCCATTAATGATGCGTACATCGTGCACGGCGATTTTACCGAAGAAAGCGGGTTTAGGTGCGCCCGGCAGTTGCTGCAAAGCGGCCGGAAATATCCTACCGCCATATTTGCTTCCAATGACGACATGGCCATCGGCGCGATGAAAGCGATCAAAGCTGCGGGGCTGAGCATACCCGGTGATATATCCATCGTCGGCTATGATGATATCCGCATGGCCGCTTATGTTTCTCCTGCCCTGACGACAATCAGGAGTTCTATCTTGGAAATGTCGTCCATTGCGGTAAAGAACCTGATCAACCATATCGAAAACCGGATGACCACCTCTGCATTCCACACTATTCCCACTCAATTAATCGTCAGAGAATCAACCAGGTCCATCTAAAACACAAAACAAGTGTAACGGCTCCCCTTGTCGCCGGCGGCAGTACGGATAGACCCAAAGAATGTTAAAAAAGAGCATAAACACGTGTTTATAGCCAGATTTCCACGAGAAAGGAGGAATGACAGTACAGCCGATTGACTTTCGCTGGACGAAGGAGCGGATGTAACGAGGCAAAGGGGAAGTGTTTGAACCGGGCTGTGTGTTGGAGGCGGGTTGAGACGGGGAGACGAGCTGCCCCGCACATAATTTTACTTGAGGAGGTCACGACGATGAAAAAAATTTGGATCTGGTTGGCGGTTCTGGTGGCGGCCGCGGTTTTTGCCCTGGTCGGCTGCGCGCCCGATGAGGACGAAGTCTCCGAACCGGGCCAGTTAAGCGGCAAAATTACGGTGATGGCTTTTAATGACGAGTTCGATCAGATGATTCCCATGTTCAACGAAGTTTATCCCGACATTGAAGTCGAATTTACCAAGGTGCCCAGCGGTGAAATTGTCGAAAAGCTGGAAGCAGCCCTGTCCACCGGTGTCGGCGTCCCCGATGTTTTTGTGGGTGAACAGGCCTGGGTGAAGCGCTGGATCGAGCTCGATGTCTGGGAAAACCTGTCTGCTGAGCCCTACAATGCCGAGGCACTGGTGGCGGATCACTTTGACGTGGTCAAGGACTTGGTCCGTGACGCCGACGGCAACCTGAGAGGGCTAACCTGGCAGGCCACCCCGGGCGCTGTTTTCTACCGCAGAAGTATCGCCGAGGCAACTTTCGGCACAGACGATCCGGGGGAGATTTCGGCTTTAATGTCGGACATGAACGCCTTCCTGGATATGGGACGCGCCATCAAAGAGACAACCGGCGCCTACCTGGTGCCGGGCGTTGATGACATCCAGCGGCTTTTCTTCTTTAATAAAAAGCAGCCCTGGGTGGTGGATGGAAAGCTGGTCATCGAAGATATTGTTATGGAATACCTGGATGTGGCTAAAACGATCAGGGATGAAGGCATGGACGCCAAGATCGACATGTGGACCGGGGAATGGTTTTCCGGCATGAATGAAAACATTTTCTGCTATGTCATGCCTACCTGGGGGCTGTTCTTTGTTCTCGAACCCGGAGCCACTCCGCCCGAGGAACCCGAAGAGGGCGTCGAGTACAGCTTTGGCGACTGGGCCGCGGCCCACGGCCCTGCTTCGTACATGTGGGGCGGCACCTGGCTTGGTATCGCCAAGGCCAGCGAAAACAAGGCCCTGGCCTGGGAATTTATCAAGTTTCTGACCACGAACAAGGACTTTCTCAAGAAGTGGGCCCTGGATTCGGGGGATTTTGTCTCCGATACAGCCGTGGTTGAAGAGATAGTCGGCGATTATTCGCGGGAGTTCCTCGGCGGGCAGAATCACTACGCTTACTTCTATGAAGAAGCGAAGCGACTAAGCCAGTCGGGCTGGGCGGAAAGGGTGACCCCATACGATGAAGATATACAGAATGAGTTCCTGACCGCCCTCAAGGAGTATGTCAACGGGACCATGGCCAAGGACGAGGCGATCCAGTATTTCAAGGATGCGGTCCAATCGCTCTACCCGGAAATTAGCGTGGATTAGCGCGGCGGATCGCCCGCGAGGGTGATTAAGCAGCCGCCCACAAGAGGGGCATCTTCGCCGGAAGATGCCCCGGTTAAACATATTAATTTGTTAAGCCGGAGGGTAGGGCCAGTGAAAAAGAGGCGATTTAACCGGGACAATTACGGGTATTTCTTGATCACGCCCTTCTTTGCCACCTTAATATTACTGCAGCTTTATCCGATCCTGTACACCTTTTATCTCAGTTTTACCAATCTCAGCACGGCCAACCCTGAGGCCGCGTTTATCGGCCTGGCCAATTACGCCAGGCTGTTTAAGGACCAGTTTTTTTTAAAATCGATCGTCAATACCTGGCGCATCTGGATCTGCAATTTTATCCCCCAGTTGATTTTTGCGGTGGGGCTGGCGGCCATCCTTACCAACGATAAAATTAAGGGCCGCACCTTTTTTCGCGGCGTCTACTTTCTGCCCAACCTGGTTACGGCGGCCTCCATCGGCATCCTTTTCAATGTGCTGCTGGGATGGCAGTCCGGGGCCATTAACCAGGGCCTGGTTTCCCTGGGTCTGATTAGCGAGGCGGAAAAGATCCATTTTCTGGCCAGCCCGGCCTGGACCAGCGGCGCCGTGTCCGTAATCCTGTGGTGGATGTGGTTCGGCCACAGCATGATCCTGTTCATGGCCGGGATGGTGGCGGTGCCGCGGGAATACTACGATGCCGCCGCCGTGGACGGGGCCGGCGCCTGGCAGTCCTTCTGGAAAATTACCCTGCCCCAGATTAAACCGGTCATGATTTACGTGCTGGTGACCTCGCTGATTGGCGGGCTGAACAACTTCGATATTCCCTTTGTGATCGGCGAAGGACAGAACCTGGGCACCGGGGGGCCCCAGCGTGCCGTCCTGACCATGGTTATGCACCTCTATAACATGGCTTTTACCGGCGGCCGGCAGCGCGGTTATGCGGCGGCCGTCGCCGTGGCCCTGTTCATCATGGTGTTTATCTTTTCGGTGATCATTTTCAAAGCCATGGCCGGACGAGAGTTAAAGGACGGGAGTGAGGCCAGGTGAGAAGCAACAACGTGGCGGTGGTGTGGAAGCACGGCGGTGTGAAGAGGCGCAGCGCGATTGCACCGCGGCGGCGCCTCAGGCCGGGCCTGCTGGCCGGCCGGATTTTTCTCTATCTATTTCTGATCTGCCTGGCCGTGCTCTGCTTTACACCCTTTTACGTCATGATCATCAATGCGACCCGTTCTACCCCGGAAATCAACCGGGGCCTCAGCCTGCTCCCCGGCAAAGCCCTGGTTGACAACTATCACAGCATGCAGCAATCGATGAACATCTGGCGGGGCTTTTTGAACAGCGCCGCGGTCGCCGTGCCTTCAACCCTCCTGGCGGCGTACTTCGGCGCCCTGACTGCCTACGCCTTTTCCAAGTTCAACTTCAGAGGCCGCAAGACCCTTTTCTGGATCGTCCTGGGCACCATGATGATCCCGCCGCAGTTGGGTCTGATCGGTTACTTTCAGCTTACCGTAGCCCTGCGCCTGGTGAACACCTACTGGGCCTTGATTTTGCCGGCCATAGCCCACGGCGCCACCGTCTTTTTCCTGAAAATGTACATGGACGGCGCTGTGGATAACTCCCTGCTGGAAGCGGCCCGGGTGGACGGCGCCGGCGAGCTGAGAATATTCCACCGCATCGTCCTGCCCATTGTGGCGCCGGCCATCGCCACCATGTCCATCCTTAATTTCATCTTCTCCTGGAACAATTATCTCTCGCCCCTGGTGCTTCTCTTCGATAAGAACAAGTATACGCTGCCCATCCTCATCGCCCTGGTTAAAGGCACCTACAAGCAAAACCTGGGGGCCCAGTACCTGGCCGTGGCCATATCGGTGGTGCCGATCATGATCGTGTTTGTCTTTTTCTCCCGCTATATTATTAGCGGCATTACCAAGGGAGCGCTCAAGGAATAAGAAGACAATGAAAAAAAACAGTTACGGTTACTTTGACGATACCAGCCGGGAATATGTGATCCTCAGGCCGGATACGCCGCTGCCGTGGATTAACTATCTCGGCTGCCAGAATTTTTTCGGCCTTATCTCCAACACGGCCGGGGGGTACAGTTTTTACCGCGATGCCCGGCTGCGCCGCCTCACCCGTTATCGCTACCACGGCGTCCCCGCGGATACGGGGGGACGCTACCTCTATATCAAGGAGGGCGACACCGTCTGGAACCCCGGCTGGAAGCCGTGCCGCACGGAGCTGGATCATTACCGCTGCCGCCACGGCCTCGGTTATACGGTCATTGAAGGAAGAAAAAATGAGATCACTGCGGCAGTGACCTTTTTTGTGCCCCTGGAAGAGAACCTGGAGATCTGGGACGTCCGGCTGACCAACCACAGCGGCCGGCCCAGGGTGCTGACCCTCTTTTCCTTCGTCGAATTCTGTCTCTGGGACGCCCTGGACGACATGATTAATTTTCAGCGCAACTTAAATATCGGCGAAGTGGAAGTGGAGGCGGAAGAGAGCCTCATTGTGCATAAAACCGGCTACCGGGAGCGGCGCTGCCATTACGCCTACTTCGCCTGCAGCCGCCCGGTGGACGGCTTCGATACGGCCCGCGATTCCTTTCTCGGCAGGCACGGTGGATTTGAAAGCCCCGCGGCGGTGCGGGCCGGCCGCTGCAGCAATTCCGTGGCCAGCGGCTGGGCGCCGGTGGGCGCGCACCAGTTAAACCTGGTCCTGGAGCCGGGGCAGGAAACGCGCTTTCATTTCGTGCTCGGGTACATGGAAAACCGGCCCGATGAAAAATTTGCGGCGCCCGGCGTGGTGAACAAGGAGCAGCTTCGGGCCCGGCTGCAGCTTTACCGCGAGCCCGGGGCCGTGGACAGGGCCCTTAAAGCCTTGCAGGGTTACTGGGCCGGGCTGCTCGGCCGCTTCCAGGTATCCCTGGCGAGCGAACCGGTGTCCCGCATGGTCAATACCTGGAACCAGTACCAGTGCATGGTTACCTTTAACCTTTCCCGCTCCGCCTCCCTGTACGAGTCAGGGATCACGCGCGGCATCGGTTTCCGCGATTCCAACCAGGACCTGCTCGGTATTGTGCACATGGTTCCGGAGCGGGCGCGGCAGCGCCTCCTGGACCTGGCCGCGGTGCAGTTTTCCGACGGCAGCTGCTACCACCAGTACCAGCCGCTAACCGGGCAGGGCAACACGGAGGTGGGCGCCGGCTTTAACGACGATCCGCTCTGGCTGGTGGTGGCGGCCTGCGCCTACATCAAGGAAAGCGGTGACTTTGCCATTCTCGACGAGCCGGTCGGCTATGCCGACGCCCCCGGCGCCGCCGTCCCGCTGCTGGAGCACCTGCTCCGCTCAATGCAGTTTACCGTTGAGCGCCTCGGGCCGCACGGGCTGCCGCTGATCGGCCATGCCGACTGGAACGACTGCCTGAACTTAAACAGTTTTTCCACCTCCCCTGACGAGAGTTTCCAGCTGGCCGGCCAAAAGGCCGGCGGCGGGACGGCGGAATCGCTGATGATCGCCGGTCTCTTCCTTTACGCCGGCCGTGAGCTGGCGGCTCTGCTGCGCCGCATCGGGGCCGCGCCGCTGGCCGGGCGGATCGAGGCAGACTGCCGCCGCCTGCAGGAGGCGGTGGATCAGCACGGCTGGGACGGGGCGTGGTTTTTGCGGGCCTACGACAGCAGCGGCGGCAAGGTTGGATCAAGGGACTGTGCCGAAGGAAAGATCTTTATCGAATCCCAGGGCTGGTGCGTCCTTGGCGGGGTCGGCCTGGCGGACGGGCGGGCCCGCCGGGCGCTGGACAGCGTGGCCGAGCACCTGGCCACCCCCGACGGGATTATCCTGCAGCAGCCGGCCTATTCGCGCTACTACCCCCACCTGGGCGAGATCTCCTCCTATCCGCCGGGGTACAAGGAAAACGCCGGCATCTTTTGCCACAGCAATCCCTGGATCGCCATGGCCGAGGCGATCCTCGGCCGCGGCGACCGGGCCTTTGACTATTACCTGCGCATCTGTCCCGCCGTCAAGGAGAGCAATATTGAAAGGTATCGCTGCGAACCTTACTGCTACGCCCAGATGATTGCGGGCCGGGACGCGCCGGTCCACGGGGAGGCGAAAAATTCCTGGCTCACCGGGACGGCTGCCTGGAGCTTTGTGGCCATATCCCAGGCCATCCTGGGGATTAAGCCCGATTACGACGGCCTGCGCATCGATCCGTGCATTCCCGCCGGCTGGAAAGAGTACCGGGTTACCCGCGTCTTCCGCGGCGTGAAGTATTGCATTACCGTGCGCAACCCGCACGGCATCAGCAAAGGGGTGCCGCGCCTGACCGTTAACGGGAAAAAGGTGGAGGGGAACCTGGTTCCCTTCAACCCGGCGGAAAAAGAGGCAGCGGTAGAGGTCACCCTGGAAAGAGGAGAGGGGAGTGAGGGCTGATGGAATACGGGCACTTCCATGAAGAGGAAAGAGAATTTGTCATTACCCGCCCCGATACAACCTGGCCGTGGATCAATTACCTTTCCAACGGCCGCTACTGCGCGCTGACCTCCCATCTCGGCGGGGGCTACAGCTTTTATCAAGACCCGCGCTACCGCCGGATTACGCGCTACCGCTATAACAACGTTCCCGCGGACAGACCGGGAAAGTATGTCTATATCCGCGACGCCGCCACGGGAAGCTACTGGAGCCCGACCTGGCAGCCGGTGGGTCAAAACCTGGAGCAGTGGCAATGCCGCCACGGGCTCGGCTACACCACCTTCAGGGCCGTTTACGACGGCATCGCCGCGGACCTCTGCTATTTTGTGCCCCCGGAGGATAACCTGGAAATCTGGCGGATCACCCTGCGCAACCTGGGCCGTAAAAAGAGAGAGCTGCAGCTTTTCCCCTACGTCGAGTTTGCCCTCTTCGATGCCGTGGAAGAGTTTTACAGCCATCCGAACCTGCATTATTTTGCCGTGGCCGATTTTTT
>JAKOVL010000022.1 GCA_029782095.1 Bacillota bacterium | reverse complement strand
GGTTCAAATCCCTCCGCCCGCACCATTGAAAATAAAGGCCTCCCGGGATTTGGCAAATCCTGGAATTAAACATAAAACAGCCTCAGTAATGCAGTTTTAATGCAATTGAGTACAAAAAATTAGCAGGGGCTGCATCCCTGCTAATGTAAATACCATACGTTAGTTTTTTTACCTTGCGCCTTGCGTATCAGCAGGGCTTTTGTCTTTACTTAACAAGCCGTTCAATGTAGCCGCTGCTGCCTCCTGCAGGCCGGGGGTTAAGTGGCTATATAGGTCAAGGGTCATGGTAATACTGCTGTGTCCCAGCCGCTCCTGCACAACCTTCGGATGGACGCCACGGGCCAGCAGTAAGCTCGCATGTGTGTGCCGCAGGTCGTGAAGCCTTACCCTTGGCAGTCCCGCAGCCTCTAAATGCCGCTGGAAGCGCTTCGTGAATTCCCTGGGGTCAAGCGGGGTCCCGTCCTCTTTGCAGAATACCAGGCCGTGGTCCTGGTAGGCTTCGCCCGCGCGGAGCTTCTCTTGCGCCTGCCGCTTCCTGTGGGCCTTCAATTCCCGGATTGCATCATCGGTTAGGACAATGCTTCTCATGCCGCTCTTGCTCTTGGTTGTTTCCTCCAGAGTTAAGCCGTCTTTTAAGACTAACAATTGCCGCTGGACAGTTATAACGCCATTCTCAATGTCTATACAGTCCCAACACAAGCCTAACAATTCACCGCGCCGCAGGCCTGTAGTCGCCGCTAGGACGTAGGCCGCAAAAAGCCGGTCCTCTTTAGCCGCTTCAAAAAATTTAAGTAATTCGTCTTCAGTTAATGGCCGCATCTGCTTGTTTTTAACGGTAGGGGGACTTGTAGCATCCGCAACGTTCCGGGGCAGTAGTCCTTCTTTGACGGCTTGCTGCAGGGCCTGGCGGATAATGACATGCAGGTAGCGGACCACCCTGGTTGACAGGCCACCCTTGCCGTCCGTCCTGCCTTTCTCTAACTTCTCATTGTAAAAGGTCTGCAGCATGTGGGCCTGCAGTTTGGCCATCGGGACATTCCCCAATGCTGGCTTAATGTGGGCATTTATCAGCGTTTCGTAGCTATCATATGTGCTGGGCTTTATCTGTCCTTTCTTATAGCCAGTCAGCCACTTGTCCAGCCATTCCCCAAAGGTAGTCTGCACCGGTTCAACATATGTCCCACTATTTACTTCCTGCAGGGCCTTGGCCATCTTGTCAGCAACTTCTTTGCGGGTCTTGCCGTAAAAGCTCTTTCTCTTCAGCTTGCCCGTGGCCGGGTCATAGCCTATGCTTACCTGTCCCGCCCATGTCCCGTCAGGCCGTTTATAGATGGTTCCTTCACCGTTACCACGCCGCTTAGACATTCTCTTTCACTCCTTACTTGGGCCACCTTTCCGGGCTCTCCAACACCTTCCGCAAGATTGTACAGGCTGCCGGGCTATAAAACAGCTTCAATACCTCGCCGCTAGGTTCTGTCATATTTAAAACCTCCTTTTTACGCCTCCTCTGGAGGCTCGCCAAAGGCTTCTTCGTACTCCATTTCGTGCTCCGGTAATTGTTCGTAATACGCCTTGGCTTC
>JAKOVL010000007.1 GCA_029782095.1 Bacillota bacterium | reverse complement strand
CAGCGGAGGACTTTTGCCAGAAAAAGTGTTGGCACTATTACCGTAGAGTTAAGGGAATAGAGGAAGAAGACCTATACAGCCTGCTAGAAAAATGCTTTGGGTGAAATAAAGTCTGCCGGGAGGTTTGCCAGACTGGCCCTGCCTGGCGAAAAGTCATTTTGGCCTCCCGGCAGTTTTAAGTGAGGTGCAAGGCATGCCCAGAAAATGCACTGTTTGCGAACATGAAAAAGTTGAAGAAATAAACCGGTTGCTGTTGGAAGGCGTTTCGTTGCGAAACATAGCGAAACAGTATTCCGTTTCGGCAGCCAGCTTGCACAGGCATAAAAAGGACCACTTGCCGGCGAAGCTGGTAAAGGCCCAGGAAGCCAGGGAAATAGCCAAAGCTGACAGCCTGCTTGACCAGGTAACCGAACTACGGGACAAGGCCCTTTCTATCCTTGCCAAAGCAGAACAGGCCGGCGACCTGCGGACGGCATTGCAGGGAGTGCGCGAGGCTAAAGGATGCCTGGAACTACTGGCGAGGCTGCAGGGAGAATTACAGGAACGGACTACTGTTAACGTTTTGGTTAATCCCCAGTGGATTACCTTGCGGACGGTAATTCTTGAGGCCCTGGACAGATACCCGGAGGCCCGACAAGCTGTTGCCCGGGCTTTACGGGAGGTGGAAGGCAATGTTGTTGGCCAGTGACTTATCACAAGCGCTGGACCCGGTACTGTTTGCCAAGGAAGCATTAAGGTTTACCCCTGACCCCTGGCAGGAACAGGCCTTGCGCTGGAGTGGTAAGCGGTTACTTTTAAACTGCAGCCGGCAAAGCGGCAAGTCTACCACGGCGGCAATTCTGGCTTTGCATAGAGCAATATTTTACCCTTCTTCCCTGGTGCTGCTAGTAAGTCCTTCCCTGCGGCAGTCAAGTGAACTGTTCCGCAAGGTGCAGGATTTACTTAAATCCCTGCCACAAGAACAACAACCCGAGTTGGTAGAGGATAACAAACTGTCTTTGACCATGAAAAACAAAAGCAGAATTGTTTCCCTGCCTGGCAGCGAAGGGACAATAAGAGGCTTTAGCGGCGCAAACTTAATTATTGAAGATGAAGCGGCCAGGGTGCCGGATGAGCTTTACTTTGCAGTAAGGCCCATGTTGGCGGTTAGCGGCGGAAGGCTAATCTTAATGTCTACTCCATTCGGCAAGCGAGGCCACTTTTTCAAGGAGTGGACGGAAGGCGGCGACACATGGGAGCGGATAATGATAACAGCCCATGACTGCCCCAGGATAAGCCCGGAATTTCTGGAGGAAGAGCGACAGGC
>JAKOVL010000211.1 GCA_029782095.1 Bacillota bacterium | reverse complement strand
GTAAAAAAGCCAATCCAGAAAAGAAGCAGCCCTATACCGGTAATGATGGCCAGGGCAGCTATCCAACCCCTTCTCGTCTTAGGCATTTTTATTCTCTCCTCTCTCCACAATGTTATATTTCTTTTGGTAAGCTATTTTTTTACTCTCAGCCGCTTTTTCGAGAATGGGCCATAACCTGATCACCGCTCCCGGCGCGCACATTAACAATTTTGATAAGATGCCCGAAGAATAGGGCACATACTGCTCCAGCTTTTTATCGGTTATCGCCCGCAGCACCGACCTGGCAACATTCTCCGGCTTCTGCGGCGTATTGAGAAAAGTAAGCGGCGATCCGCCATGGGCCGCTTCAAAGCGAAGCATGGGCGTATCCGTGGTGTCGGGGAAGATGGTTGATACGGCAATGTTGTGTTTCTTCAGTTCCAGGGCCAGGGTCAGGTTAAAGCCGCGCAGGGCAAATTTCGTGGCGGTATAAATGGAGCTATACGTCTCGGGGACAATGCCGGCCATGGAGGATATGGTGACGATATTGCCGCCGCCATTTTTTATAAGGACCGGGAGAACCGCGTAGGTGGCGTGGATTGTTCCCATCAGGTTGACGGCAACCTGTTTTTCAATTTGATCATCGCTGCAATTTTCAAAGAGGGAAGGAATAATTATGCCTGCATTATTGACCAGGACGTCGATGGTGTTAAATTTCTCCTGTGCCCGGGCCACAAGCTCCGCAACTTCTTCCCGCCTGGTAATATTGCATTTCACGGCCAGCGCCGGCCGGGAAAGCCTCTCTGCAAGCTCTTGCAGCCTGGGCAGATCAATATCTGCCAGCACCAGGTTTGCACCCTCGCGGTCCAGCAGGGCCGCAGTGGCCGTGCCGATGCCGCCGGCCGCCCCGGTAATGATCACAGTTTTACCGTGCAATTTCCCTGGTTTCATGATCTCGCCTCCGTATGCGCACCCTGCAACCTCTTCTGCACTTTCTCAATCTGCCGATTCAGCACTGCGTCCACCAGAGCCGGGAAAAAACGCTTGATCCGCCAGGTAATTTTCCCATCGAGGCCGGGGATGATCAGAAACTTGTCCTTTTTAAGGCCGATGATCAGCTGCCGGGCCACCTCGTCGGGAGACATTAGCTTGGCCCCCTTGGAAGCTTCCTTTGTTTCTTCCGGCTTGGTTTTATTTTCAGCAGCAAAGCCAGGCGTATCTGTATCCGGCGGGCACAGGACCGCCACCTTGATCCCATGGTTTCTGAGCTCGCTCCTGAGGGCTTCGGAAAAGCCGATCACTCCGAATTTCGAGGCGCAGTAGGCAGTATAGCCAAAAATGCCAATGAACCCGGCAATCGAGGAGACATTGACGATGCAGCCCCCCCTCTTTTTCATTTCCGGAACAAGCGCCGCCGTGGTATTCCAGATGCCATAAAGGTTGGTCTTCATGGTCTGATCGAACTGCTCGTAGCTAATCTGCTCAAAATAATGGGGATAGGCCCTGCCGGCACAGTTGATCAGCAGGTCGGGAGGCCCGAACTCCTGCACCGCCCTGGCCATGACCCTATTTACATTTTCATTGTCGCCCACGTCAACCTGCAACGAGGAGACTCTCTGCGCTTCCGAAAGGCAATTCTCCCTGATCTCAGCGGCTGCTGCTTCCAGGCGCTCCTTTGTGCGCGCGAAGATGAGAATATTTGCGCCCAGGGCCGCCAGCCGCTTCGCCGCCGACAAGCCTATGCCGCTGGAACCCCCGGTGATGTAAACATTTTTTCCCGCAAAATTTTTTACCATGTTCCTCTTCCCTCCAACCTGTACAGGTTTTTTCCCCCGCCAATTACCTATGCTACTAAGGCTGCAAAAAGCTCCTTTGCACCGCTTCTTTAAATCCCTGTTTATTGGTTCGCTGCTGCCTCCCCTGATAAAGAATGAAACATTTGAACGCTAAAGCCCGGAAGAGACGCTCCTTCTGTTCCCCTGATGCCGGCTTCTAGAGGCGAATGCTGAAGGTTTCAGTGACGGTTAAACTGACACTGAACAAGTTCTTCAATTAACATCAATTTCCTTCAGAAGCTGCCGGGGGAAATGCAGCGGCATTGCAGCCTCACCAGATTGACAGATAGACCGCCAGCTGTACCAGGCGGACATCGGGCAGCCAGCCTGCTGTCATGCTCTAGCCGGCAGGCATTTTTATGGTGGGGGAAGGCAGGAAAAACCCGGGTTTACGGTAATTCTTTCCTTGAATGGGCCTATCCCTGCCGTTTTGACGGCGTTGGCAGCGGATAATGATTAGAAGTTGGTAAAAGGAAAGCAAAACAATAAAATCTAAGAAGGGGTGGTTCATATGTTGGATACCGTTATCTTGAACGGAACCATTGTTGACGGCACCGGTAAACCCTGCCGGCTGGAACGGACTTCGGGTTATGGCCGTGGCCAGTGATCACAACCGCTGGATGGAGGGCAAGACCTTCCCCGAGATCGGTAAAGCGATCGGGAAGGAACCGTTTGATGTGATCTGCGATCTTTTGATCGAGGAAAACGGCCAGGTCATGGTCTTCCATACCCCCACCGGGCCCGACGATCCCTTCACCTTCCGTTCCATGTGGTCCGGGTTCACCCACCCCCTGTCCATGCCCTCCACCGATACGATACTGTGCCCGGTGGGAAGGCCGGCCCATGTTTACTACGACTGCTTCCCGCGCTTCATCGATATTTTTGTCAAGCAGAAGAAACTACTATCCTTTGAAGAGGCCATCAGAAAAATGCACCTCCCTGCCGGCCGCCACGATGAAGATAGAAAAGCGCGGCACCTTAGAAAAGGGGAATTACGCTGATATCGTGATCTTCGATCTGGCACTGCTCGGTTCCAAGACCACCTTTGACCATCCCGCGGTCTACCCGACGGGCATTGAGCATGTCTTCGTCAACGGCAAACCCGTGGTTTCGGAAGGAGAGTTCAACAAGGAGACCCTTGCCGGCATGATGCTGCGCCCCGCGCGCTGAGAGTGCGGGATGGCTGCTCCACGACCTCTACAGCTTAAAAACCCCGGAAGATCATGCCTTTCCGGGGTTTTGCTATAGTATGCCCGCCAGTGGTGCACTATCAGGCTCATCCGTGTTTTGCGCATCAGTCTTATAAAAAGAATGGTGCGCCTGGGAGGATTCGAACCCCCGACTAACGGATTAGAAGTCCGCTGCTCTATCCCCTGAGCTACAGGCGCACGCACCATTATATTACCCTAAAAATCCTTTAAAATCAATGGTATTGGGGAATGTCAATTACTGTATTTGTGCTGTCCGATGTCGAGAATACCCCGTTTTGTACCCCATTTATTTTTTGAGTCTCTCTTATGAACAAATCCGTCATAATCTTTGCAGCGTTTCTCTTTTGCCTCGGATTCGCATGTCATCAATATTGTATGCCGTTTCTGGCTGGCATGGCCTAGGTTTGACTTACATCGTTATGGGCGCTCCTGCTTCCAACAACAAGGTTTCAATCCCATCGCACCGTGGCATACAGCAGCGGGTGATCGGTTGCCGATGCCGGCGCCGGAATATATACGGGATTGATCATTTGCAGGTCATGGGAGAGGAAGATGTGGTCGATGTGGCCTTCGCTGCCGGGGACATTGTGATAAACGACGGCAATACGCTGGTAGGCCTCTTCGGTATGGCGCAGGTTGTAATCGCCCAGCGCAATCACTCTTTCCAATCCCCGCGCATGCTCCAGGAGCGCATCGGCAAAGGCCATCATGGCCATATCAGATCCATCGGGATGAACATTAAAAATGGTGAAACGTTTGCCCTCCACCACGATCTCTGCAACCGCTGTGCCCACTTCATCCTGATCGCTGTACGAGAATATGGTGCGCACATTTTCCAGGGGAAAGCGGGATAGAATGGCGGTGCCATAGGTGCCGGTGGTGGTCGCCGGGCCAAAGTAGCTGTAATAACCCAGCTGGCTGGCATAATAGCGCACATAATCGTTGTTATTAAGGGAGATGCGCGTTGAATCACTTTCTTGCAGCGCAACGATGTCCGGATCGATCTGGCGGATGTGCGCCAGCTGGCGCAGATATGAACGTTCAGCCTCCCCGTCATTCGCCTGCTGGATGTTATAGGTCATCACCGTCAGTGAGGTTCTGCCAGGCGGCGCCGGGTTTGTCCGCGTCGTCCACCAGGCCAACCCGGTGGTAAGCAAAAAGCAGGCGGCCAGCGTGGCCGGCAATACCGCAGAAATAGCGGTTTTTGCCGCGGCGGGCTTTTCTCCCGCCGTTGACTTGCGGAAGAAAACCAGCAGCATGGCTGCGCCGGTCATCAACAAAAATGGCAGCCAGAACTTATTGCGGAAGAACGGGCTGACCGGTTCTACATAGCCCCAGACATTGGTAAAGATGATCATAAAGATCAGCAGCACCATCGCCAGCGCCCCTAGCAGGATGCCGGCGCTAAAGGAAGAGGGCCTCACATTCTTCTGCGCAGGCGTTTGCAGGAAGAAAGCAGCAGTGGTGAAGACGATTGGCAGCAGCAGGATGGCAATCAATAGCGGAACCTGCTGGGCGAAGGAAGGCGGCGAAACCACCACGGCCGGCGCATCGGGCGCCGGGGGGAAATTCACCCGGTGGAGGAGAAAGGCCGCCTGCAGGGCCAGCACAAACAGCCCATTGGCCATCCCCAGGGAGGTCCGCTTCACTACTAGCGCGTGAATCCATGCCGGGCGCAGGAATACAGCCGCAATGTAAGCCAATGATAACAGGCTGACCAGGGAGACAATCAACACGTAATCGCCATCTACCCAGCGCGCCATCGCAGAGGGAGCTGAGAAGGAAAAAAGCAGAAGCGTCAGCAGCAGCATTAACCCGAACCCGCTTCCCAGATCCAGGGATATCTCAGCAGGCTCTTCCGCTTTTCGTAAAAGCCAGTAGCACACTACCAGCAGCGCCGCCAGCAGCCAGCCAGCCCAACCGCCCGCTGTGGTGAGTGAATACTCCAGCCCTCGCCCCACGGTGCGCCAAAGAACCGACAGGGCCGTGGCCAGAGCCAGCGCGGCAGAACCTTCCATGGCCAGCTTGCCTGCTGTCTGCCGCAGCAAAATGATCAGCAGCCAGAGCGCCATGGCGATAGCTATCCCTGACGATAGCAGCCTTCCGCCGGTGGCCAGGTAAGGGGTGATGCCGCGGGCAACGGACAGCACCAGCACGCTGAGCGGCGCCAGCCAGCGCGGCAGCCTGCCGCGCCAGAAGAGCAGCACGGCCGGCGAGAAAAAGAAGAGCACGCCCAGCGCTTTTTCATCCAATGAAGTGTTGAGCAGATCAAGGATATAGATGGATTCCACCAGGGTGCCTGCCATCTGAAAAAAGAACAGCACCACCAGCGACAGCAAGGCAATACGCAGATACTTAGCTTGCATTGGAAATCCCCTTTTTATTATTTTACTAACCGCTAATCGCTCTGTGCTCATTGGCAACAGAGTGTCCCTGGTATGAGTGCATAAAAGAGCCTTGTTTTTTTCATCCCGGGCAAAATTAATTAGGCGCTCTTACCGGAATTAGATCTATCCCGGCTCAGCCTTCAACAACAGCGGCTTGCTCAGGCACCGGGTATGTTTTTCACGGCCAGCACTTCCCGGGCCGGAGTCCGGTCGCCGGTGCAGCTGATCATGCGGGGGGCGTCCAGGAAGATCAGTTTAAACCCCCGGTCCCGGTACAGTTCAACAATCCGCCCGGTGGCCTGGTTTGACAGCACAACCGGTCCGGGGTGCCCGGCCAGCCAGTTTGCCAGGCGAACCTGATCGGCCCAGTCAAACCCGTCCTTTGAGTACTGGGTAAATTCCACATCGTACGGGGGGTCGGCGTAAATAAAATCGTCCTTGTTTAAAGTTAGCTCTTCGAAGTCAACGCAGCTGAACTCCCACTGTTGAAAAGCGCTCCGGTAGGGCTGGTAATCCCTCACGTAGTTTATGTTTTTGTATCGGCCAAAAGGAACATTAAATTCACCTTTCTGATTGAAGCGGCAGAGTCCGTTGTACCCGGTTCGATTCAGGTAATAAAACAGCTCGGCTGCTTCCCTGGTATTCTCCTTTCCCTCTTTAATGAGCTGGTTAAAGCGATTGCGGTAAGTGTAATAAAGGGTCTTGTCATTCTCCATCGGAATTTCTATGGAAAGACCTTTCCCCACCCACCGGAAAAAATTGATCAGGTGAACATTAATATCGTTGAGCAGAGCTTTGGCCGGCAATAACCCCAGGGCCACCGCCAATCCACCGCACAGCGGTTCAACCAGGCGGCGGTGCGCATAAGGCTCCCAGAGGGGCTTTAAGTGAGGGACGAGCCACCTTTTGCCTCCAGCCCATTTCAGCGGCGGCCTTAAGCCATGGGCGTAAATAGAATCCGTTTTCATCTTTGCGCTCCTTGTTTTATATCCTTGCTCACCATAATACAGGAAAGAAGTGCTAAAACCTTTTTTATTAATTTCAAGCCGGCATGACCAGCTTCCTGCCTTGAGCCAGGCAAACATCGCTCAAAAACCATTTCTCCTAAATTTTAGGAACATCCCGGAATCGGAGAATGACCAGGTATGAAGAAGGAGACGCTGCCATCTTTGTTGATTGACATTTCTACCGGTACGGTAAAATACTATGAAATGGGCTCGCGCCATTTATGCAGGGCTAAATGCGGACGATCTCGTATGGGATAGAAAAAGTGTAAATGGAGGGAAAACCAGTGAATCAAACCCTTGAGCTTATTCACAACCGAAAGTCTATCCGTGCTTACAAGGATACCGCCATTCCCGAAGCGGAAAAAGAGATGATTATACAAGCGGCGCTGCGGGCACCTACCGCGGGCAATTTAATGCTTTATTCCATACTGGATATTACGGAGCAATCCCTCAAGGAGAGGCTGGCTGAGACTTGCGACAACCAGACTTTTATCGCCAGGGCTCCCCTGCTGCTGATCTTTCTGGCCGACTATCAGCGCTGGTACGATCATTTTCTGGCAAGCGGCATCCCGGAGCTCTGCCGGGAAAGGGGGCAACCAATGCGACACCCCCAGGAGGGAGACCTCCTTTTGGCCTGCTGCGACGCCCTGATTGCGGCCCAGAATGCGGTTATCGCCGCCGAATCGCTGGGCATCGGATCATGCTATATCGGAGATATCATGGAGAATTACGAGATTCACCGGGAACTACTGCACCTGCCTGCCTATGTCTTCCCCATTACCATGCTCTGCTTTGGCTACCCGACAGAGCAGCAGATAAGACGCAAGAGAACAGAAAGGCTTGATCGGGAATTTATTGTCTTTGAAAATAGTTATAAACGGTTCACCGGGGAAGATTTTGACCGGATGGAGCAAAGCATGCCCGCCAAATATAGAGGCAGCTCCGGCAATGCCGGACGGCAAGTTTATTTCCAAAAATTCTCGGCGAGCTTTGCTTTAGAAATGAACAGGTCCGTTAAAAAAATGCTGGAGAACTGGAGCGGCCAGTAAACCATCAGGATGTTAACGGCACAGCCCTGTTTTCCCGCACAGCGCCTGGTGATCACAGATCGGCAAGTTAAAGTCCCTTCCGGCAACGCGGCCAAGCAGGCTGCCGCCACGCCCAGCTTAGAGGGGCCGTTCTCTTTCCGCCCCGCCTTTTTCCACGGCTTCGAATAGGCCGGTGATATAGGCTGCCCCCAGGGCCCGGTCGTAGAGGCCGTAGCCGGGGCGACCGCTTTCGCCCCAGATCATGCGGCCGTGGTCGGCCCTGACGTAGCCGTCAAAACCGCTGTCCACCAGGGCGGCCACGATGCGATACATGTCCAGGCTGCCGCAGGAACTTGGATGGGCTGTTTCAATGAAACTTTTGTGGCCGGTAATAAGCACGTTGCGCAGATGGACAAAATGAATGCGCCGGGCAAACTTTTTAATCATCGCCGGCAGATCATTGGCCGGGGAAGCGCCCAGGCTGCCGGTGCAAAAGGTCAGCCCGTTGGCGGGGCTGTCGACGATGGACAGCAGCCTGGCCAGGCTGTCCTGGTCGACGATGATGCGCGGCAGGTTGAAGACCGGCCAGGGAGGGTCGTCGGGGTGAAGGGCCATCTTGACCCCGGCTGCTTCGGCAACAGGAATAATCCGCCGCAGAAAGGCGGCCAGGTTGTCCCACAGCCTGGCGGCGTCAACGCTTTTGTAGCTCTCGAGCAGCTCCTGCAGCTGGTCCCCGGTATAGCTCTCTGCCCAGCCGGGCAGGGAGAAGCCGCCGGCAGCGGGGTTGAACCGGCTGATGGCCCCGTGGTCGTAGGCCAGGGTGCGGGAGCCGTCGGGCAGCTCTCTGCTTAGCTCGCTGCGCAGCCAGTCGAACACCGGCATGAAATTATAACAAATTACCTTGACTCCGGCCCGGCCGAGCCTGCGGATATTTTCACAGTAATTGTCAATCAGCTCATCGCAATCCAGGCCGAGCTTAATCTTTTCGTGCACCGGCACGCTTTCCACCACCGGGAGCTCCAGCCCAGCGCTGTTCACTTTTTCTTTCAGCCGCAGGATGCTTTCGTTGCTCCAGACTGCTCCGGCGGGCCCGTCGTAGACGGCGGAAACAACACCGCTTACAGCGGGGATTTGCCGGATCATTTCCAGTGTTACCGGATCGCTGTCGCCGTACCAGCGAAAAGTCAGCTTCATGGCTGCACTCCTTTACCGGGGCACGTAATCATCCCAGCCGGTGAAGTCAATCATCCCCACCTTTTCATCGGTGGAGCGGATGTAGGGGGGATAGGCATGCATGAGGGCGTCGTTGATCAGGTGATCCCCCGGGCGATCCCCGTCATAGGGGGCGATCATCAGGCTGAACTGCTGCCGTCCACCCCTGAAGGTGGGCGCGCAGGACATGTATGATTCGGCAAATTTCAGCGCCGCCTTCTTGGCCAGCCCCACATTTTCGGTTATATAGTGCAGCTGCTTTCCGTAATAGACCCCGAAGGGGTTGATCAGCAGTTTATCGCCGCCGCCGTCTTTTCTCAGGCGGACCCGGCTAAAGGCAAAATTGTTATCTGCGGCGGCGCTTTGGGCGATGAGCAGCCCTTCCCCGCCGGCGGCAAAAGCAACAAACCCGCAGGTAATGGCATTGTTGCTGGCGTCTATCTCCCGGTTGGCGCTGAATTGCCCGTAATTAAAATCAAAGTAGCTGAGCACCCCCAAAAAGTCATGCTTGTAGACGCGTATGGGCCGGGCGTCGCTGCCCCTGAACGCGGCCACTATTTCCAGGGGCATGATTTCTTTCCACCGGGTATCGTAGCCGCGGTGCAGCTTCCGCACCTTGGCCCTGCTGGTGCCGTAATCGGCGGTGAGGGGGTAGCGGATATCCACGTCCACAAAGAGGTAGGGCAGATCCCCGGCGATCAGATATTTTTTCTCGTAAACGGCGGCCTTTTCCCCGGCCCGGTCCAGCACCACCTTTCCCGTTTCGGTGATGCAGGCGGCCCTGCCTTCAACGGCAGAAAAGGTATACTCCACGCCGGAGGCCCGAATCACGGCAGAGCCGTAATGGATCGCGGTGGCAAAGGAGCCCGGGTCGGTGACAGCGCGGCCGCGGTAGTGCAACTCCAGTTCCCGGGCCCCGTTCAGGGAAAGGCGAATGGCGTCATTGCCGATGGCCTTCTCTGCGCAGTAAACAGATGACCGGGACGGCGGCTCCCCTGGAACCAGCGGGATCTTGAAGCTGTTGCCGCGGTAGAGCAGCACCGTCTCCTGGCGGCCGAAGACCTTCCGGGTGAAGGATAGCTGCACCCCTTCACCGGTCAGGGATAGATCAGGGGGGGCGCTAAGGCGAATCAGCCCTTGTTTCAGGCCGTCGCCCCGGTAATAGCGTTTGGGGATGACCGCCTCAATCTTGCTTTTCCCCCGGGGCGCCTGCGCCAGGGCCCGGTCGAGCAGCTGCTGGGCGTGCTTTAGCGTCCCCTTGACCCGGCCGAAGGCCTGCTCCAGCCGCGGCTTGCACATGACCGGGGTGGAGAGGCCGAAGTGGGTGGTCGAGGTGGTGAGCAGCCTGGCGGGAATAGTCTTTTCGATTTCCGCCTTGATGCCGGGGTCATCTCCGGATACGGCCAGCGCATACTCGGACAGCAGGCGGGTGCGGTCGATCCCGGTCCAGAGCTTGGTATTCTCCAGCTTATCCGACCAGGGTGCATAGCCGTCAAAGGAGCCGTCGGCGGTATCCTGCCCCACCTGCACCTCACCTGCCGGCGGGTGGGTTTGCAGGTAGGAGTAGGGCGTGTCGAACCGGACGTAGGGCAGCCGGCTCAAAGCCCGGATCATCAGGTTCAACCCGCCCTCCAGCAGGGGTTTCCGCAAGCCCAGGCCAAAAGAAACGGTGGTATTGAGATAACCCTGCCAGAAATCATCGTCGGCATCCATATCCAGCAGCACCAGCAGGTCGCAGGGGCGCTCCATCCGCTCCTGCTCCCGGCGCAGCTTCTTGACCAGGCGGGTAAGGCCGAAATGATCATAAACGTCGCCCGGGTTGATCGCCGGCAGGACCACAATTTTTTCATCAAAACCGGGAGCCGAGTACCAGAGGGGGTTGTAGCGCTGCTCCACGGGCAAAAGCGGCACAAAATTGCTGAAGCTGTTGAAGGGGATGCAGCTGTAAAAGAGCGAGACCGCTTCTATGCCGGCCTGCCTGTAGAGCCGAATCAAGCCCGGAGTCATCATGCATTCCTGGGGGCGCACTACCGGGGCGTAAGTGCCGAATATATCCCTGACCCCCGATCGGCCCGGATTGGAAATGGAAAGCCTCATATTCTCCAGGAATTCTTCCTCTGTGAGGGCCGAAACCAGGCCGTTGTTGTACGACATGATCTCTATTTCGTCGTAACCGCGCTCCACCCTCTGCCGGATCCGCTCGATCAGTTCGGGGCAGTGCCAGCGCATGCGCTCTTCCAGGGAAAAATAGTTGTCCAGGTCCCAGGTGCCCCTGACCGGCATGCCTGCGTCGTTGTAGCGATCGAGGATGTCGAGGATGTATTTCACCAAGCGGATATCCTTGCCGATGCCGTCTTCATCCGGGGTGTCGGCCCGGTAGGAGTGGTAGAAGTTGACGTGAAAGCGGAAGGCAACGCTGATTTTAACGTCATCTAGACTTTTTAAGCCCATGCTCTACCCCACTTAAAAATATTGTCAATTAATATAATCATATCAAACCTTATGTTAATGCGTCAATTGGAGGCAGCGGCGCCACTGTGTCAATACTTAGCGGGTATATTTCCTCGTTCCAGACAAATTAATTTAAAACCACCTTTGACTATTGCTTGGGATCAGCCTGGAACTACATAATTACTTCCATTTGATCATAGATAGCCTTTATGAAGAACCACTCCTTCAATACATTAATGGCAATTTTACGATACTTTTACTCCACAGTGCAGTCGTTCAACA
>JAKOVL010000209.1 GCA_029782095.1 Bacillota bacterium | reverse complement strand
ACGCAGACGAGCGCTGGCAGGCCCTGGTTGCGCTGCTGGAACTGGGCTCGCGGGAAAAGATTGATCTCATGGTTATCTGCGGCGATCTTTTTGACCGGGGCGCCGACCTGCTCAGGCTGCAGGACAGCGTGCGCCAGGTTTTCTCCGGCCTGCCTTTCACCGTCCTGGTTCTGCCGGGCAACCACGACGCCGTCGCTTTCGGTTCTGGCCTCTACCTGGGCGACAGCGCCGCCGTGCTGGATGACTGGCAGCGTCCCTTTGAGCAGGAGAGCACCGTGGTCTGGGGGCTGCCCTTTGAACCGCTGGGCGGCAAAGAAATCCTGGGCCGGCTCCATAACATGGCGGGGCGCACTGCCGGTGATCGCCGCCGCCACCTGCTGCTGCTGCACGGCGAGCTGCTGGACGCTTTTTTCTCACGGCACGAGCTGGGCGAAGAAGGCGACGAGCGCTACATGCCGGTGAAGCTCTCTTATTTCCAGCAGCTGCCCTTTGACGCCATTTTAGCAGGGCATTTCCATTCCAGCTTCAGGGTCTGGAGCCTGGAGCGGGGTCGCTACTTTGTCTATCCCGGGTCGCCCGTCTCGGTGACCCGCCGTGAAACGGGGCAGCGCAAGGTCAACCTTTTTACCCCGGGCGGGCCGCCCGGTGAATATGCGCTGGATACGTTCCATTTTGCCGAAGTAGCGATCAAGCTGGATCCGTTCACCGCGGCCGGCCCCCTGGAGCAGGTCCGCGCCGCTCTGACCGGGCTGCACCCGGCGGCGCGCCTCCTGGTTACTGTGGGCGGCTATATGGACGGGACCGCCGGATGCAGCGAAGCGGAACTGGCCGCACAAGTGCGCACCCTCATCGAGGGGCGCTGTGCCGCCGCGCCCGTCTTTACCTTTAAAGATATCGGCTCCATCCTGGCCGATGATCTGTTTCAGGCATTTCAGGCCAGGCTGGAGCAAGAGGAAGGCAGCCCGGAGGAAAAGGAGAGACGGCGCGAACTGGCCCTCAGGGCCATGATGGAGGTAAAGTTATGTTAATTAAAGAGCTCTGGATTCAACTGTATGGGCCGCTGCGCGGGCGCGGCTGCTCCTTTGCCCCGGGGTTCAACCTGCTCTGGGGCCGCAACGAGGCCGGTAAAACCCTGACTATCGACGCCCTGGTAAAGCTGCTTTGGGGGAAGCGCGCCCGGGAAAAAGAGTTTTCAGCCCTGCAGCGGGTGGAAGAGTTTCCGGAAGGGTACCTTATCGCCGAAAAAGACAGCGTTGCTTACAAGCTGCCCGAACAGGGCGACCTGGCCGGGTTAACCGGTCTCACTGTCTCAGAATGCGCCAATATCTTTTTTATCCGGAATAGTGATCTCTCCATTGCCAGGGAGAGCGAGTTTTATACCGGGGTAACCGATCGCCTCACCGGGCTGCGTACCGACGAAATCGAAAAGATCAAAAATATATTGCGCGACATGGGCCGGCTCACCCCCTCGGGCGCCTTTCGCAATACGGGAGAAGAAAAATTGCGCTCCCGGCTGGAGCGGGCCCGGGAGCTGGCCGAAAAAATTGATGCCCTGCTGGCGGAACTGCGGCAGGCAGGCTATGACAGCCTCGAGGAAGCGCAGGTGGCCGCAGAAGAGAGCCTGCGCGCCGCCGCTGCCGCTGTGGAGGAGATGGAGCAGGCCCGCAAGCGGGAGCTTTACGAGAAAGGCCTTGCCGCCCTGGGGAAGCTGCAGGGTTCGCTAAGGCAGCTAAAGCAGCTGCAGCAGTTTGACCAGGCCGGGGAGCGCCGCTGGTCCGAAGCAGCCCGGGACGCGGAGCAGCTGCGGCGCGAGAAAGAGCGGCTGGAGGCTGCCCTGGCTGAAAAAAGGGGCGAATTGTCTTCAGCCAAAGGGATGTTGCAGGAGAAACAGGAAAAATTCGAGCGGCTGGAGCGGCGTAAAAAAGCGATTGATGAAGAGATCCGGCCCGCCCTGAAAAACTACCGCGCCGGGCGCGAAGCCCTGGTCCGGCAGGAAGAAAAAGAAAAGCTTTTTCGCGGGGCCGCCATCGCCTCCGTCATACTTTTAGCCTTATCCCTGGCCGGTGTGCTGCTCACCCCCCATTTCCTCTTTTATGCTGCCGTCGTGCCGGCTGCTGCCGTGGCAGCATATGCCTGGCTGGCCCTCTATCGGCTGGCTGGAAAACGAGGTGAGCTGGCCGCAGCCCTGGAGCAGCTCCGGGCCGACCTGGCCCGCTGCGGCCTGGACGGGGGGGAGCCAGGGCAAATTGACCGCGATGTGCAGGCTTTTGTTGAAGATTACAGCGCCGCGCAGGGACAGCTGCTGCGCCTGCAAAAGGAGCTGGCCGCCCTGGAGCGGGAAGTGGCTTCGCTGCAGGAGCGCCGCGGCGCCCTGGAGCAGGGGCTGGCCGAAAAAGAGAGAGAAATGGAAGCAATCAAGCGCCGCTCCGGCGCAGAAAGCCTTCCGGAGTATCTCCGGCAGCTGAAGCTGAAACAGGAGGTGGAGCGGCTGGCCGGAGAGCAGCGCAGCGTCCTGGCCGGCCTTTTCGGCGAACCGGGGCCGGATCTGGCGCAAAATCTTGTTTTCTGGGAAGAGGCCGTTAACGACCTGGCGGCCTATCGCGACTGCGCCCGGGAGGTGCGCTTTGGCGAAAAGGAATTGACTGCCCTGAAGGCGGAGCAGCAGCAGTGGCAGCGCCGGCTGGAAGAGCTGCAAAACAATATCCTCGCTTTCAGCTACCGCCTGGAAGAGATCGAGCGCGAAGTCAATCGCGTCCTCCAGGAAGAAAGTGAATATATTTACTGCCACACCGTGACCGACCTGGAAGCGGCCCAAAAAGCACTGGCCGGATTCGTGGAGCGCCACGAGACCAACCGGACCGATGCCCTGGCGGTAATTGCCCTCTTTGAAGAGATCGAGCAGCAGGAAAAGGCGCGCGTGGCCGAGCTTTTCGGCGCAAACAGCTCCGTCAGCGGGCACTTTCGCCGCTTCAGCGCCGGCCTCTACGAAACGGTTGTTTACGACCAGGCCGCTGGCGCCATCCGGGTGCGGCGCCGCGACGGCGCCCTCCTGGCGGCGGAGAAGCTTTCCGGCGGCGCTTACGACCAGCTTTACCTTTCCATCCGCCTGGCCCTCGGCGAAAAGCTGCTGCAAAACGAAAAAGGGTTCTTTATCATGGACGACCCGCTCATTAAATCTGACAGCAGCCGCCTGCAAAGGCAGCTGCAGGCGCTGCTGCAAATTGCCGCCTCCGGCTGGCAGATTCTATACTTTTCCGCCAAGGATGAGGTGCGCGACGCTTTGGCGCAGGATATTGCCGCCGGCCATGTGCACCTGGTGCCCCTGGAGGAGCTGCCTTTTTAAAGACGCCGCGGGGCGCACTGTCCCTGGCTCGAAAAAAATAGGAAAGCCTGCCCTGCCATGGGAATATACATGTTGGTAAACCCGGGGACTATTGCTGAGCCCCGTAAAAATGCCGGGGAGTGACCATTTAATGCACCACTACCACAGGTTGAGCGACAAACTGGGGCGCCACCCCGTGGGTGCCCCGCCGGCCAACAGCGGAGAGCTGGTGCGGCAGATCGTGGCCCATAAGGCCAGGCTAAAATGATAAAATAAGCCAAATAACCGCTTAACAGAATTCATCCACAGATCAAATGGGAGATGGTTTAGCTGATGATCAGGGCAGTGTTCTTTGATTTTGACGGCACCCTGGCCGACACCAGGCAGATATTTTTACATTGCTACCCCCAGATCGCCAAAAAATACGGACTGAAAGTGCTCCCCCTGGAAGAGCTGGAAAAACTAAAAAGCCTCCCGATCAAAGCCCGCCTTAAAGCCGCCGGGGTTCCCTTGTCCAAATTGCCCGGCCTGGTGCGCGATGCGCGGGCCGCCTGCGAACAGTACATGGACAGCTGCCCGGCATACCCCGGGATCGCTGCTGTGGTCCGCACCCTGGCCCAAAAGGGACTTTACCTGGCCATCATCTCATCGAATGCCCGGGAAAATATTTTACGTTTCTTAAAAGCG
>JAKOVL010000204.1 GCA_029782095.1 Bacillota bacterium | reverse complement strand
TGGGTCATGATCGCCTGCAGCAGCTCGAAATGTTCGCTGTCCAGGGACTCCCGCAGCGAGGCTGTGTTTACCTCCACTTTTCCATCCACGGCCAGGGCGGCCAGGGGGTCGAAGCCCAGGGCGTCAAGGTTAAGAGGGTCGTTTTCATCCTCTGTCCCGTCGCCGAAAAGGTGGTCAAAATGGAAAGTCATCTCCACTTCTGCGGTGCCGCCGGCAGCGAGGATGCCTTTTCTTTCGTCGCCGATATATTCTCCGCCGAGATAGGCCACCTCTTCATCGAGGCGTAAAACAAATTCAATCTCTTCTTCACCCCTGACGGCCCGGCCGGCCAGCAGCAGCACAGATCCTTCGGCCGGCCCTTCAGTGGCCCGGACCAGATTCCAGGAGAGCGCGTTATACCTGCCGGCGGGCGCCGCGGTCTCTTCAGCCACCACGGCCGGGTCGGCCTCGGGGTCGGCCAGGTCCACGGTATAGGTGCCGGGCAGCTCCACCTTCACCAGGTAGTTAATATCCCAGCCCTGGCCCACATCGTAGGGGGGATCGGTCTGATAGGCAGTGATGCCGCCTAAAGTCACGTACGCATGCTCAAAAGTAATGTCCCATCCATCTTTGGTTAAAAAACCTTCGCGGACAAATTCTTCGCCGTTGGCTGTGAATACCAGGGTGCCGGTCTCTGCGGCGGTGCCGTTTTCCGCTCCGTTCTCTCCCTCTTGGTCGCCGGCGCAGCCGGCCACAAGCAAGAAAGTCAGCACGATAACAAGAACAGCAGTAAAAAATTTGGTTGGTTTCATTTTAGAGGATCCCTCCAACCGTGCTTAAAGGCGCTCCTGGCCAGGAGAAGGCATAGCACGATTTATTGAATTAGTAATACTATTCAACGGTGAAAAATATTTTCCTGCTAATTGAAAAAAAAAGGCTGAAAAGCCCTTCTTTAAAAAAAGCAGGATTGGCCAATAAATTCACGCAGGATGGAGTTGGAGGGAACATCATGCGGTTCCAGCGGCAGGAAAAATGAAAGAAAAGTAAGCAGCCTTTTGGCGTCGATATATTCGGGGTGGCTGTGGTCGATTTCTTTCAACAGGGACTCGGCGTATTCTTTGATCACCGCCAGCTCGTAAACCAGGGCCGAATTGAACATGATATCAGCCTCTTCCTGCAGGCGGAAAATATTGCGCTCTTCGCCACGCCTGACCGAAGGCCACCTGGCGATAGTTTCCCGGGCGCTGATGCCCCGATACTGGGCGTCCCGGATAATGCGCCTCAGCAGCCGCGT
>JAKOVL010000167.1 GCA_029782095.1 Bacillota bacterium | reverse complement strand
GTAAACAGCATGACCAGTCACATCGAAATTGCCCGCAGTATTAAGCATGGCCGGCGCTGGTACATGCCGGACATAATGAATAACCACCCGCACCGCATCATCCTGGTCTTCTATCAGAATAACAGGCTCCCCGGAAAGCCCCGCCACAGACAACTCCCCCTCGATTAACTCTATGGCCCTGTCCCGATCACCATGCACGCCATGCACCACTTGGCCCTGTACTGGTGCACACGGTGCAGCCCCCCCTGCACGCCATGCACTAGTGCACCTGGTGCAGCCCCCTGAGAGCTGGGTACTGGTGCACACGGTGCAGCCCCCTGCACGGCATGCACTAGTGCACCTGGTGCAGCCCCCTGCACGGCATGCACTAGTGCACCTGGTGCAGCCCCCTGCACCCCGTGCACCACCTCAGCCTCTTCCTGCTGCTCCACATCTTCACACACAGCTCCAGAAAAAGTCTCGGCCAGGACATTGTTTATAAAATAAACATTTCCCTTCTCGGTCACAACCGGCTCCAACAGCAATCCCTTTTCGACCAGCGATCCCACGACATCTATGGCCTTGCGCCGGGAACAGCCGGCACCCATAGCTATGTTCGCATAGGACACCATGGCACGCCTGTTTTTGCCATCAGCATGACGGACCAGAACCAGGTAAACCAGCTTCTCGTAAATGTCCAGATCCTTGCGCTCAAATAAAAACTTGTCGCACCAGAACCAGCGCCCCTTTGACATATCCGATGCCTCGTTCTGGACCACCCGGTAAGCTTTCGCTGTCATGCCGGACTTGATTTCCAAAACGCCTTCTGCAGCCAGGTCGTCAATTACCGATCTCACCTTGCGCACAGAACAGCCTGCATGTTCAGCTATCGTCGCGCTGCTAATTTCCACCCACCGGGACCCACCATCGCTGTGACACGCCAAAACCGCATAGACCATCTTTTTATACATATCCCATCCCTGACGATCAATCACCGAATTATACAACCAGAACCAGCTTTTCACCCGACTGTCTATCAGCTTTACCATGTCTTGTTTATCAGCCAAAACTCCACACCTCCAAATAAAAATAAATTGGCCGGCAATGCCACGATTGCCAGCCAGACAATCCCTGAAATACCCATTTACCCATTTACCAATGGCTAAACAGCCCCACGCAGATTCAAACCGCAACAAAACCAACGCCAGGCTAATCGTTAAATTACCGACCCCGCCATTTGTTCCACAAAATCTCCCAATACAATAAAAGAGCCCTGCACAACACAGGGCATACCGTTTAAAAAAATATGCAAAGCCAAACAACCGGCGTAGGCTAATCCACCTTAATTTTTCTTTCTACCGGGATTCCGGCTCCCGGCGGACCAATTATTTCCGCAACCACTCCCGCAGGGCCGTTTCCACG
>JAKOVL010000023.1 GCA_029782095.1 Bacillota bacterium | reverse complement strand
GAAAAATGTATATTTTGATTGCTTGAAGCTACCGCCACCGCTTCCTCAACCAGGTAGGCCGGCCGGATGATCTCTTTTTCTGGCAGGTCCCCCTTGGAAAAAGAGATCAGCCGGGCGCTTAAATCTCTGGCCTGCATCGCAGCCAGTTCAACCTTTTCCAGCCGTTCCAGGAGTTGTTCGGGCTTATTTAAACTGAGCTTGGCCATGGCCACATGCCCCTGCACTACTGCGAGCAGGTTGTTAAAATCATGGGCAATCCCGCTGGCAATCAGAGCAATGGACTCCAGCCGGGCTGCTTTTAACAGCTCCCTTTCCTGTTTTTTTCTTTCGGTGATATCCCGAATGACAAAGGCGGCGAAACTGAAGCAGCCCTGCCGGTCATTGACTGACTTACCCACGATTTCAGTCCAGACATAGTGACCGTCGGCATGCCTTAAGCGAATTTCCGGATTATCCAGCGATTCGCCGCCGGCGATGCGCTCATAATACTCCTGCGCCAGCTTGCGGTCTTCAGGATGGATAAAATCAAATGCCGACTTGTTGACCATCTCCTCTGCAGTAAACCCCAGCACCCTGCTGCATGACGGGCTGACATACTCCAAGATGGCCCGCCTGTCAGTTTGGACAAATACGTCGCTGATATTCTCGACCACGGCCTGAAGGCGGTTTCTGGCGGCCCACAGTTTGGCCCCGGTTTCCTTTTGGGCGGTAAGGTCTGTAACCAGGGCCATGGCCCCGCAGAATTGCTCGTCTTTGCCGAATAAAGGGGCAATTTCAAGCCTGGTGTAGACGCGACGCCCGGATTTATGCATAAAAACAAAATCGAGGCTTTCTTTAATTCCGGCCTCGTGTCTTTCCAAAAAAGAAAAGTATTTTGCTGCATCGCTTTTATCAATCAGATCCGTTACAGGAAGGTTGTCCATTTCTTCCACGGTGTAGCCCAGCATGTCGGCCATTTTTCTGTTGACATAAACGGTACGGTTGTCGGCGTCAATGACCCAGAGGCCTTCCTGAATAAGCTCAAGCAGGCAGCAGCAGTATAACTCATAGGGCGCGTAAAACTGGCACAGTCGCGAGCATTTTGACTGCGACAATTTGTTTAACCGCTCAGATGGTTTAGACAGCTTTCTTCCCCCTCAATCCGGCCTTTCTTACGAAATCAGATTGTTTTCTTTTAACAGCTTAATGCAGTACTCGATAATTTCACTTCTTCTCACCAGGCCGATAAATATATCGTCATCATCCACAACAGGGACGAAGTTCTGCCCCACGGCCAAAGAGAGGAGATCTTGAATTTTCGCATCAATTTTTACCGGTTGATTTTGCATTTGCTGGGGAATGTCCCGGAGCAATATTTTTTCGGCACAGCTCAAATTAAAATTGGGCATATTTTTTAATTTCCACAGCAGGTCTCCCTCGGTAATTGTGCCGGCATAGCGACCCCTCTCATCAATGAGGGGGATGGCGGTGTGGCGGTGGTACTCCATTTTTTCCAAGGCCTGGCGCATGGTGCTATTATTGGTCAAATAAACAACTTCCTTCTTAGGAAGCAGGAAAAAAGCAATATTCATTTAAAAAACTCCCATGGTCGGGACAGCCCGCTCCTGGGGCGGCAGGCATCCCAAGGTATTTTTTCAACTCCAATTCTATTGTAGAATATTCAATATTTAAGGATATATTCCTGCCTTCCGCTCCAGGAAGAAGCATGCCTCCCCGCAGGGAGAGGGCCTTTATCCTTTTGCAGCATGGTTATCGATTAAGCCGCCGCAAACGACCCTAAACCCGACTTTGCGGTAAAAAGGTTCCAGCCCCGGCTCAAAGAGAACATTTACGGTTTTGATCCGATCGGCTTTAACCCTGGATAACACCATTTCCAGCAGCTTCCGGCCGATGCCCCGGCGCTGGTAATCGGGGTGGACGATCAGGTTGCGAATATAGGCATCATCAACACCATCGCTAATTACTTCAACGAATGCGATTAGCTTTTCCGCCTCAAAGGCGGCTACCCAATAGTAGCTGCGGCCAAGGGTCTTTTTAACCCGCTCGAGATCTCCTTCCCATCCCACTGCCCTTCTTAAGTTCGTTAAGTCAACGGCATCCAGCTCCGGTTTTTCCACGAATGAAATCCGCACACAACCACCTCACTTAGTTCTGCTAGAAGGGATCTGCGCAAAAAACGAAGAGTGCCTGCAGAGTAGTGGGCAGAGCCCAGCCGGCTCACCACTAGTATAACCCTCCGGCCGTCAGATCACAACAGTCTCTCCATAACCGGGCACGATAACCCTGGTTTGGGGAAACTCTTTTTCCATTGCCGCCAGAAACGGCTTTAAATCGACCCGGCTGGAAACAGGAGGGAAAGAATCGTCAAAATGATGCAGGTATACTCCCTGGGGGCGAAAGCGGCGGATGAAGGGAAGGGCATAGCTCTCTAAATCGGAGCGCCCCTGGTAGGGCAGGGAAAGCAAATCCACCTGCTCTGGGTACTGTTCTGCCGGATCAAGGTTTAAACTGCCCAGGTGAAGAATTCTTTTTCCTTCAGCTTCGATGAAAAAGATCAGAACCTGCCCCTGCGGGTAGCGGCGCAGCATTTTAAGCAGGGCGCACAAATTTTCCCGGTAGGCAACCATGCGCCGGTTAAACACCGTTTTAAGGATTAACTGACTGTTGAATTTAACATGTTTTCCCCGGTAAACCCGCAGCTTAAAGGGCCCGCACTCAATCAAGTCACCCGGCTTGATGGCTACGATACGATTCGCCTGTATGCCTTCCCGCAGCAGAACCCGGGCTGTTTCTGCGGAACAGTATACCAGGTTTTGTCCGGCCGCCATGACCCGGGGTACATCAACGAGATGATCAAAGTGGCCATGCGTGATAAATATATCGCCAGCGCTTCCCAGCGTTTCCAGGGAAGGCGAAGGCAGCGCGCGGTTCATGGGCAGGAACGGATCAAAGAGAATTTTTTTTCCTCCCGCCGAAAAAGTCAGAGTGGCGGTGCCATGCCATATAATTTCCATAAAGCGGTCCTCCTTGACGCCCTTTTTAAAATTAAAAGGGGGAGCCCAATCCAGCACCTGCTTAATTTCATTCCAATATCGGACCCTCCGCTCCGGCGGGCCCGCTGATAGGATTGACGCGGGCCGGCGCTCCCTCCGCCCCCGGCAGATAGACCCGGTAGCCCCATGGCGCTTCTTCGGGAAAATCGGTGCTCACGTACTGGGCGCCGCTTTTCAGGGCAGCGTCCCTCCGGGTCGTATCTCCATCCCGGGCCACAAGCTGATTTCCATCAGCCATGGTTCGCACCAGGTAGCCCCGGCTGACGTAGTGGCGGATCAACGCTTCATTGCTGCCGGTGGGGTCGTTTACTTTAATGAAGGCGGCCGAGGGCTCTCCCGGCGGCGAGCTGACAAACATGACTCTTCCTTCCAGCGACGGCCGTCCTTCCAGGTATAATTCCCGGATCCGGCCCAGGTTGTCCAGGGCAAATAGAACGCGGCCCCTGGCCTCATCCAGAGTTGGCCAGCCAGCCTTGAGAATGGCCTCCTCCAGGCTGGCATAGTCTCCTCGCACTTGATCCGGTGTAATCAGCTGTTCCTCCGTGAAGACGGAGCGAATTTCCGCGTCGAGATCATCCAGGTCCGCAGCGCCCGGGGCCGGGGGAAAATTAAAGGGTATACCATATAAGTTCAACCAGGTCCGGCCCAGCTGCGCCGCCAGGCGCAGCGGCCAGCCCATGGATTCCAGGGTCAAATCTTCTTTTACTTCCACCAGCACCATCACCGGCAGGTGCCCCGGGTGGGCCAGGGACCAGTCCCTGATCTCTTCAAGGGCCTCCACAAAAGTGAGGACCGTAGTGCCGAAATCAAGGTGCGGGATATGGATCACTTTAAATCCAGGCTGCTTCAGGGCCTCCTCCCCGGCGCAGGCCTCCTGCCCCAGCAGCGCCAGGCCGGCCCTGCAGGCAAAAGCGCCGCCTTCGGGATCGGCATAAACATCCAGCTCCAGCTGCCGGATCTGCAGCAGCTTTAGCTGCTCGGTCAGGGGGCGGTGTGAATAGCCCAGGGAGAGGGCGGCCTCTTTGCTAAAGAAACCGATCAACCCTAGAAGTTCCGGCTCCGGCTGGAGATGATAACTATTGTGGGTGCCGATGACCTGGATCTGATTCAGGCGCAGGTCCGGACCGCTCACTTCCCAGGCCGGCATGGCCGCAGGTCCGTCTTCCCCCGAACCCCCTTCAAAGGCAGAAACTGTCCCTGCTCCCATCAACAAGGCGAGCAAAAAGATCCATAATCGCCGGCGCATCAAAGACCTCCCCGCCAAATTGCTCCCGGTTTCCGGCCCGATTCTTATCTGCTCAATTCATTTAAAATGTCGCTCAGGGCTTTGCCGCATTTTTCGTGAATCACCACATCAGCCCGGCTGTCATAACCGGTCGGCTGCAGGTTGATGATGATCAGTTTTTTCGCCAGCCGGGGCAGTTCGGCCACCGGGTAGACCACCAAGCTGCTGCCGGCCACCAGCATAAGGTCGCATTCTTTCTCCAGCACTTCCCAGACTTCATAAAATAATGGGGGCATGGGATCGCCGAACAGGACCACATCGGGCCGCAGCATGTTAAAGCAGTAATGGCACATGGGCGGGATGCGCTTCAACTCCACCTGCTGCACCAGCTCTTCAAAAGGGAAGCGCCGCTTGCAGCCCAGGCAGTAGCCCGAGCGCAGGTGACCGTGCACCTCCCACACTTTTTTAGAGCCCGCTTTCACATGCAGGCCGTCTATGTTTTGAGTCACCAATCCCTTAAGGAATCCCTTCCGTTCAAGCTCCGCCAGGGCATAGTGCCCCGGGTTGGGCTCGGCCATGGTTATACTGGCAAAGCGGGCAAAACCTACTTCGTAAAAAAGCCTGGGATTGCTGTGCAGCACCTCCACGGAAGCCGTGGCAATGGGATCAACTTTTTCCCATATGCCCGTTCCCGGGGTGCGAAAATCGGGGATGCCGCTTTCCGTGCTCATCCCAGCCCCGGTAAGGGCGTAAAACCCTCTATACCCTTTAATCAACTCAGCCGCCTCTGCAATGGCCTCCCGGTAATCCAATTCTTCACCCCACAACTGGTACGAATATGATTTATTTTTAATTATACTATAAATTCAGTGGATATAAACAATCAAAAATTATGGAATTTGTGCTGCAGCAATTTATAGGTGCAGAAAAATTGCATAAACAACTTGCAGTTGACAGGAATTACCTTCAGTATGGCAGAGCCAGGAGCCCTAAATACAAAAAGAGGAGTTAGAAAGTTGTGGCCTTGCTTTTTTCCTGGCCCTCTCTCTATCTCCTGTCGCCGCGTGCGTATGTCTTTTCTTCTTTATTAATTTCTATATTTCTGAACCATGGACGCCCCTGCATCCCACCCGGGCCGCCTTGATCCCGCAGTACTGTTTCCTCTGTTCACAATTTTTAACCGGTCTTAATCAAATCCTGGCCTTTCAGCTCGACAAAATGGGTGCTGTGCAGGATGTCCAGTTGAGCCACTTTTTGCAAAACCTCCTGGGGCACCGGGTCATCCAGCTGCAACACCATTACTGCTTCGCCGCCGACAAACTGCCGGCCCACCTGCATGCTGGCGATATTGATATTCTCATTTCCCAGGAGCATCCCCACCCTGCCCACAACGCCGGGGCGGTCGTAGTGGGTGGTTACCAGCATGTAGCGGGAAGGAACCACGTCAATAATATGTTTGCCGATCTGAACGATGCGAATGTCGTTTCCGTTGAGAATAGTTCCAGCCACAGTATAGCTTTTTTCGCCGGATTTTACATGCAGGGCCATATGATTGGCGTAGCTCTTATGGGTGCTGGAGCAAATCTCTTTGACCCGGATACCCCGGCTCTCGATAATGCGAGGGGCATTAACGTAGTTCACCTGCTCGCCGAGAATTACCTGCAGCATGCCGATTAAACAGGAAATAGTCAGGGGCTTGACGGGTTTGGAGGCGATTTCGCCGCTGTAATGGATTTCCACCTCTTCCACCGGGCTGCCAAAAAGCTGCATCAGGAAGCTGCCCAGCAGGTGAGGCAGAGGCAGGTACGGTTTGATTTCCGCCATTATTTCCGGAGAAATACCGGGTACATTTACCGCGGAAGTAACCAGCTCGCCGTGCAGGGCTTTCAGCACCTGCTCCGCCGCCTGGAGGGCCACATTCTCCTGTGCCTCCCTGGTTGAGGCCCCCAGGTGGGGCGTAACGATCACGTTTTCCAGGCTGAAAAGCTTGTTTTTTTCCGGGGCTTCTTCTTCAAAAACATCCAGGGCCGCCCCGGCCACCTTGCCTGACACCAGGGCCCGGTAGAGGGCTTCTTCATCGATCAGCCCGCCCCGGGCGCAATTGATGATCCGCACGCCTTCTTTCATCAGGGCAAACTCCTTTTCACCGATCAGGTGGCGTGTTGCCGCCACCAGGGGCAGATGCAAGGTAATAAAGTCAGCCTGGCGGAGCAGCTCCTCCAGCCCGGTCAGCTCCACGCCCAAACTTTCAGCCCGCCCGGCAGAAATATACGGATCGTGGGCCAGAAGGCGCATTCCCATGGCCCGGGCGCGCCGGGCCACTTCACTGCCGATGCGGCCCAAGCCGACAATGCCCAGGGTTTTATGGTACAGCTCCACCCCTAAGAACTGCTCTCGCTTAAAGGCACCCCCCTTATAGGAGCAGTGGGCCGCCGGTATGTTGCGGGCCAGCGCGGTAAGCATGGCCATGGTGTGCTCTGCCGTGGATATGGTATTGGCGCCGGGAGTATTAATCACCACAATTCCTTTCTCAGTGGCTTTTTCCAAATCAATATTGTCCACTCCGGCGCCGGCCCGCCCGATTACTTTCAACTTATGGGCCGCCTCGATCACCGGCGCAGTTACCCTAGTTCTGCTGCGCACCAGCAGCGCATCATACTGGCCGATGATTTCCAACAGCTCTTGCGGGGGCAGCCCGGGGCGGTAGTCCACCGCAGCCTTCTCTTCCAGTACTTTCAATCCTTTGGCCGAGATGGTGTCGCTGACTAATATTTTCACTGGATCGCCTCCGACACTTTGAACTGGCTGTATATCATTTAGTTTATACGAATCGCATCCTCTTAACAAGATTCAACCTGAAGGAGGAGGTTGCGGCTCAGGCTGTTCTTCCGGCAAACAGCCCTTTAGACGATCTCCTTGCCAAAGGGGGCAAACGCGAGAGCAGCCAGCTTCAGGTTCTGCCGGGCAAAGAGAATTCCCATAATCGTTAATTTCTACCCGTTTAAGACGGCGGCTCCGGTGGGACAAACCTCTGCGCACAGGCCACAGCCGTCGCATTTATCCCTGTTCACCACAGCCCCGCCTTTCGTTAGCTTAATGGCGTCATAGAAACAGCTGCGCACACAAACCCCGCACCGGTCGCAAAGCTGTTCATTAACCCTGGCGAAAACCCCTTCCGGGCAGCGCTCCACCTCTGCGGTCGTTTTGATATGCTCCAGTGCAATACCGCGAATTTCGCTGATACTGCTGTAGCCTTTTTGATCCAGCCAGGTGTTAATCTGCTCGGCCCACTTGCTGGAAACGCTGTAACCCTGGAGCATGATCGCAGTGGCCGACTGGACCAGGTGAGCGCCAACCATGGTGTACCTGATGATATCCTGCCACTCCCACACGCCCAACCCGGCAATAATCGGGATCGATAATACCCTGGCGGCCTGGGAAACCCACTTGAGCCCGTAACCGAGCAGGTACGGTCCGCCGTAGCCGCCCAGGGAGCCCCAGCCGACCGGCCTGGCCGTATCGATATCAATCATGATCCCGGACAGGCGGGCCGCAAGATTGATCGCGTGCGCGCCCGCGCTCTCCACCTTTTTGGCGATGGCAATGGGGTCGCCGGCCTGGGGTGATATTTTAACGCTGAAAGGCTTTTTTAAGATTCTGGCACAGGCCGCGGTCACTGCCGGAGCCAGATCGACCGCGCCGGCGCCCATTTTGATCCCCATGTCCGCCGCATAGGGGCAGGAAAGATTCAGCTCCACCCAGTCGGCCCCGGTCTCATTGACCATACTGCACATGGTTTCCCACTCTTCCAGGGTGGCGCCGGAAAGGCTGGCCATAACCACACCATTGTCCTGGACGGCCTCCTTGGCCCGGTTCACGTCTTCCATATAGGCTTCGTAGCCGTACCCGGAACAATCCTCCAGGGAATGCAGGGTAAAGCTCCGCGGCAGTTTTCGCGGGTAACCGGGATAATTCTTGTAGTCGTAGAGTTTAAAACGGGGCCGCGGGTACCGCCGGCCCGCTTTTCCGGAGTCACCAAACAGCGATTTCAAAATACCGGCCCCCGCTCCCCCTGCAATGCCCTTCTTCAGACACTGCCAGTTCATGGTGGGCGTGGCCGAACCGAGGACAATGGGATTTTTAAATCTAACTCCGGCTATTGTCACGCCTAAATCGGCCATGTCTTTCACCCTTTCTCTGCTGTGCTTGGCTTATTGCAGCGCATCAGCAATATTGGCCCTGCGTTCATCCAGCCAGTGCCGGCGATGCAGCTCCGCAGGGCCACCGCCTGCGCAGCGGGCTCCATCCCCTCCATGGTCATGGGCCTATCCTTAGGCAAAAGAGGGCGGTTCCTGGCCCCGTGCAGCTTTATGACGCTGTTGACTCCGGTAAAACTGCAGCAGTGCCACCGCCGGGGATAAGATCAGGATCCCCGCCGCCGCAAAGGAAGCCTTAAACCCGATCAAGCTGCCGGCCAGGCCAAACAAAAACGTGCCCGCAGCAAAAGAGAGATCGATGGTATTTTCCTGAAGACTTAAAGCGGTGGCGCGCAGCCTCTCGCCGCTCACATCGACCAGCCAGGCCAGCAGCACCACCATGGAGCCGTTTACTCCGATTCCGGCCAGCACACTGCTGAAAATAGCCGCCGCTGGCACTGTACCAGTAAAGGAGAGGGCGATGCTCCCCAGTCCCAAGAGGATTAAGGCCGGCCAGGCGGTAAAGGGGCGGCCGAAACGGTCCGATAGGAAGCCGGCGCATAAATTGGCCGCAATTCCGGCCAGGCCGAAGTATAGAAAGTAAGCGCCGGGGTTGGCCATGCTGCCCGTTTCAGAGATATAAATGGCGGCATAGGTAAGCAGGGAACTGTAGCCGATGTTGGCCAGGGCTATCCCCAGAAGCAGCGGCCACACCCGCCGGTTGCGCAGCACTCCCATGACGCTGCCCGCAGGGGAGAGCGCCTCTCCGGGAGGCAAGGAAGGTGTTTTTAACGGGATCAGCAGCAACAGGGAAAAGAAACCGGCCAGGGCGCAGGCGCCAAAAAAGGCCCTGAAGCCGTACTTTTCAATGAGGGCCAGCGCGGCCGGGGGACCGCCCAGCACCGCTAAAACAACCAGCAGGCGGTAGGCTCCGAGGTAGGCGCCCCTTTTTTGCGGCGGAGCCATATCCGCCACCAGGGAGCTTCCGCTTTGTAAAAAAGCGGCCAAGCCGATGGCCTGGTAAACCCGGAACAGGATCAGGGCGGTTGCCCCTTCTACAAACAGCAAGAATAAGGGTGTGGTGGCGAAAACAAAAGCGCCCACCAGGAGGGGCAGCTTGCGGCCCCTGCGATCAGCATAGGGCCCGCAGTAAAAACGCAGGATCACCGCCGTGACAAAGAAGAGAGTGTTCTGCAGGCCTGACTGCAGCGGGGTGCAGCCGATCTCCACGGCATACTGCGGGAAAATGGTAATGGAGACAAATAAATTAACATAAACAAAAAATGCCGCCACAAAAAGAAGCACCCAGTTCATCCTGCTGCCTGAGATCTTTGCTACCCCCGGCTCCCCCGCCGGTTTTGGACTGTTTATGGAACGATTCACTGTGCCCTGCTCCCATGATGCGTTGTTGCCTGTTTTGGCCCTTAGCACGCACTGACCGCGGATAGGGACGCGGTATCACCGCGCCCCTGCCCGCCGCCACCATGTTCAGCTATCACCTGACGCCGCTTGGCAAACCTGGTCCGGGCCTAATACACATATCCTTCCCCCTCCGGCCGGCAGAAAGGGGAGACGGTGATGGTATTGGCAGCCGGGCTGCCGCCGGTCCGGATCACATCAAAAAAATCTTTCCAGGGGCTGAAGGGTATGCCCTGTTCTTTACACTGCCCGGCCAGCCAGTCGCGGGCAAAAATGTAATCCGACCAAGAGGCGCCGAAGCGATCGTTGCTGCCGTCTCCAATATAGATCACTTTCCATCCCTGCCGCTTCAGCGCCAGAACATGATTGGGCTTGCAGTTGCCGCAAACCGGGCAGGTGGGATGGCGGTAAGGGGTTTCGATGCGCAGCGTCCCGTCTTCCCGGGGCAGCGCTTTATTACAATAAATGGTATCAATGTATTCCAGGCAGCCGAACCGCTCCAAAATTGGTTCGATATAAAAACCGAAGCCGTCGCTGGCAATGGTCACCGGGCAACCCTGCTCCCGGGCAAAACGCACAAACTCTTGAAACCCCGGCCTGATCACCACATGCTCCGCCACGTAGGCCATCAGCAGGTCAAAATCGGCCGGCAGCAGGGCAGACATTCCGTCCAGCCAGCCCCGCATGCCAATTTTTCGCTGCCGGTAGAGGCTTTCGATTTCCCGGTAACGCTCGCCGCCGAAATGCCGCGCCAGGCCTGTGGATAAATCTTTTGCTGTGATTGTCCCGTCAAAATCTACTACATAAGCTGTCTTTGCTGTCACGTTTAACCTCCCGCGGTGCATTTCTTTTTCACCAACAGCTGCCGCTGTTTTATTTTTCTTATAGCCAGACTGCTTTAAAATCCCTCCCGGCCCTTCAGAAAAAATGAAGGAGTTGGCAGGCATGGGGCCGCCCTGCTCATACTGGTTCGACACCGGTGATCATTAATTCCTGCCGCTTTGCGTTAAAAACAAGCTGCCATCATTGAGCAGGCAGCCCGGGCACAGCCCCGGCCCATTATACCGGTTGCATGCCCAAGGCCGGGCCGCTGCCTGGAACCCGGCCCACCTGGGCCGGCAGTAGGGGCTATCCCTCAGGTGGCAGCAGCAAAGAGCTTCGTCAGCTGCAGCGGACTTTGGGCCAGCATTTTCGCCCCTCCATCTCTCAGTTCCGCTGCATCACGGAAACCCCACAGGGCACCCACCGGGTACATCCCCGCGGCGGTGGCTGCCTGCATATCAACCCTTGAATCGCCCAGGTAAACAACCTGGCGGGGCTCCACCCCGAGCTCGCGGGCGATAGCGAGCAATCCGGCAGGGTCCGGTTTGCGGGGCAGCCCGGCAGCGGCTCCCTGTACCTCTGCAAAGTGCCATGAGCCCAGCAGCTGCTGCACCGTCAGCACGGTGAATTCGTGGGGCTTGTTGGAAAAGATGGCCTTCGGTATCTTCCGCTCCTCTAAAAAATCCAGCAATTCAGGTATTTCCGGGTAAACGCGGGTATGATCGGCCCAGCGGCGACGGTATTCCTCCCTGGCCGCTTCGACCAGCCCGTGTAGCTGCTCTCTCCCCAGCTTTTCCGCTTCCGTCGGAGGCAGCGCCCGTTTTACCAGGGCCTCGATGCCGTCCCCGATAAAATAGCGGTAGGCCTGCAGCGAATGTTCGGGGTAGCCGTGCTCCTTCAAGACAGCGTTCACCGAAAGGCCCAGATCTTCCAGCGTATCCAGCAGCGTTCCGTCCAGGTCAAAAACAATGGCCCTGTAGTTCATAAAAAATCACCTCTCCAACCTTTTCAGATCACGTGCATGCCCCCAACAAGCGGGCGGGCGCAGCACGCTGCACCCCTACCGGCATGATCATCCATTATGACTATTTAGTTTATGGTCTCCTCCCTGTCGCTGCGGCTGTCGAAGCGGCGGTAATCGTCGGCGGCGCGATCCTGCAAATAAACATAGTCGGCGCCGCCTCCTTTCCGCAGGGCCTGCCGGTAGGCGTCGCGGGCTTCTTCCCGACAGGCGGAGCAGCAGTAGAGGGGTATACTGAAGCAAAGGACGCGGCTTCTCTGGCCATGGCCGTGCACTGCCGCCGAAGAGATGACCCGGTAGGAGCAGCAGTGGGGACAGAGGCGCTGCTTGATCTGCTGGCTTTCCCGGATATGGTCCGTGTCATAATATATCTGCCGGGTGGTGCTGT
>JAKOVL010000145.1 GCA_029782095.1 Bacillota bacterium | reverse complement strand
ATAAAGAAAACGCCGCTGCATTTTGACAGCTTCAAATAAAACATCGCCTGCTCAAATTGAGCGGATATAATTTCTTCAAGCCTTTCCGGGTAGTGTTTGAGTCCGGCAACCGGAAAGCCCAGCCGGCTGGCGTTCGCTTCGATACTGGCGGACAGCGCCTGGGCAAAATCAATGGTCTGCAAGGATATCAGTCCATATTGCCGTGAAATTTCGCTCGAAGCATGAACCAGCTCACTGCTGAACATCTTCTCGCTTTCCGCCAGCCCGGCTGTCAGAGTGCCTGTTAACAATAAAATGGCAACCACGCCAAAAAAAATTGTCAGCACTACCGCTATTAAGAAAACAAAAAGCCTGCCACCCAGAGATATCCCTGCTATCCCGGCCAGGCCGGGCTTTTGTTTCCATGATTTAAGCATCTGTTTAGGCACAGCATTTAAACTCTTCATGATCTGCCCCTAGACGAAAACATCTTCTTTTTTATGCTTAAGCGGGATGCCTTAAGAAAAAGATGAGGTTTTCTGATTTCAATTGTTAAATTCCCGGATAAAAGTTTCGAAAACATTTCTGGATACAGTTTCATAGGCTATTGCGGGATCGCTGCCGTGGCTCAATTGCTCCTGGTAAGCATCACGGGAGGCAGCGGCAATTTCTTTAAACCGTTTTTCATATTGTTCCTGCCACTGATCAATCCCGTCAAATAAAGGTGCAGTCTCAAACTGGTACTCTTCTTGCATCATCCGGCAGATTGAAAGAAGCATTTTAATATTTGCATTGGGGATATTCGCTGTCTCCTGCGTCATGATTTCGCCAAACGCCTCCAGCGTAACCGGCAGATAGCCGGTTTGAGAAACAAAATACAGATTGTTTTCAGGGCTGGTAAACCACTTCAAAAAAATAGCGGCTGCTTGCTCCCTCTGCTCTGTAGATTTAATCACGCACATCCCGGCGCCTCGCTGCAACGCCACTTTTTTGCCGCCTTCGAAGACGGGGTAGGGCAGAATGGCCAGTTCCGCCGGTTCAGAGGTGTTGTCCGCATAGGTAACCATGGGTGAAAAAAAGGATACGCCGGCTGTTGAACCGGTCGAACAAACAATATCGCCGGTTTTAGCCAGATCGGTGGCATACCCGTTGAAGATGGCGGCGTGCCCTAAGACCGCAGGTTTGTAGAAACTCTCCCATACCCGATAATATTGGGGTGTGCTCAAGTCAGCGGTGCCGTTGGGGAATAGCTCTGCCCCGAGCTGCTTGCAGCCGATCAGGCTGTAGTTAAACAGCGAATCGGGCATAAAGAATATTTTACCGTCATTTGCCGCAGGGGTCTGCCGGTCCGACCATTCGTAATAAGCGGCGGCGGTGCGGGCAATTCCTTCGAATGTCAGCAAGTCAGCCAACTTTGCTCCGGTAGCTTCGGCAAAGCGGTTAAAGATGGTTGCGTTGACAAATAACACTTCGGTGGACTTGGCGATGGGAAAAACATAGAGTCCGCCATCTTCGAGGCGTCCTTCCTGTAAAAATTGTGGAACATAGGCGGATAGCTCCGTGGCGGTGAAATACTGGTCAAGGTTAACCAGCAGCTCTTTCTCCGCCAGGAAGAAGGCTGTCTTCGGATAGGCGGTGGCAATATCGGGTAAAGGCGGTGCCCCCGGTTCACCGCTGGCAGCCATGACCAGTTTTTCATGAATGGTCGCGGAGCCTGATATGGAAGTCACGTTGATGAGAATTCCCTCTTCATGGCCGACGGTTTCATTAAATTGGTCAATCATCTCATCCATGGTCTCTTTTAACTGACCGCCATAGTTATGCCACAGGGTAAGGATGACCGGGTTGGCGTCGGTATCGATGCTGCTGCAGCCGGATAAGAGCAGCAGGGCAGCCAGGAAAAGGCTAAAGCATATACTCCTGCAGACCTTGTCCACGTGAAATCACCTCCCCGTTTAAGCACCAGGTAGTATCAATATTATACCATGATTTTCTTTTGATGATTTTTTTTTCAAAAAATTAATATGCAAAAATCACCCTGGGGGTGATTACTTTTTTCTGGCCGGCAATCACCCTGGGGGTGATTACTTATCTGGCAGAGGGCGTTAAAATTGAAAAAACTCTAACAAAGATCCAAGGAGGTTTTATGAGTATGACTGAAGCGCGCATTGAAAACCAGAATCTGGAGAGCGGAGCGGTTCCGGAATTTGACGAAGCGGATATCCAGAAAAACAAGACCATGGCCGGACTGGCCTATATCCTCTTTTTTCTTCCCCTGGTAGCCTGCCCTGACTCCAAGTTCGGCCGCTTCCATGCCAATCAAGGTTTGCTGCTGTTGATTCTGGGGATTGCCGGTTCATTTATTCTTGGCATCATCCCTATAATTGGCTGGATTCTGCTGCCGGTGTTTACGATTCTGGTCCTGGTCCTGGCCATTATCGGCCTGATTAACGGGTTTGGAGGGAAAGCAAAAGAGTTGCCTGTGATCGGCAAGTTCAGGCTGCTGAAGTAGCCTTGGCAGCTGGGCAGCCTCCCGCAAGGAGCTGCCAAAGCCGGATTAGCCTAAAGGCATATTCAGTAAAGGGAGGTTGATTGTCTTGAAAATGGCTGTCATCATATTGCTTTGCCTGGTCCTGCTGCTCCCGTTGGGGGGTTGTGGATTAAGAGAAAAGGTTACCGAGGAAATTTCGGAAAAGGTTACGGAAGGAATTCTTGAACAGGTTGTGGGCGGAGATGTCTATATCGACCTTGAGGGTGAAGGCATCACTATCAGCAATGAAGACGGCAAGTTTACTATAGGTGGTACTGAGTGGCCCAAAGGAAAGGGAGCTGATCATCTCCCGCGGTTTGACGAAGGGTCCATTAGCGCGGTGCTGTGCACAGATGAAGGCTGCTGGATTACCATCGAAGAAGTGGAAGAAGATGACTTTAAAGAATATGTTGAAACGTTGAAAGGCACCGGTTTTACTGAAGACCCGCAAGAAGCATCAGCCGGCGGGCAATTCATTTACAGCGCCCGGGCGGAAGGAAAAGGCAGCGTTTCTGTGATCTATATGCCGGAGGATAAAATGATGCAAATCAATTACGAACTGGCAACAGAATAAACCAGGCATTGGGGGCTGTCCAAGGGGCAGCCCTTTTTTATTTTGCCGGGGACGGCAGACTACGGGCCGACATCAGACTAATGATCTGGCCCCATCTCCATATTCTTCATTCTCTTCCTCATTGACCCTATCAATTTGTTTTAAAAGCTCCCTGGCCGGGCAAGGCAAGAACGCGTTCCGGCGCAGCGAGAATGGGACAAGCTGATAGCCCGGAAATATTGCTTGTCCGGGCAGTCTACGCAGAGTCTGGCTCCAGCGGGTCCACATGGACGATTCGATAGTTTTAAGCATTTTATACAAATAGATTATTGGAATTTGTATATTCAACACAAAAATAATTGACAACAAGCCCCAATTTCTGTTATGCTCTTTGTAAAGTAAGCGAGGTGATGGCCGATGGACAAACAGTACGGTATTACTGTCCGGGAGGCCCTTTCCTTAAGTATCGTCAATCGTCTCAATGTGGTAGGCGGCGCAAAAGGGCTGGACCGGGTAATTAAACTGGTCAACGTGATCGAAGTGCCCGATATTATGGACTGGGTTATGAAAGGTGAATTCCTGATAACCACCGGCTACCCTTTCCGGGAATATCCCGAGCTGATGACCATGCTGATCCCCCGTATGGCCGAACAGGGCGGCGCCGGGTTGGCTATTAAACCAAAACGCTATATCAATGAAATACCTCCCGAGCTGATTCGCAGCGCCGATGAATACTGCATACCCCTTCTGGAAGTTCCGTATGACCTCTCTTTTTCTGAAATTATCGCCCCGATCCTGGGGGTAATTTATAGCAAGCAAAATCGGATTCTTCAGAAGCTTGAGCAGGGTCACAAAAAGCTGATGGACATAGTTTTGCGCGGCGACCCGCTGGAAGATCTGTGCGATGAAACAGCCAAACTGGTGGGCAACCCCGTAGCGATTATCGATCAGGGCGGCGCTCTAATTGTAAACGACAATTGTCCTGATAAGGACAAGTTCGCTCTTTTGTTTTCCACGAGCAGCGCCGAGATCAAGCAGGAGAGGCTGCGCTTCGGCAACATCAAGGAAATTAAATACTCTCTAGAATATGCTGCGGACAAGGATAAGCCGCTGACCATCAAGGCGATCCGTATCCCCATCGTCGCAGGCAAGAGCGAATTTGGTGAAATTGTAGCCCTGTGCAACAACCCAATCTTTGAGTCGGATGTCCTGCTCCTGGAACGGGCCGCCACGATCGCAGCCCTTGAGTTTGCCAAGCGCAAAGCAATTTATGAGATTGAGAAGAATTACCGGACTGAATTCCTCGAAATTTTGCTGTCCTGTGATTTTGAATGTGAAGAGGAGATCGTGAAGCGGGCGCGCACCTTTAATATCGACTTGCGCAACCCCACGGCGGTAATAATGATCAACGACGACAGCTTCAACGAAATATCCGAGGCAATTTCCATCGATATGAGCGGTCCCAGCACCAAGGAAAGCCTTTTCCGAGCGATCAATAAGTTTCGCGACTACGACAATCGCTTCAACCTGATCGCCGGAATCAAGGGAAACAATATCGTAGTCATTGCTGAGATTGCCGAGGGGGATCCCGCCGAAAATTTGAGGATTTTGACCGCTGCCCTAACCAAGCATCTCAATGAATCTGTAGCGATACCTTTGAATTTAAAAATCGGGGTAGGCCGGCCCTATACCAGCATCCGCAAGATCAGCCGCAGTTACCAGGAAGCCAGGGAGTCGCTGAGAATATGTCAGCTTTCCAACGCTGCGCGGCAGATCTACTACGACGAGCTGGGCTTCTACAAAATTCTTAGCGAGATGAATCGGAAGGAGCTGGAGCTTTTTGTTGAAGATTTGCTGCAGCCTGTTCTTGAGTATGATCGCCTGAAAAACGGAGAATTAATCAACACCCTGGAGACATATTTCGAAGTAAACCGCAACCTTAAGCTTACCTCCAAGCGATTGTTTGCTCACTATAACACCGTCCTCTACCGGATTAAAAAAATTGAAGAGCTGACCGGAATTAGCCTGGACAATCCTGAGAACGCATTAAACCTGGAGGTTGCGGTGAATATCTTGAAATTGTTTCGATCAGAGAAAGATTAACCCTTCGCTGCACCGCAGGAACTGCAGCCTCCCGATTTCCCTATGGCGGAGCTGTCCCCAATTGGCGGCACCGTTTCACTGCTTGTTATTCCAGGGTTCACGGGTAAGAGGATGGAATTGGCCCCGCCCACAGCTTGGTCGCCGGTTTTACTGCCCTTGTCCTATAACGTGCCGCTCAACCCGGCTTTGATTTCTTCCCCGGGATCTGATTTTGGGCCGTTACTGTAGTGGCATATTGCTAAAAAGGAAAGGGTTTGCAATCAACTTAATTGTGTTAATTAAACAAAAACTGAGTTGCAGTTTAGACAATTAATCCAAAGGACATACCGGCAGTTGTGTGTAAATAATTGTGTATCTAAATCCATATTATATCCTTTGCACTGATTGTGAAAATAAAGACATGCAATAAGGAGGTTTGCCGCACGGGCCAAGGTGCTTGATATTGCCTTGAAGAAGTCCGAGATTACTCCATCAAGCTGCAGAACAGATGCGACTTTTTACGAGGAGAAGGACACGCCTTGTGGCGGTGAGTTTTGCGGGCTACAGGCCTTCATGGTGAAGCAGCGGCGCATGGATTCTATCCTGGCAACTATATAAAGGAAAATAAATGCAGTTCAGCGAACCTCGCTGTAGTGTTTTGACCACTATGCCATTGGGAGGTTGCGAGATGCCATGGAAGAACACTAGTATGCCCAAATTAAAGCCTGAGCCATTTTTTTAGAGTAACAAATTAATATTGAGGAGGATGCAAAATGAAATTTATCGATTTAACTGTGCCGCTTGGCATCGGGACACCGGCCTGGCCCACCTATGAGCCCCTTCAGGTTAAGTATTTCAAGCGCCTGGCGCCCAACGGGGCCAACGGCCAGCTGGTCACCCACTCAAACCACGTGGGGACACACCTGGACGGCGAGATTCACTTTTATACGCCCGGCCGGGATATTGCCTCTCTGGAGCTGGATTTTCTCGTGGGTGAAGGGGTAGTGGTTGACCTTTCCGACTGCACCTGCGATTATGACATCTACACCTCGAAGCAGGTGGAGGAGCGTGTTGAGGTCAGAGAAGGGGATATCCTGCTTATCCACACCGGCTATCATCATTACGGCTGGGACCAGCCCACGGCGGATGAAGTGGCCTACATGGTCAAGCACCCCGGCCCGGACCGGGAGTTTGCCGAGTGGGCTAAGCGGAAGAAAATTCGCTGGATCGCGGTAGACTGCGGAAGCGCCGACCACCCGATGAATACAATCATCCGCAACTGGATGCCCCGGCAGGCCAAAGAAGCGGATGCTTTCTTCCAGAAAAAGTTTGGCAAGAAGTTGGAAGAAGTCTTCACCGATGACAAGTACCAGCTGATGCACCTTGAAATGTTCGACCACGGGATCATCCACCTGGAATGTGCCGGGGGAGATATTGACCTGCTCTTGAATCAGCGGGTCACCCTGGGCTGCTTCCCGTGGAGATTCGTCGATGGAGAGTCCAGCATCTGTCGATTTGTGGCCATCGTGGATGACGACCGCTACGAAGAATTGATGGCGAAAAAGAAGAAGGCCAAGCTGACCAAATATGGAGACATTGCTGGTGCATTGAACGACTGGCTGCACGAGGAAGCCCGCAAGAAGTAGCAGAGGATACGGTTTCTATTGACGGTTAAAAGGGGGGCCTGGCGGCAGGTTCCCCTTTTAATCAAACCCGCCGGCAGCGGCAGGTGCAAGGTTGCAAAGCAGATCAGTAAGAAGGGTAGCAGGTAGAAATAATAACGTTGGAGGTGCTGTCATGAGCAGGTTTGATCAAGCAAACCGGGAAGCGGTCCAGAGAATGATGGATGCCCACCCGGTGCTGGTTGATATGGGCAGGGCCCGAGAAGTAATCCCGGGCATGAAGGACAACCTCTTTCTGCATGCCGGTCCGCCAATAACCTGGGACCGCATGAGCGGACCCCTTAAGGGCGCGATCATAGGCGGGCTGTTATATGAAAAGAAGGCCAGGTCCATTGAAGAGGCGGAGGAGATTGCGGCTTCCGGCGAGATCGAGTTTGCCCCCTGTCATCATTATAACGCCGTAGGGCCCATGGCTGGAGTAATTACTCCTTCGATGATGGTCTATATTGTCGAGGACAAAACCCATGGCGGATTTACCTACTCCAATGTAAACGAGGGGTACGGGAAAGTGCTGCGCATGGGGGCGTATGATGACGAGGTGCTCACCCGCCTGGCATGGCTGAATGAGGTATATGCTCCCGTGGTGCGCGAAGCGATCCGGCTTGCCGGGGGCATCGACCTGAAAACGCTAATTGCGCAAGCCCTGCACATGGGCGATGATTGCCATAACCGCAACCGTGGCAACAATTCACTCTTTGCCCGCATGCTGGCCCCATACATCGTTGAGACCGAACTTGGCCAAAAAAGGGAGTACGACTTCCCGCGCATTGACCTCACCGCCACCTGTCCTTTCTTTAAAGAGCGGAAGCCGACCCTGGCTGCCGAAGTGCTGGCTTTTATGCACAGCAACGATATCGGCACCTTAAACTTTCTTATGGCGGCCTGCAAGGCGATCACGCTGGCCGGTCACGGCATAGAGAATTGCACCTTGGTGACCACAATGGCGCGCAACGGAACTGACTTTGGGATAAGGGTTAGTGGGACTGGCGACAAGTGGTTTACCGCCCCGGCCAATTATCCGAAAGGCCTTTACTTTTCCGGGTATAGCGAGAAAGATGCCAACCGGGATATCGGGGACAGCGCGATTACCGAAACGGCGGGGGTTGGAGGATTCGCCATGGCCGCTGCCCCGGCAATCGTGAACTTTATCGGCGGAAAAGCTTCGGATGCGATCGAAGCGACCATTGAAATGTATGAGATCACTGTGGCTGAAAACAGCAACTTTACCATTCCCAGTTTAAACTTCCGGGGCACCCCCACCGGAATCGATGTACGCAAGGTGGTTGAAAAGGGAATCTTGCCGAAGATCAACACCGGCATTGCCCATAAGGAACCGGGAGTGGGGCAGGTTGGTGCGGGGATCGTCAACCCGCCCATGGAGATTTTCGTGGAGGCGCTGCGGGAACTTGCCCGCAGAGCATAAACAGTGATCGCGGGTAACAGCGTCGTAGTTTAGGTGCGGCGCTGTTACCGTTATTCAAACAACTCCATGATCCCTGCCCAGTCAAATTGGGATTGTGGGAAGCCGGGCGCCTGGCTGGACGGATTGCCGCGTGGATTTTAAATAAAGCCCGCCTTTCCCGGCGAGATGGCTTTCCACGGTCTGAGTTAATAGATTTTCCCGGTGCAATTAATCTGCCGGCATGGCTTTTTTTCCGGGATTCTTTGATCACCCGGTTTTCAGTCTTCGCTGACAAAAATGGGGCTGCTGTAAACGTGGTCGGCCCCCTGGGCGTAAAGCCAGTAGAAGCGGCGCCCTCCAGGGAAAACGGCGGCAAGGGAGCGGCTGAAGGTTGCGCCTGTTTCCAGGGTTGCCGTTTCCTTAAAAACAGTTTCGGCCAGGTTGTCCCGGTAGAGATAAATGTCCACTGCACCTTTGCCGGCAGGGTGGTACTGGAGTTGAAAATTTAGGCTGGAGCCGGCGGGGATGCCGCGGATAACATCTCCGATGCGGTGGTTGTTCAGGGTAAACCAGCCCAGGGAGCCACGCCGGCTGATTACGGTCCTGCCCTCGTAGAGCGCCCGATCCACGGCTGCTTTACGCTCGCTGTAAGCGAGGCGATCCCAGCCGGGCCCCACATTTATCCAGGTAATATATTGCCGCAGCGGTTCGAACCAGTAGCCGTGCCAGTCGGAGCCGGCCCGCGGCGAAGGAAAGGATTTGCCATTGATGGCGCTGCCTGCCCGCCGCGCCATCTCTTCGCGCCACAGCCGGGAAGGGCCGCTGCCCAGGGTGAACTGCAGCTGGGCCGGTCCGCTGAATAGCTCCATGCCGCTGTGGCCGGTCACATTAAAATCTTTCCACGGGTAGAAGCTGAGAAGAGGGTGGGCGATAGCGGCGGAAGACGGGGCGGTGGGGTCGCAGGCCAGTGCGGCGTCCAGCATCGCCTGGGGAGAAAGGGTATGCTCCTCCAGGCCGGCGATACCGGCATTGGTCCCGTAGACTAGCAGGTGCCCCTGTTCCTGTTCAACGGAGCCCACTGCAGTTTCCGCCCCGGGGAAGAGGCAGATGCTGTTGTCTGATAGATGGGCCAGTTCCTGCTCATATTCCTGCCACCGTCCGGCGGTTAGTTTGCCGGTATGATGGCCGTCCGTCAGGTAGACGAAGTCATAACCCCGCTCCCGGAACAACTCTTTAACCTCCATGGGACTGCGGCGCCCGTCGGAATAGGTGGAATGCAGCTGCAGCTCTCCGGCGACCCAATTCCCGGCCTGTTCCTGCAGGTTTGCCGTAATCACTTCCATCTTAAAACCGCAGCTCTCGCCTCCGGGAAAAACCCTGAAATTGGCCTCCAGCTCATAGCCCTGGTTAACTTTAAGATTCAGGCTGCCGGCCGGTATTATCAGCTCATTGGCAACCCGGTTTAACTCAGGAAACAGCTCTACTTTTTGCACAATCTGTTTATAGAGGGCGCCGCCGCAGTGCTGCAGCAGCGCCGGCAGGCGAGTCCCGAGCCCGGCTGCCCGGCTCAAACGGCACCACTGTCCCAGCAGTGCCGCTGGAATGAAGCGGCCCGCCTCCACCACAGGGAGTCGGCCGACTTTACCGTGCAGAAACATGATCGCAGCCGTATCAATTTCCATGCCGTCCACCCGGAGTGATTCCAGGACAGCGGTGCAATTCCGCCTTCTCCAGGCGGTGTTGACAATGGCGAAAGGGATGCGCCAGTGGCGGGCTTCCGGGGAAAAGCGCGCTTCTGCTGGTGACAGCACCATGATTCCCTGCTGCCGGGAGAATCCGGCGCAGGCCGATCCGCTCATGAAAAAACCTCCTCCGTGGCCTGGTGGGCTGCTCAAGAAAGCTATATCTATACAATTATGCGGCGCAAGGGGAAGTGAGAACAAAAAAGATGAGGCTGACAGGAGGAGGCGATACCAGGAAAAGCCCGGGCCAAACCAGGCCAAGTAATAGAATATTCCCCTGCTAAATCACGGTTGTTCGTCCGGCATGGTCAAATCCGGCTCATCTTTGTCCAGCAGTGCAGCTAGGTTTGCGAAATCACCTTTATCTAACAAGTACTGGTAAAGCTTAATTGTTTCCTGCTTGCCGTTATCTTTTTGGTATATTAAATGGATTAAATCACTTTTTTTTCTTATGAGTTTTAGTCTGCTCAACTGATACTCACGGGTAACAAAGGGATTTTGGGCCAGCTTCATCGTAGTGGAATCAATAATTATAAATGGTTTATATCGGTATACGATCATCAGGGCTACAGAAGCAAGCCCAAGCAGCAGCCAGACACAGAGAAAAAATACGTTTTTATGATGCAGGTGGTTGGTAATGTTGAGGAGCGATGTTATTAAAAACAGGGCTAAATACCAGTAGCTACTTTTACTGCGGTAATATATTTGCATTTTTTTCGCCTCCTGCTTTATTTATGAACTGAATAAATAATAACAATTTTCTGCCTTGGCTGCCAAGATAATTATTCTCCGCGGCAAAGTCCTTTACCTTTGTTTAATTTGTGCTGGTTTAAACCGTCTCGGGGAGAATGCCGTTAAATTGGGCCCGGTAGAGGCGGGCGTAGTAGCCGTCCTTTTCCAGCAAGTCTTCGTGGGTGCCCTCCTCGATGATGCCGTCGTCGGTGAGGACAAGGATGCGGTCGGCATTTTTAATGGTGGTCAGGCGGTGGGCGATGATCAGGGTGGTGCGGTTTTGGGCCAGTTTAAACAGCGCCTCCTGGATCACCGCTTCCGTTTCATTGTCCAGGGACGAGGTTGCCTCGTCGAGGATGAGGATGGGCGGATTTTTCAAAAACACCCTGGCAATGGAGATGCGCTGCTTCTGCCCTCCCGAAAGCTTCACGCCGCGCTCACCCACGTAGGTGTCGTAACCGTTCTCCATGGCCATAATAAATTCATGGGCGCTGGCTTTTTTCGCCGCGGCGATGATTTCTGCTTCACCTGTATCCAGCTTGCCATAAGCGATATTTTCCCTGATCGTCCCGTTGAAAAGGAATACATCCTGCTGGACGATGCCGATATTGCGGCGCAGCGACTGCTGGGTGAAGTCCCGCACATCGATGCCGTCAATGGTAATGCGTCCCTCTTCCACGTCGTAAAAACGGGGGATCAGGCTGCAAAGCGTAGTTTTGCCCACGCCGGAGGGCCCCACCAGGGCCACCGTTTCTCCGGGGGCGATGCGCAGGCTCACCTCCTTCAATACGGTGCGGCTGCGGTTGTAGCTGAAAGTAACGCGGTCAAAGACAATTTCTCCTCTCAACCGGCCTGCTTCCAGGGCGCCCTTTTTATCCACGATTTCCGGCTCAATTTCCAGGGTCTCCACAAAGCGATGAAAACCGGCCATGCCCCGCTGGTAGGTCTCCACCAAAACGGTGATGCGCCGGATCGGCTGCATGAACATATTTACATACAAAAGAAATCCGACCAGGGTGCCCAGGGTCATGGTTCCGTAATAGACAAAGATGCCGCCGCAGGTAATGACCACCAGGTTAATCAGGTTGGAGAAAAGGTTAACGCCGGAGAAAAACTGGGCCATCACCTTGTAGGCGCTCCGCTTGGACTGGCGGAAGTTGGCATTCTCGGTTTTAAATTTTTTCCTTTCGTAGTGCTCGTTGGTAAAAGATTTGACTACACGGACGCCGGAAATGCTGTCCTCGACCCTGGCGTTGATATCGGCCACCTTTAAGCGCATGTCACGGAACGCCGCCTGCATGCTCCTGTTTTTGCTGATGGCAAACCAGAGCATCAGCGGCACCAGGAGAAATGTAAGCAGCGCCAGCGGCCAGTTGATGGTCAGCATAATTACAAAGGCGCCGCTTAAAGTAACGGTGGCAATGAACAGATCCTCGGGGGCGTGGTGGGCCATTTCGGCGATTTCGTTGAGATCGTTCACCAGCCGGGACATGATGTGGCCTGTTTTGGTATTGTCAAAATAGCGGAAAGAGAGCTTCTGGATATGGTCGAACAGGTCGCGCCGCATATCGTATTCCATTTCAACTCCCAGGACATGGCCCCAGTAATCGACGATATACTGCAGCAGCGCCCGCACCAGGTACAGTATCAGCAGCCCCGCGGCAACCCACAGCAGCAGCGGCAGGTTGCGTTGGGGTAAAATATCATCGATCACGGCCCGCGCCGCCATGGGAAAGACCAGGTCCAGCCCGGCCATGAGAAAAGCACAGCCGAAATCCAGGAAAAACAGTCGCAGGTGGGGTTTATAGTAGCGGATAAAGCGCCTGAGCAACATCATCTTAAGCAGCTTCCCTGTTCCGTTGTAGTGTTCGACGATTAGATTATATACCTGGCGGCAGATAATTTAAAGGGGCTGTCCTAAAAGGGCAGCCCTTTACCAGTGCTCCAGTTACTGCCCAGGCTTAGCAAAAGCGTATTTGTCCCTGGCGTTCATGGGCCGGGCGGGGCGGCAGCCGCCCTCGCCTGGCCGTCAGATTACATTAACGCGTCTGGGTACAGTCCATGCAGTTCATAAGTAATCTGATATTGGAGCGGTTCCCAAGACCAGGCAGCCTTTTTGGGATCAATCCTGCCTTGCCCAGCGGGCGATGGCTGGCCATGTTTTGCTGTTGACGTTCACGCGCTTGATAAAAAAGGGCGGATCTCCCGGCTGGACAATTCCGGCCCTGGTGGTAAAGATCAGGCGTATGCCTGCATCCATTAAGAGCTCATCTGTTTCCGGAATGCCGAAACCATACGGGTAAGCAAAATAAGCCGGCTTATAGCCCAGCTCCTTCTCCAGGGCCGCCATGGACAGGTTTAAGTCCACGGCAAATACATCAATATTGTCAGGGTTGAGAAAAGGGGCGCTGCCGTTTTGCTCAAGAAAGTGCAGGTTGTGGGTATGTATACCCACTGTGGCCAAATTGCTGGATGCCATTTTTTTTATTTCATCCCATGATGATATGGCCAGCCCCTTGTAGTTGGGATTGCCAACCTGGCCGGTGATGAGAAATAAGGCAAAAGGAATTTTCTCTTTTTGCAGGAAAGGAAAAGCATACTCGTAAACACTTTCATGGCCGTCGTCAAAAGTAATTAAGGCGTATTTGCCCTGGCGCTTATCTTTTCCGGCAACGAAGCGCTCTAGATCTTCTACGGTTATAAATTGAACGCCCTGCTCTTTCAGGTAACGGAGCTGCCTGTAAAAATCTGTACTGCAAACCGCCCAGGGGTCGTCTTTGTCAGAAAGCTCGCTTGGGGCGGTTAGCTTATGATAGAGCAAGACAATGCAGCCTTCTTCGGCCAGGGAAACCCGGTCAGCATAGGCGGTTAAGCCGCAAAAAAAGGCGGCCAGAACGATCGCTAAAGCTAAACAGATTAGCAGGATGGTTTTGTTCAATGTTGCTCACTCCTTCTGGTGGGGCTCTGCCACTGTCCTGCCCTGGGGTCAAGCTTGCCGAAAAGACCGCGGGGCAGCGACCATATGACGGCGGCAGCAATAAAGATGAAATAAATCAGGGGGTACCAGGGCATAAACAGGAAGCTTTTTACCAGGGCTCTGTCATGGCGGCAGTTCAGCAAGCAGGCAGTGCCCATCTGAATGAGACAGACACAGCATACTACCGGCCCAAACCAGCCGGTTAAACCGCTGGCCCTGACGGCGGTTAGCGCCATCATGAAGATGTTGATCGCCAGGAGCAGCGCCCATAGACAGCCCAGGGCAAATTCCAGGTATAAAGGCCAGAGCCGCCGATAACGCCAGCGGGTAAAAATATCGGCATGGGTGCGCAGCATGTGCCACCCGCCGGTGGCCCAGCGGCATCTCTGCTTCCATAGATCTTTAAAGGTCATCGGGATCTGGATATAAGCGATGGCCCCGGGTTCAAACCATATTTCATAGGAAGCACGCTGTATCCGCCAGGTGATATCTATATCTTCTGTAGCCGTACAGGCGGAGAAGCCGTTTACCTCCTGCAGCACATTTTTATCATAAGCGGTGGCACACCCGGAAACAGTAAATATGCGCCCGAAGGCGCACTGTCCGCGCTTGATCAGGCCGATGATGGAGGCAAATTCGGCCGCCTGCAGGTGCCCCCAGAAGCCGGAGCGCCGCAGCGGTATGGGGTTGGCGGTAACAGCGCCCAGGCGGGAGTGGTGAAGGAAAGGGGCCACCAGCTTTTTAAGGGCGTTTTTCGCTAAAATTGTATCTGCGTCGATTATAACCACGATCCTGGTAGTGACAGCCACCTGCAGGGCCAGGTTCAGGGCCCGTGCTTTTCCCTGATTCAGGCTTAAGTTAACCAGGTGGAAATAAGGGACATGATTAAGAAACGATTTAATTTTGACTGCTGTATCGTCGGTGCTGCCGTCATTGACAAACACGACACGATAATCGGGGTAATCTAAATGCAGCAGGCTTTCACAGGTGGCGGTGATGGATCTGGCCTCATTGCAGCAGGGCACCAGTATGGTTACCGGAGGCAAAGAATCCGGTGAATTGGCCGGACCATTAAACCGGTGCTCGTTCTTCCACCGGAAAACCAGGCCTGCTGTGATCCAGATTACACCCATGGCCAACGGATAGATGTAGACATAGGTTTGGATTATTGAGAGCAGTAGATTACCCGGCAACAGTCTGGCCTTCCTTTCTCTGGTTAACCTGGCCGGAATCCAACGCTTCAATGAGCTCGCCATAGAGCCCTTTGCAGATTATAATCTCTATGATCCGCGGGGTAACCACAGTACCTTTAGGGAGAATCACGTTATTGTTTTGATCCACAATGTCTCTTTCCAGCGTTCTGCCGGCCAGGATCGCTTCAACCTCTGTTACGACCGTTGCCTGCTTCTCCCGGCCGAAAATGGAGTTTGTCCTTATTGTATTTTCAAATATAGCTCCCTGGGGCAGATTTTGCTCCACGGAACACTGTTTAAAGGTGTTTTTCATTTCCCCTGTAAACTCGCGCTCCAGCTCATCCAGGTGTTTTTGCGCCAGCAGGAAATATTTTCCTACCAGGTGGGTGTTTTTTTGCTGCAAAGACTTAATCAGGTCCAGCTCCATTTTTTGCCTTTGCTGCTCCGCTTCAATAAGCAGATTGCGGGCCTTCTGCCTGGCTTCGGCTAGAATGTTTTCCACCTGTTGCTTGCTCCTGATTAAAAGATCACTGAGATACTTCTTTTGCCTGCGATAAGCTTTAATCTCTGCAAGCAGCTTCTGCTTTTCTTCAATTAAGATGTCGTAATAATAAACCATTTCTTGAATAAACGCGTCTACTTCAGCGGGGCTGTATCCTCTCAAAACTTTCTTAAATTTTGGAACTACCTGGTTGTACACTGTGTTTTGCCTCATGAATGTGACCTCCAGACACAGAAGATAATCTTTGGCGAACAAGATTGGCCAGGGGGCCCATACCGGCCAGGGCCTGTTGCAGTTCACGCAAAGCAGCCAGTTTCTGAAGAGGAGTAGCCCCGGGATGGGCCAAAATCAGCCGGGCCAGCCCGGCGGCCTGCTCAAAGTGACATTTTCGGTTGAGGACAGCGGCAAAGGAAAGCATCTCTTTAGGGGAACCATTGATGAGGCCGGGAAGGTTTAAGGCATGAGCATTATATTTAATTTGATATGGCAGCGGTTCTGACGCTGCCGGAGCCTCTGTCTGCTGAAAATCCAAGTAAGCTTCGCTCCAAGACAATACGGGGGCCCTGGCGGAGAAATCTGCCACCTGCCGCCTGTTCTGGTCAAAGTAGCGGTGGCGGTTGTATTTCAACCATAATAATAGAAAGGAAGTAAAAGCTGCCGCCCAGGCTAGTACAGCAGCAAATGCTTTTCCGGTAGTGAGCATGCCGGGGGAAAGGGTTAGACTGCCCCAGCCCAGGCGGTTCGCCGCCCAGGCCAGTGTGGCGGCCAAGACTTGGAAAAATAAAGTTAAAACAATGATCCAGGCCGTGGCCGTGGCTGCAATTAAAAACAGCGGCTCGCGGCGTTTCTTTAGCGAAGCCGACATCTGTGCATCACCCTCATCTGCTTAGCCTGATAGCAGACAAAATACCCTTATATCTATATGTGAAGCAACCTGAAAATAATGACCTCTTTTTATAAAAGGGTTCTTCCGATAGGGGCACCGGTTGGTTCGGGTGCGGCTGGGCGTCGGCAGCGACGCCTTTGGTTATCCGCTCCTGGCTTATTACAGCGACGGCCTTGCCGTAGGCGTCATTTAGGCCAGCCATAAACTTGTGGAGCATGCGGGTTTGGGCATCCCCGAAAGGATTTGCAGCGTTTATGGATAATATTCCTAAATGGTGTTGTTGGTATGGGCTTGCAATGAAAGGAGAAGAGGTAGCTTTGTTTACAGTACGTGAAGCTGTCCCGGCAGACTTGGAAAGACTGGCTGCCTTTGCTGCCGCTGAAGCCGCCGAATCTGAGCGATCCACTTTTCCCGTTGCAGTGGTCAGGCGGGGCGTGGCTGCGGGGCTGGAAGATTCGGCACTGGCCCGCTACTGGGTCCTTGTTGACGGCGCAGGTGAAGTTGTCGGGAATATCTCCGTGGTGCGCGAGTGGAGCGACTGGCGGGCAGGCTATTACTGGTGGATTCAGAGCCTATACCTGCAGCCGCCGTACAGGGGCAAGGGGCTGCTGGGGCTGCTGCTGGAGAGGGTGCGCGACGAGGCGGCTGCAGCCGGGGCCCTTGAACTGCGGCTGTATGTTCACAAGGAAAATGAGCGGGCCATCAGGGCGTACCGGCGGGAAGGCTTCGTGGAGCTGCCTTACCAGATCATGGCTCTAAAATGAGCGGCTGCCAGATCCTTATTAACACCACCAGAGGAACTTTGGCCACGAAAGCAGGTTTGCAATTACAGGTTTGCCGCTACGGGCCGTTCCCAAAAATAACTTGTTTGAAATTACGCCCTTTGGTATAGAAACCCAGGACGCTGTTAACGACCACGAAAATGACCGGGCCCACGATTAAGCCTGAAACCCCGAAGAATTTAAAACCCACATACATGGAAATCATGGTAAAAAGCGGGTGGATGCCGATCTGATCGCCCAGTATTTTGGGGTGGATAACTTGTCTAACCACGGTGATTAATACATGGATGATCAGCAGCCCGACAGCGAGTTTGATATTGCCGGTGATAAAGGCATAAACTGTCCAGGGAATCAGGAAAAGGCCGGCACCGATTACCGGTAGGGCATCAAAGATGGTGATGATAAAGGCTATTAGCAAAGCATACTGGACCTGCAGAACAAGCAGGCCGATGTAAAGCTGCACGAATGTGACGGCCATCAAAATCAGGGTGGCGCGAATAAGGCCGAACAGGGCGGCCAGCATATCATGCCGGAAGATATGGTATTTGTCCAGCCAAGCACGGGGAATTTGCTCGCTGATCCATTCCTGCATCTTCGGCCAGTCTCGAGAGATAAAGTAGACGGCCAAAATAGTGACAATGATAAACAAAAGCATCTCGGGGATTGAGACGGCGTAATGAAAGAGATAAAGGGCCGCGTTACTGACAAAGCTGGAAATAAATTCCCCGAACTGAGACAATAGACTATTAACGCCCTGTACCGCTTCCGCAGGTAAAAAATCGATAGCCCGCTGAAGATGGACGAAATAGTCAATAATATTTTGGGCCAGATCAGGATATTTTGCCGGCAGTAGGATAATCAGCTCCCGGGCCTGATTGAACAGGAGACTGCCGATGCTGAAAATCACCAGCACAACTACGGCTACAATCAGGATCGTTCCGATCAGCGCCGCCAGAGAACGGGGCAGCGTAAATTTTCCTTTTTGGGATAATAGGCGTGTAAGCGGCTCAATCAGTGCTGCCATTACGAGTGCAATGACAAAGGGCGCCGCATATTCGATTACCAGGACAAGCAGATAGAGGGCGCCTAAGGTTGCGGCAATGATGCCCGTCAACTTTAAAAAATTCACCAGGGGAAGAGGGATTCTATTCAGCATATAACTAAACCGCTCTTTCGCGTAGTATACGCCTCTTGTCAATCCCGAATATTTTAATTTTCGCTAGAGGCTAAAGAAAGTATATTGTTATGGCAGGTTTTCGTCAATGCTTTGTTCAGGCCATTTAAAGATCATCTAGCGGCAGCTTGCCTGCAGCCTTCAAAATTTCCCGGTGGTGTTGGAAATCCATACCGCCGCCGTGGATGGTACTGCCCAGGAAATGAATGCAAAAATGGCCCGGGAAGTTGTTGTCCTCTATTATGCCGGCCCCATGGGGCATGCCGTGCATGGATGCAGCAATGCGGTGGTATCCGACTTCCACAATAATCCCTTTCCGGTCCCAGCTCCACCGGTTTCCATAGATTTTTTTCATGATGGCCGTATCATTTGCCGTCAGCGGCTGGGCGTCGGCATGGTTAACGCCATCTTTTCGCTGTGCATAAAAAGACGCCCTGGTATAAATATCGGTTATTCTGGCGGTTGTATCTATGGAAAATATTTTATCCGCTTCCTCCCACACCATTAAGGCGCCATAGGTTTTGTGAACTTCCTGCCTGTATAAGGCGGCAAGATCCAGCAGCACTTCTTTCAAGTCAGGTGAAGGTTCCAGCCGGTTGCCCTGGAGGTCATATACCTTGTTTAAAGATGGACTGTAATGTAGAAGAATCTGCGGCTGGTCTTTGTACAAAAAATAAAAGGCATAATGTTCATATGGAAGCTTATCAATTGGAGACGAGGTGGTTTTATAAGAGAGTTTTTTATCTTGAAAAATGGGAGAGTGGGGCTCGGGGAGACGATATGAAAAATATGGGTATTCGGTGGAGGATATCTGTATGGCTTGAAGTCCTTCGAGCGGAATGGATGTGCCGGCCCTTTCCACGATAAAGCTTCTAAACAGCCAGAGAGACGCTGCACAGAGGATTGCCAAAAGCAGCAGACTGCATGTAATTATTCGCTTGAGAAGGTTTTTCTCTTTTGTTAGGAACCTGTTTACATCCATATAACAGCACCTTCTCAAACCAAAAGATCAAGACCCCGGCAAGCCACTTTATTTACACTGAATCTCTACTTTTATGGCTATTAGAACATCGTTTTTTTTATGCTGGGAAAACTCATCTGCAGCGGAGAGCTCTTGCTTGAAAATCGGCTTTGGTTGAAAAGAGGCAGTTATAATATCTTACCTTTTGGGACAATCTGCCCAATTTAATTAAGACAACCTTTAACAACTAGATTAGCTAAGCGAAAATCTGAGCGCATGTGTCATTTAAACTCTTTAAAATGAAGTTTAAAGGCAGCATCAGCGGTATCATTGATCTCTTCCAAAACGCTTTTATAAGCGCTTAGCAGAAATATGGCCTGCGGGCTCAAGGATGAACCTCGATGCCCTTTCCGTTCAAGCAACTTAAGGTCGAATTCTTTTTCTACTTCTGTGAGTATTTTCCAAGCTTTGGAATAAGCCATCCCCATCTCTTTCGCCGCTTTTTTAATCGATCCTGTCTTTTGGATGTTGTCCAGAAGCATGGCGATACCGCGTCCAAAACCTCTTGATTTCGGGTTATCATCGTTGTATATGGTTAACCTTACTTTAAGATGCATCAATTACTCCTGTTCTAGCCCATAAAAAATATTTTTTTTTGAGGGTTTTTCCTGATTAATTATAGCAGTAAAGTATTTTTTTTTCAAAAAATATTGTCAAGCAAGGCTGGTCATGATATATTCTTATTAAAGAATATATCCTCAGGCAAGGATATATTAAAAGGTGGAACAGCCAGTGAATCCCCCAAAAATCTTCACAATGATCCTGATTTTAGCGCTATCCGTTGTTATAGCCGGCTGCGGCGCAGAAGAGCCGGCGGGAGTTGAAAAGGTTGAGCTGACTATTTTTGCCGCTGCTTCCCTGACGGAGGTTATGGAAGAGCTAGCCAGGGTTTACATGGAGGAGAATGAGAATATTAGCATTGTCTTAAATCTCGATTCTTCAGGGACCTTGAAAACTCAGATCGAGGAAGGCACGGATTGTGACATTTTTATATCGGCAGCCCAAAAACAGATGGATGAGCTCGACATCAATGCAGATCCGCAAATCAATGTAAAACAGTTAGATTTTGTTCTAGAAGGAACACGCACCAATTTGCTGGAAAATAAAGTGGTTTTGGCTGTTCCCGATGGCAACCCGAAAGGCATTGCCAGTTACGACGATTTGGCCAAACGCCTTGACGAAGGCGATATTTTAATGGCCATGGGAAACGCGGATGTTCCGGTAGGACAGTATACCTCCAGAATACTGGCTTACTACAAGCTTGACGAAGCAGCACTACTGGCTGCCTCAGGGGTTATTACCTATGCTTCATCGGTCAAAGAGGTTGCAACCCAGGTGGCAGAGGGTCTTGTGGATTGCGGGGTGATCTACTCCACCGATGCAAAGACAGCCAACCTGGAAGTTGTCGATCAGGCCACCGTGGAAATGTGCGGCCAGATCATTTATCCCGCAGCGGTGATGAAGAATAGTAGCGCAGTGGATGAAGCCAAAGCGTTTCTGAATTTTTTAACCGGCAGTGAAGCCGCGTCAATTTTAGAGTCCTTTGGGTTTACCCCCCTTCGTTAATGACCTATGGTCCAGGCTGTGCCTGCATGAAAAAAGTTTATCTTTCGGGCGGCAAAGCTGGCCGCATCCTGAAGGAAGCGCAGGGAGTAAAACATGGAATTATATCCATTGTTCAATTCACTAAGAATTGCCTTGATTTCAACCATAGTGGTTTTTTTCCTCGGTATTTTTTCCGCCTATTATATCTCTAAGGCAAGTAAACTGCTTAAGGGCTTTCTTGATGTGGTGTTAACGCTACCCCTGGTATTGCCGCCGACTGTAGTGGGCTATTTTATGATCAGGCTGCTTGGCCCCAACCACCCCATCGGCATGTTCTTTCAAAAATTTTTTAACATAAAGCTGGTCATGGCCTGGTGGAGCGCCATATTTGCCACAGTGGTGATCTCTTTTCCATTGATGTACCGCACCGCCCGGGGGGCCTTTGAAGCTTTTGATGAAACACTGGCCTATTCAGGGCAGACCCTGGGATTATCAAATGTCTATATCTTCTGGCGCATCCGGATGCCTTACTGCCGGCAGGGTATACTTGCCGGCATGGTTTTAGCATTTGCCAGATCGCTTGGCGAGTTCGGCGCCACCATCATGCTCGCCGGATATATTCCGGGCAAAACCGCGACCATTGCCACCACGGTTTATCATTTCTGGCGAGTGAACAACGATGCTATGGCCCTGCGCTGGGTTATTGTCAACCTGGCCATTTCTGCCATTGTCCTTTTGGCCATCAACATGCTGGAGAGAAGAAACCTGACCGTAAGGACAAAAAGCGCCGGCTAAGCCGTATTAAGGAGGTGTTCAGGCATGCCGCTGGAGGTTGAGATCACAAAGTCCCTTAAGAACTTTAAACTTGATGTTGCCTTCACCGTAGATAATGAGAGAATGGCTTTACTTGGCACCTCGGGTAGCGGTAAAAGTATGACGCTGAAATGCATTGCCGGCATTGAAAAACCCGATGCTGGGCGCATAGTCTTAAACGGGCAGGTTTTATTTGATTCTCAAAAAGGAATTAATTTGCCGCCGCAACAGCGTCGTGTGGGATATCTGTTCCAGGAATATGCACTATTCCCCAACATGACTGTTGAAGAGAATATCGCCTGCGGAGCGCGCCACCTGGCTCGTTGTAAAAGGCGGGAGGCTGTGAAGGCCATGATTGAGCGGATGAAACTCAACGGCCAGGAAAGAAAGCGTCCGGCTCAACTTTCCGGTGGGCAAAAACAGCGCGTAGCCCTGGCCCGTATCCTGATCAACAACCCAAAGCTACTGATGCTGGACGAACCTTTTTCAGCCCTCGATGCCCACCTGAGATGGCAGCTCGAGCTTGAGCTGGTTGAAATTTTGCAGTCTTACGAGGGCATTACACTGCTCGTTTCGCATAAACAGGATGAAGTCTACCGGTTAAGCGACAGCGTGTGCGTCCTGTCGGAGGGGCGCGCCGAACGGAAGCGGCCGGTAAAGGATCTGTTTGAAAACCCTTCAACTTTGGCGGAATGCCTAATTTTAGACTGTAAAAATATTTCCCGGGCCCGGGGTGTGGATGATTTCACTGTCGAAGCCATTGATTGGGGGGTAAAGCTAAATACCAGCAAAAGGATTCCGGCTGATATTTCGCATGTCGTGGTTAAAGAAGAGGATCTGATTCCCGCCAATGGCGAGAGGTCAAACATCATCAAATGCCGCATCGACCATGTCATTGAGGATATTTCTTCCACCATCGTCGTGCTCAGCACACCGGGCGGGAACAGCGGGAACTCCCGCCTTCGGGTTAGAATGCCAAAGGAGTTTGGCCAGAGCAGGCCATATTCTGCAGTATTAAAGCTGCATATTGCACCGTCCAAAGTAATGATCTGCAGGCGCTAAACAGCAGCGACTTGAACAAAAAGACAGGAGACGCAAATTGCAATGCGGAGGTCGAAATCATGAAAAAAGTACCCGTTGCCGAAAGTGTGGGTATGATCTTAAGCCACGATCTGACCAGGATTGTACCAGGACAATTTAAAGGCCCGGCCTTTAAAAAAGGACATTTAATCCGGCCGGAAGATATTCCTGAACTGCTGAAAATGGGCAAAGAACATATTTATGTTTGGGACCCTCCGGAGGGACATCTGCACGAAAATGAGGCGGCAGGCATAATCGCCAGAGCAGTGGCTGGCGAGGGCATTGCTTACACAGAACCCCATGAAGGTAAAATTAGTTTTCAGGCCACTGAAAAGGGCTTATTCAGGGTACACAAAGAGGGTGTGCAGCACATCAATTCCATTTGGGATATGTGCCTGAGTACGTTGCATGACCACCAGCCGGTAGAGAAGGGGAAAACCGTCGCCGCCACCAGGGTCATCCCGCTAACGATTCACGGTGATGCGCTGGCGGAGGTGCAGGAGATCGCCCGGAAATATGGTTGGATTTTAAAAGTAGAAAAATATAAACCTTTTCAGATCGGGGTGGTCATTACCGGCAGCGAGGTTTACTACAAGCGCATTGATGATGCCTTCGGTCCCATATTGCAGAAGAAACTGGCTTATTTCGGTTATGAGATCAAGGAGCTCATCTACAGGCCGGATGATCCGCAACAGATTGCCGCAGCTATTTTAGAGATGCACCGCAACGGGCTTAACCTCATTCTGGTGGCGGGAGGCATGTCCGTTGATCCGGACGATAATACTCCGGGAGCGATCAAGAGTACAGGGGCAAAGATAATCACCTACGGTTCCCCCGTGTTGCCAGGGGCCATGTTTATGCTGGCGGAGCTGGAAGGAACCATCATCATGGGGCTGCCGGCCTGTGTTATCTATTATGAGGCCACCATACTGGATATAATATTGCCCCGCGTACTGGCCGGTCAAAGAGTAACCCGGGAAGATATTACCCGGTTGGGTGTGGGCGGCCTTTGCCTGAACTGTAAAGAATGTCATTATCCCGATTGTGGTTTTGGAAAGAATTAGTCTAGAAAATGTGGTTGGCCGCGAATCGCTTTTCGCGGCCTGATTTTTGATTGTATTTGGCCAGGTTGCTGTGAAAGATCTGAGAGGCCGGCTAATGGCTGACAAGATCGCGGCAACCATGTTAACCAGCACTAATCCAGAACGGTTGCAGAAAAAATTCTAAAGCTGCAGTCCGAATCTTATTCTAATACTTCGGGGTTGACCACGTGTTCCGGCTTAACCCCGCTCAATACCGCTGCGATGCTCTTTGCCGCCATCTCCGCCATGATTCGACGCGTACTGATAGTAGCGCTCCCCGTGTGAGGGGCCAGGACCAGGTTGTCCAGTTCAATCAAGCCGGGGGTTAATTTTGGCTCCTTTTCAAACACATCCAGGGCTGCCCCGGCAATTTTATGCTCTTTTAAATGTTCCACCAGGGCCTGCTCATCGATGAGCGCTCCCCTGGCAGTGTTGATCAGATAGGCGGTGGGCTTCATCATTTCAAGCCTTTTCCGGTTAATCAGATGATGCACCTCGGGAGAGTAGGGCAGATGAAGAGTTAAGTAATCCGCCTCCCGGATAACTTCATCCAGGGGCAGGTAAGTGGCTTTAAATTCCTTCTCAACTTCAAGGGGCAATCTTTCACGCTTGGTATATACTATTCTCATGCCAAAACCCAGGCCGCGCCGGGCCACGGCCTGGCCGATGCGCCCCATGCCGATGATCCCCAGGGTCTTTCCGAAGAGATCCCCGCCGACAAAAAGAAGCGGTGCCCACCCGTTGAATTTTCCTGCCCGGACAAAGTGATCACCGGCGACTATGTGCCTGGTTACAGCCAGCAGCAGCGCCCAGGTTAAATCGGCGGTGGCCTCGGTGAGCACCCCGGGAGTATTGGTGACAACAATACCGTGCTCGGTGCACGCCTTCAGATCGATATTGTCTACGCCCACGGCCATATTGGCTACAACTTTTAAATTTGCGGCCCTTTCAATGACATCACGATCAACCCTGTCGGTTAGCATGCAAAGGAGGGCTTCGGCTTCTTTCACGCCTTCCAGCATCTCCTGGCGGGTTACAGGCCTATCAGCTGGGTTAATCTTGAGCCTGTATTTTCCCTCCAGCATTTTTAAGCCTTCCTCCGGTATTTTCCTGGTGATAAATATGGTGGACATGCTGAATGCTCCTTTTTCAAAAGTGATTGGCGAAAACAAAAAGCTGAAGCGGGGTTTCCAGGCGCCGGGTTTAAGCCCTGCACCGAAGAGCCGCAGGAAGTCTCCACTGGCCGCCCATAGTTTAATCGCCACTCTACCATTCGGGATAAAAGGGAAAACCCCTCTTTGCACAGTTTCAAAGAGGGGGAATATTGACAACCTCGCTATTCTAAGGAGTGAGGGGCCAGAAATACCGTCTTAAAAGTTTCAACCGCCGGAGCCTGATTAGTGCTCCTTGCCCTTCTTTGCCAACCTTCCGCCCCCCAGATAGGCCGCCTGTACGTGCTCGCTCTCCTTCAGCGCCGCGGAGGTGTCATGCAAGGCAATCTTCCCGGTTTCCAAAATATAGCCGTAGTCGGCGATGCCCAGGGCTTTGCGGGCGTTTTGCTCCACCAGCAGGATGGTAACTTTCTCCTCAGCGTGAATCTGCTTGATCACCTGGAAAATTTCCTGCACCAAGATGGGCGCCAGCCCCAGCGATGGTTCGTCCAGCAGCAGGATTTTCGGCTTGGACACCAGCCCCCTGCCGATGGCCAGCATTTGCTGTTCGCCGCCCGAGAGCGTGCCTGCCAGCTGTTTCCTTCTCTCCTTCAGCCGCGGAAAGAGCGAATAGACCCAATCCTTATTTTTTTGAAGCTCAGATCTGGAAACACTCTTGCGAACACCCCAGGTGCCCAGGTTGATGTTTTCTTCCACCGTCAGCGTGGAGAAAACCCTGCGCCCCTCGGGGATGTGAACTACGCCCATGCCGGCCAGGGAAAAAGCGAGGTGCTTGGCCAGGTTTTCTCCCATGAGCCTGATCATGCCCGCCTTGATCGGTACCAGCCCCGAGATGGCCTTAAGGAGGGTTGTCTTACCGGCGCCGTTGGCGCCTAACACTGCCACCACGTCTCCCTCCTGGATTTCCAGGGAGACGCCCTTCAGAGCTTCAACAGCACCGTAAGCCACGGTGAGGTTTTCAACAGAGAGCAGCGTAGTAATTGGTTACTCCTCCTTTCCCAGGTATGCTTCGATGACTTTGGGGTTATTGTAGATATTTTCCGGCACGTCTTCGGCGATCTTGCAGCCCATATCCATCACCGTGACGATATCCGAAATGCCCATGACGACGTTCATATCGTGCTCGATGAGCAGTATCGTATATCCTTCATTCTTGATTTTGGTCAAAAATTCTATGAGCTCCTCGGTTTCTTTATCGTTCAATCCCGAAGAGGGCTCGTCGAGGATGAGCAGATCGGGCTCAGCGGCAAGGGCGCGAGCGATTTCCAACTGCTTTTGCTTGCCGTAAGGCAGGTTCTTCGCCAGCTCGTTGCGATACTCCCACAACCCGATCTGGTGCAGCCGGTAAGCGGCGCTTTTTAGAATCTCCAGCTCCTCTTTGCATTGGTTTGGCACCCGGAAAATCGAAGCCCAGACCCCGCAGTGGGCATGGCAGTGCGGAGTCGACATAATGTTCTCGATGCAGGTTAGCTGCGGGAAAAGGCGGATGTTTTGGAATGTCCGTGCAAGGCCGCGCGAGATGATGGTATGGGGCTTCAGCCCGGTGATGTCTTCACCTTTAAAGATTACTCTCCCGTTTACCGGCTTGTAAATGCCGGTAATGGCGTTGAATAAAGTGGTCTTGCCGGCGCCGTTTGGCCCGATTAGAGAAGTAATCTTTCCCTTTTTTACCACCAGGTTGAAATCGCTGACCGCCTTCAGTCCGCCGAACACCACCGAAACACCCTTCGTTTCCAGCAGAATCTCATTTTCTGCGCCTTCCGCGGCCGGGTTCGCTGGCGCGGCGGCTTCTTTACGGAGCACGGGAGGACCGTTTTGCAGAATCTCCTCCAGGAATTTATCTTCATCGTCAGGCAGCCCGGCGATGCCCAGCGCCTTCATGCCGCCCTGTTCCCTTCTGCGCGGCAGGATGCCGCCCGGTCGGAAGGCCATCATCAGGACCAGGGCTGCGCCGAAGAAGAGGAGCCGGTAGCTGGCGAACTGGCGGAAGATTTCAGGGAAGATAACAATGGCCGCTGCGCCGAGCAGACTCCCATTGATCGAGCCAAGCCCGCCCAATAGGACGATCACAAAAATCAGGCAGGACTCCATAAAGGTAAAATTATCCGGCGAGATGATCATCATCTTTGAACCGTAGATGTTTCCCGCCACGCCTGCCAGCGCCGTTCCGATCAGGAATGCGATCAATTTGTAATGGCGCACGTCGATGCCGCTTGCTTCGGCGGCAATTTCGTCTTCACGGATGTAATTCCACGCCCTGCCTACTCTCGACCGCTGCAAGTTGTGCAAGCCGATGATGACCAGGCCAACGATGATCCAGATATAGAAATAAAATTGAGTTGGAGTGCGTATGGTGAAGAACCCAAAGTCCGGCTGACCTATGCCTGTGATTCCGTTAGGCCCGTTTGTAAGGCCAAAGGGGTTGTTCAGGGCAGCAATGCGAACGATCTCGCCGATGCCGATGGTCACGATACAAAGATAATCTCCTCTGAGGTGGATGATCGGAGAGGTGACCAGGTAAGCGAACCCTCCGGCAATGAGGGCGCTGATGGGCAGCAAGATCAAGATGGGGATGTTGAATTGGGTATAAAGGATGCCCGTGGTATACGCTCCAATGGCATAGAAGGCGGCATGCCCGAGGTTAAACAGCCCTACCTCGCCGAGGATAATGTTCAAACTCAAACCGAGCAGGGCGTAAATCCCCACAAAAAATCCCACGTCTATCCAGTAATTGTTGATAAACGGCAGAAAGGGATAAATAGCCAGGGCTGCGATTAAAATCGCGATATGGAGGGGTCGCTTCTTATTCTTCTGGGGTAATGCGGTCCTTTTTTGCGTTTTCCAAATCCGTTCGATTAGCTTATGAGTTAATTCGCTCATATTTATACCTTCTCTGCTACTTTCTCACCAATAATACCGGTGGGCTTGAAAATTAGAATGATGATCAGGATAAGGAAGACGAACACATTTTTCCATGCGCCTGATACGTAGCCTTCGAACAGGGCTTCAGCAAGCCCCAGCAAAATACCGCCAATCATCGCTCCCGGGATATTGCCAATGCCTCCCAGGATGCTGGCAGTAAAAGCTTTCAAACCGTAGCCCCAACCCATGTTGAAAATAATACGGCTGTAATTCAACCCGATAAATACGCCTGCCAGCGCCCCCAGCGCCGGACCGACGAAGAAGACAAAGCGAATGATCTTTCTGAAATCTATGCCCATCAGGATCGCGGTGTCCCGATCCAGCGCCGTGGCCCGCACCGCCGCGCCAAACAAGGTCTTTTCGATGACGTAATAGATCAACGCCATCAAGGCAAGGGAAACGAGAATGGTTACGAGCTTCAGCACGGTGATGCGGATGTCGCCGAATAGCGTCACATGGCCGATCGGGGTGCCCGCCTGCGGGTAAGCTTGAAACCGCGGACCCCAGGCAGCCATGATCCCGTTCGAAATGAAAATGGACGCCCCAAGCGCAGATACTACCAGCGGCAGGCGTCCGGCCTTGTAAACAGGCTTGTAAGCAACCCGTTCCAACAACAAACCGGCGAAGCCGATTCCTACCATTGCCCCCAAAATAGCGATAATTACCCCGCCCCATACTCCGAAAGCGCTTGTCACCCAACCGGCCCCGAGGACGAGGATGGTATATCCGATGTAGCTACCCAGGGTAAACAGGTCCCCGTGAGCAAAATTAATTAGTTTCATTACCCCGTATACCATCGTGTACCCCATGGCAACAAGAGCATAGAAAGAACCAATCGTCAAACCGTTGATAATCTGCTGGATGAAAACTTGCATGGCGGATGCTCCTCCTCTCCTATGCCACTGGTATCCCTTTATGCTCAACGGGAAGGCGCACAGGTCTCCAAGCCAGGCCGAGAATATTATTTTTGTTCAACCCCGCAGGGTGCCCTCCTTTGCCTCGATGTGCTGGGTGAGGGGAGGGCATCCCTGCAGGTGGCAAGCCTCCATTAAAGGCGGGCCGCCTTAGGGCTGAAGGTTTCCCTTACGGCTGGTAGAGCTCCAATTCGCCGTTCTCATTGTAGATGTAGGCGTAGTAAGGAATATCTTTTCTGTCGCCGCGCTCGGTGAACAGCAGCGGACCGGTGATGCCCTTGGCATCAGTCATGGTGCGCATCGCTGCCGCTACCGCATCGGGATCAACAGACCCTGCCTGCTCAATGGCTGCGGCGAGGGCATTGAGTGCGTCGGCGGCATAGACAGCCCAAATGGAGCCCGGCAGTTCGCCGTACTTCGCCTGGTAAGCCTCCAGGAATTCCTTGGATTCAGGGAAGGTCAGGAACTGCGGCATAGGCTCGTTCAAGTGGATCGACCCGGCAATTACATCCACACCGGCGATCTTCTCAAATTCAGGTGTGGGAACCGAGTTGTTGCCGACGAAGATGCTTTCCACGCCAGCTTCGCGGGCTTGCTTGAGCAGCAAGGCGGCTTCCGAATAGTAGGCGGTGTAGAACCACACGTCGGGATTCAGTTCCTTAATCTGACTGACAGCCGCGGAGTAGTCGCTTTCTTGCGGAGTGATCGCATCGTAGTAGACAATTTCAACTTCCCCGGAATCGACGTAGGGCTGGATGAACTTCTTGGCGTCCTCAGCAACGCCCTTGCCGTAGTCCTGGTTATCGTGCATGATGGCGATTGTTTTCGCCTTAAGGGTGTTGATGGCAAAATCGGCGAAGTACTCAGACTGGGTGTCGTCACGCCCGCAGGTGCGGAAGAAATAGGGGCGCTCATCCTCCATCGTCAGGCGGACAGCGGTTGCGCCATAGGCAACCGACACAACTTGGTTCGCGTCGTAAAGGTCGGCAGCAGGCGCGGTGACGGAGGAACCGTAGGAGGCAATGACTGCCTTTACCCCTTGCGAGATCAGTCTTTGCGCAGCCAGGGCGCTGTCTTTCGGGTTCGAGGCGTCGTCTACCACTTCAATTTCAATTTGCTTTCCTAAAACGCCGCCTTTTTGGTTAATTAGCTCTTTGGCCACTTCCACACATTGCCTGGCCCATTCGCCTTCAGCTGCAAAATCCCCTGTGAGCGGCGCCTGGAGCCCGATGACGATGGTATCGCCCTCATCCCCGGCCCCGGCTTCCTCTTCCCCGCCGCAGCCGAAAACGGCAAAAGCGAACAGTACGGCTACCAGCACTAGCAACCAGTTTTTTTTCATTTTAAACACCTTTCTATGACCTCCCCCAGGTTAATATTGAATCCTCCACTTCCGGCCGCTCCAGCAGCAAGGGCGGCGGCCGGCACTTCTCCTGCATCAACTGCTATAAGTACCGCTCGCCAGGTGTATTAATAGACCACCCCCTTCGCGGTCAACACAGGCCTTCGAAGCGCTTCTTCTGCAGCCTGTGTTCTCTTTCACTTGTGTCTCGCCATAAATTAGTGCTTAAAAAATATTCGCTATTATTGCCGAATATCCTTTCTATTTTAGAAAATTTAGTTTTTATGTTAAATCCATGACGCTACCGGAGTTTATTTTAGCGCCTCGGTCTGCTTTTTTAAAAGTCTCGGTCGATTGATAGCCGGTTATGAACGTTAAGAGAAGTTATGGGCAATTATGTGGCCGACGCCTGCTTGCTTCAGGGAAAAGGAAATCCTTCATCTTTAGTCCTCCCAGAATATTTTTTTTGGTCCCAAACACTAAAGCCATGTGTAAGGGGGTTTCATTTAGTCGTTTGCAGTAGAAGTGCCAATGGACAAATAATCCACTGGCGCCTCATAATTTACATTTACTAAAACTTGATGGCTAATCATCAGGCGCGTTTAAAGTCTTTGATCAGATAGGTGGCGGAGAGTAAAGCAATGTACGACGGAATCGTGACGAGCAGAATGGCATAAAAGTCGCGAGTGGCTGAATACGATGGAAGGTAAAAACCTTTGATGCACAGGTGGCCCAGGAGGTAGGCTACCGGCAGGAAAAGTATTTTTAAAATTACGTTTCTTGCTTTTTCATGGCGGCGCCATAGATACATCGCTATTAAGCCCAATATAGCCAGTGCCACAGCCATGAAAACATAGTATGCTAAAAAGACCCTTGGCAGGGTTTGGACACCTCCATCCGGGTTTTGGTCCAGGCCGTATATTAAGATATCACCAGCTCCGGCGGTCAAGTTATCGCCACTTCTGTAAGGCATGTAATAATATACTGAGGCCACTGTTTGCCCATCGGGATTCAAAACAGTATTGTTGGCGGGATTTTTACGTATATACCTGCTCCAGATACTATTCCACGTCGTAATGTGATATACATAGCCGGGCCCTTTGTCAGCAAGATAATGATGGATATGATATCCGGATACCTCATCGCTGAATATAGCCAGCACCGCTCCGTCAGCGTTCTCTTTTATGGTGACAGTGTTTTCGTTGAATAGATATCTCGGAGCATTTAAGAATGCAATGGCCACAATAGCGGCGGCCAGGGTTAACATTACAGCGAAAATGACTGTATGGATTTTGTTTTTCCGCAAAGTAGCTTTCAGCTTTCTCAAAGGGGCCGTATCGGTATCTACCGGCAGTTTATGAGGGATACTCATTTCCTCAAGCTGTTTCCTGCAGTTCTCACACGAATCAACGTGTTTTTTCACCATCTTGCGTGTATCGGTACTCGCCATATTCTCCACGTATAACGGTAAAATGTCTCTAATTACATTACAGGATGCTTTCATCTGTAATCCTCCATTCGTTCTTTAATCTTAATCCTGGCCCGGTGAAAGGTGACGCAAGCCCAGTTCTCACTTTTCCCAAAAAGATGGGCGATCTGCTTAAAACTCAACTCTGCAAAAACGCGCAGTGTAAACACCTCTTTGTAAGGTTCGCCAAGATTATGGAGAACTTCGTGAATTTGCATGGATGTTTCCGCTGAGGTTATGATTTGCTCCACATCATGGTCAGCTGCTTTTTCCGGAAGCGCCTCCATATCTACAAGCTTCCTGATCTTGCGCAGATAAGAAAAGTAGCTGTTTTTTGCAATCTGGCATAACCATACCCGTATGTCACAATTTCCTTTGAAACTGTCGATCGATTGAATGGCCTTTAAAAATGTTTCGGAGGTGATATCTTCTGCAATATGTTGATCACCGGATAAGCTGTAGATATATAAAAAAACATCTTTAAAATAAAGGTTATATGTATCCTCGAACTCCGCCACCCTTTCACCTCCTACCCATAAGACGCACTTGATTTGATTATCTTACAAATATGAAGTTGAATCCTTATTCAAAAAAATTTATCCCCCACCGCCCTGATTGGCCAGGTTCCCGGTTGAACCTGAAACCCGATGTCCAGGAGGAAATCGGTATGGCGGCCGGCCCGGTACGGCGGGGAAGCGGAGAGAGGTATCCCGGTATCCAGCCGCACCGTGGCTCCAGTGGGCAGGGGGCCCACCGCCCGGGACAAAGGGGCGATGGCCATGTCAAGATGGGTGGCAAACAGGTGCATACTGTCGGGTATGCTCCTCTTTTACGGCTTTATCCTGTACTTACACTGTGCCGGAAAATGATGAAACTGGCGACGGCAGCGCCGTGGAGAGGCAGCCACCGAAAGGAGTTCTTTTACGGGGACGAAGACCCAGTCCTGGCCTTTTATCCGCCCTCGCCCCTGCTGGTGGTTTGACCCTGCATATCATTCTTTTATTATTGATACGCCGTGCACCCTTGAAACCCTTTTCAGGAAACAGTTGCCATTATGTAAATGCCGTGGCAGAAAAAATGTCCCGTGCCAAATCATATGGCCGCCGGGATAAGCTAAAGGAGGGAAACGGCAATCATCTCAGCTTGCGGTAGGATTTATCAAGATGATCAAGAATTATATCCCGAGGCATACTTGCCCAATAAGCCAAAGGACGTGATCTTACTTGAGCAGGCCGGTTATGGAAGAAGTGCTGCCACAACTGTTTCGCATCGAAGTTCCTCTGCCCCGCAACCCCCTCAAGGCTACCAATTCATATGTCATCAGGGGTGAGAGGAACCTGGTTGTGGATACCGGGATGAACCGTAAAGAGTGCATGGCCGCCCTGACGTCGGCCCTGGATGAACTGTCCATCGAACTGGAGCGGACCGATTTTTTTATCACCCACCTCCATGCCGACCATTCGGGGCTGGTCGGTGAACTGGCCTCCGCCGCATCGCGCGTTTATTTCAACCGTCCCGATGCCGAGGTGATTCAAAATAAGCACCTCTGGCAGGAACTATACCTGGAGGCCATTAAGCACGGCTTTTCGACAGCCGAGCTGAGCAGCGCCCTGGAGAAGCACCCGGGCAATCGCTACAGTCCCAAAGGCCCGGTGGACCTGACACTGATCCAGGATGGAGATACCATCTCCGCCGGGGCATACAACTTTAAATGCGTGCAGACTCCCGGCCACACCCGGGGGCATATGTGCCTCTTTGAACCGCAGCATAAATTTTTAATTTCAGGCGATCATATCCTTGGGGATATTACTCCGAACATCTCCTCCTGGGACGACCTGGGCAACCCGCTGCGCGATTATTTGGAAAGCCTGGACAAAATTTACGGCATGGATATCGACCTGGTTCTGCCCGGGCATCGCCGGATCATCACCGATTGCCGGCAAAGAATTGATGAACTGAAAAACCATCACCGGCAGAGGCTCGAGGAAGTACTGCAGATTTTAGAAAGCGCCGGCCCCGGCAGCGCTTACCAGATCGCCTCCCTCATGCAGTGGGATATCGTCGCCGATGACTGGAGCGATTTTCCGATTATGCAAAAATGGTTTGCCACGGGCGAAGCCATAGCCCATCTCAAGTACCTGGAAGAGGAGGGCCTGGTGGAAAGAAAAATGGAGGGTGAACAGATTCAATTTTCCCTGGCCCGGAGCATCCCCGGCCCACTGTAACTGTAATGGAAACGACGCCGAAAGCACATCACTACTGGCAGCAGGCCGCGCTTTCTGCGGCCGGGAGAAAGGAGCATGACCATGAGCGAGCGGGCAAATGACCGGGGGAGCCTGCCCCTGCGCGAAAGCATTCCCGCGCAATACAAGTGGAAGCTGGAGCTGATGTATGAGCACGATGCCCTCTGGGAGGAGGATTTTAAAAAAGTACGCGCCCTGCTGCCCCAGGCAGCGGAGCTTAAGGGCACCTTGGGCCACTCACCGGCAGCCCTATTGAGGGTTTTGCAGTTAAGGGACGAAATTGAAATGCTGGTGGAGAAGCTTTATGCCTATGCTAAAATGCGCCGGGATGAGGACAACACCAGGGAGAAATACCAAGAGCTGGCGGACAGGGCCCGGGGCCTGGCGGCGGAAGCCGCAGCGGCCCTATCATTTATTGTTCCGGAGATCCTGGCCGTTGAGGCAGAGGTGATGGATTCGTTTATGCAGAGCAGTGAACTGGCCCTTTACCGGCATCACCTCCGCGATCTAACCCGTTTAAAAGACCATGTTCTTTCCAGCAAAGAGGAAGAACTGCTGTCCCTGGCCGGCGAGGTGCTGCAGGGGCCGGCAAACTTTTTCAACATGCTCAGCAACGCTGACCTCACTTTTCCCACCATCCGCGATGCAAACGGCCAGGAGGTGGCGCTGACCCATGGCCGCTACCTCAGTTTTCTACAGTCGCAGAACCGGCGGGTGCGCCGCGATGCCTTTAACGGCATGTTCTCTACCTATAATAACTTCCGCAATACCTTTGCCGCAGCTCTCGGCACCGAGGTGAAAAAAAACCTCTTTTTGTCCCGGGTGCGCCGCTACCCCTCCGTCCTGGCCTATTCCCTGGACCGGGACAATATCCCCACCAGTGTCTACCATAATGTGATCGATACGGTCAACCGGAACCTGACCCCGCTGCACCGCTATGTTGCCTTAAAAAAGAGAGCGCTGCAGCTGGAGAAAGTTCATTTTTATGATCTTTATCCCTCCCTGACGGGGACTCCGGATCGGAGATATACCTACGAGGAAGCGGCAGCGCTTGTGCTGGAAGCGCTGCAGCCGCTGGGGGAGGAGTATTGCTCTACGGTAAAGGAAGCCTTAAGCGGAGGCTGGATCGATGTTTTTGAAAACAAGGGCAAGACACCCGGCGGCTATTCCTACGGCACCTATACCAGCCCGCCCTACATTCTATTGAATTTTACCGGGACCCTCGATGATGTTTTTACCCTGGCCCACGAACTGGGCCACTCCATGCACAGCCACTATTCCCGGGGCACGCAGCCTTTTGTCTACGCCAATTACACCATCTTTTCCGCCGAGGTGGCCTCCACCACCAACGAGACCCTGCTGGTGGAGCATCTTCTCAAAACATCTCCCCCTGAGCAGAAAGCGGCCATCATCAACCGCTACCTCGAAGGGATCAGGGCCACCTTTTACCGCCAGACCCTTTTTGCCGAGTTTGAGCTGTCTATGCACAACCTGGCGGAAAAGGGTGAAGCCCTCACCGCCGACAAGCTTAGCGCCTGCTGGCTGGAATTAAACAGGCGTTATTACGGCCCTGATTTTGCCGCCGACGACCTGCTGGGCATTGAATGGGCCCGCATCCCGCACTTTTACTACAACTTTTATGTCTACAAGTATGTCACCGGCTTTGCCGCGGGCACGTACCTGGGCAAAGCCCTGCTGGCGGGGTCTGCCGGGGCGCGGCGGCGCTACCTTGAATTTCTCAAGAAGGGCAGTGCCGGCTACACTCTGGATATTCTTAAAGAGGCCGGGGTGGACATGGAGAGCCCCGCCCCCCTGGAAGAAACCGTGGCCCTGTTCGACCGCCTGGTCGGGAAGCTAGAGCAAGCCCTGTAAAGGGGGGGAGCCTAAAGTACATTCACACCTGCCGAAACAAAGATCCAGGATTGATCTGTTCACTCACCGGACATGCATCACCTTTCTTGTCCCGGTGGACCGCTCTATCTGCCGCTACTGGATATCGGATTATGAGTCAAAGACACCGTCCCCTTGATTTGCATCGTCCCTTGGCTCACGGCCGCCTCTCGGCCACCAGGGAAAGGTCGGATAAAATCAAGCGAGGTTTGACAGGGCTGGGAACATACATTACAATATAAATAAGTTTATGCCATAAACAATATTCATGAGGTGAGCGCCATGGAGAAGGAATCCCCCGACCTGCGTGCAGTGCTCTCCGATTTGACCGCAATTAAGGAAGCTTTTCTCAAGAGCAGCAGCATCTTTCGCTTTTTTGATGCCAGCGGCCTTTTGCGAGGCGTATTGCTTATCGGCGGCATATTGATCGCCCTTTTTACCGCAGCCTTCCACCTTCTCATTGAACACTACGGCGCCTTTGCCGCTGTTCCTGCACCCTATAAGGCGCTGCTCTGGATCTTGCTGGCCCTGTCCATCCTCCTTACTGCCTATCTAAAAATTAACAACTTTTTGCGGGGCGCACGCCTGGTGAGGAGCAATATGACCCTCTATAAGCTGATAAAAGAGATCTATACACCCCAGTTTATGTCGGTGAGCCTGC
>JAKOVL010000140.1 GCA_029782095.1 Bacillota bacterium | reverse complement strand
ACTGCCTTACCGGGGCGGGGTCAAATGCTCCTCGCCCCTCTTTTTAAAAAGACTGAGACGAGGTGAAGGCCTTTGGGAACGCTGGCCCAACAGCTCATTAACGGAATATCTCTGGGTTCCGTATATGCACTGATAGCCGTGGGGTACTCTCTGGTATACTCCATACTCCTTTTTTCCAACTTTGCCCACGGCGGTTTTTTGATCATCGGCGGCTACATATGCTATTACACCTTGACGGTTCTGGGAAACAACATCTGGGTGGCAGGCGGCCTTTCCCTGCTCGGAGCAGGCATAGCGGCCGTCCTGACAGAACGGATAGCCTACAAGCCCATACGGGAGCGCACCAATATTACCCTCTATCTTCTCATAGCGTCGCTTGGCATGAGCATAGTGATTGAAAACATATTCGTCATAGTCGCAGGCGGGCGCTTCAGAGCCCTTCCGCCTGTCATACCCACCAACCCCGTGCACCTCTTTGGGCTAACCACCACCAGCGCCTTCGATCTGCTTTCCTTGGTCGTGGCCTTCGTATTCTTGACGGGGCTTCAGCTTTTCATAGTAAAGAGCAAATGGGGGCTTGCCATAAGGGCAGCGGCCTTTGACCTTAAAACGGCAGGCCTCATGGGAATAAACGTGAACCTGCTCATATCCATCGTGTTTTTCGTGGCGGGAATGCTAGCGGCTGTGGGCGGCATATTTTTGTCCGTACGCTACACCCTCTATCCGCAGCTCGGCGGCATCACCATAAAGGCCTTCGTGGCCGCCGTAGTGGGGGGCCTTGGGTCCCTTCCCGGGGCGGTCGTCGGAAGCCTGATTCTCGGGCTTGCCGAGATGCTGACGGCAGGGTTCATATCAAGCCAGCTTCGAGACCTGGTCGTCTTTTCCCTTTTGGTGATAACGCTTCTGGTAAAGCCTACCGGACTTTTCGGCAAAAAGCCCACGGAAAAGGTCTGAGGAGGATGGATGTATGGGCTACATTGGCGGAATAATCATCCTTCTGTGTATAAACTCCATAGCGGTCATGGGCGTATCGCTGCTCACGGGCTTTACGGGCATATTTAGCCTGGGACATGCCGCTTACATGGCCCTCGGTGCCTACACGGCAGCCATACTGACCGTCGAGCACGGCGTCCACTGGTTTTTGGCGATACTTGCAGGGGGTCTGCTTGCCATGGTCGTGGCCTACCTCATAGGCATACCGACCTTGAAGCTGATGGGCGACTACTACGCCATAGCCTCCATTGGCCTAGTTGAGTCCATCAGGCTTATCCTGGAAAACTGGCAATCGGTGACTCGCGGTGCCAGAGGTTACCCCGGCATTGAGGGCTTCACCACCCTGCCTGTGGCGGTGGCCTTCTTTTTGGTGATGGCCATCGTCATGGTAAACCTGATAAACAGCCGTTACGGCAGGGCCTTCAAGGCCTGCCGCGACGATTACCTGGCCGCCTCCCTTCTGGGGTACAACACGGCCCGCTACAGGGTCTTG
>JAKOVL010000134.1 GCA_029782095.1 Bacillota bacterium | reverse complement strand
GTAGGGCTCGCCGCCGTGCAGCCTGATCAGCGCGCCGCACTGCGCCCCGGCGTTTTCACAGAGAATCCGCATTAACCGCCTGGCCAGTTCATGCCAGCCGCCCTCTTCAACCAGGGTGCGGGACGCTTTAATTAGCGAAGCCAGGTCCAAGGAACCGGCATAATCGCGCTCTGCCGCGGTAAAATCAACCGCACTGCGCGGCGGTGGGGATTTTCTTCCGGCTTCATTTTCCTTTATCGCCCATGATTCAGGCGCCTGTTCAAGATTATTCCGGGAAACAGCCGCTTCGTGACCGGTATACTGTTTCTGAACCCGGCGGACCACGGCCCGGGCTCCCCAGCCGGCAAAACCCCGGCAGGCTTTTTCCAGGAAGAAGGCGGCAATGCCGTCCATATTGCGGCCCTGGTAGTATTCCGCCGCCAGCAGATTGGCCAGGGCCTGTTCTTGGGGGTAGCCGTTTTCCCCGGCGGCGCGGATGGCCTCTTCGTAAAACTGCATTGTTCTCACCGTCCGCCCGCGCAGCCGGGCGGCCTCTGCTTCCAGCAGCAGCCGCCTGTGTTCGAAGTTTTCCGGCCCGAGGCGGGCCCACTTCCGGAAGCAGGAGCGGTATTTTTTAAAAAGCTTCCGGTAGCACCGCCGCTCCCGGACAGTCATCCCGGGCCAGGAGGCGCTGATGCAGAGAGCATAATAGAAGCAATATTCAGGGTAAGCAGGCTCCCTGGCAATGCTTTCAATATTGCGGGCAATTACTCCGGCCAGGTGCAGCCCTTCCCGGTAGCGGCCCATGAGGTAGAACCACTGGATCGCCAGTATATAATAGCTGCGGCTGGTGCCGAAGGGAACGGTGCCGGCCTCCCGGCTGACCGCAGCCCCAAAGTCGCGGCCATCACCCTCTTCCAGCAGGCTTTCCGCCAGGTGCTTGAATGCAGACAGAAAATTAGTGGCCTCTGCCATCTTGTAAGTGCGCAGCCAGTCCAGGTGGCGGCGGCAATCCTCGACAATTTCCCTTAGGGGAAAACCGCAGTAATATTTGAACTCCACTAATCCGCTGAGAGCATGTCCGGCGTAAAAACTATCCCCGGAAGCAAGGGCATCATCAAAAACCTGTTCCAGGAAGCCGAGGCTCGTTTTTTTGTGGGCCACCCAGTGATTGATAAAAAAGGTAAAAGCATAGATATAGCGGCCCCTGACCGAAGGATAGCTGCTTGTTTTCAATAGATCAAGGGTATCTTTCCCCCACCGGTAAACAGTATTACCTGTCCCGAACATGAAGGCGGCTACCTGGGCATAGCTGCCTACAGCTATGGGGGCATATTTTAAATTGGGGTATTTCAAAGAGAGCTCTACCAGTTTTAGAATCAGAGAGGGAAAAAGCAGCGTTGGAAGATGGTATGAAGGAGCAAAAAGAGAAATGAGCAGTTCCATTTCTTTAAGGGGCCGCGGATCAGCCTGTTCGGGAGAGATAAAACTGTTTCTAAAGGCTCTCTTGTGAACCAGGCAGCCGATTCGGAAATAGTTACCTAAAAAAGAGAGAAAATGGGGTTTTAAAGGTATGTTAATGCCCAATTCTCTAAGCCCGGCCAGTCCCTCTTTTACCGCGGCCTCGTATTGACCCAGCCCCGTATGGCATATATTTTTTAGCATGTAAAGGTCCGCTTTTTCCAGGGGGGTCCGGGCTCGCAAAAGAGCGGTATCCAGGATTTCCTGAGCCCCGGTATAATTGCCGCACATATACTCGCAGGGAGCAATCTCCTTGAAAAAGACCTGCCGGAGCGCACGGTGCTCGCCGGGAGAGTATTCCGAGAGCAGCGCCAGGCCCGCCAGCAGATAGCGGCGCGCCGATTCGTATGCGGCCGAAGACTTTGCCACGCGCCCGGCCAGGAGGTTATATTCTGCCAGGCGCAGCCGCTCTTTCCTGGAGGCAATCAGCTCCGCCCCCAGGTTAAGATGGTAAACTATCTCCATGATCTTATTTTTCAGCCCTCTTCCGGGGCTTCTCTCCACCAGCATGCGGCCCAGCCTCAGGTGCAGTATTTTCTTATCTCCAGTCGGGATAATCCTGTAAACAGCCTGGCGGATGCGATCATGGGCGAACCTGCAACACCCCTCCTCGTCTTGAAGAACCAGGTTTTCACTTCGCGCCCGCCGCAAACATTCCTGCACTCTTTCTAGCGGACGCTTCCCCACGGCGGCCAGGTAATCCGTGGAAAAGGAGTGGCCGCAGCATGCCGCCTCTTTTAATACGTCCAGGGTTTCCGGATCCAGCCGCTTTAATTTATCTTCCAGGAAATCCAGGACTTCTTCATGATAGGGCAGCTTGTGCACGCTTTCCAGGTCCCATTCCCAGCGCCAGCGATTGAGGTTAAAGAAGAGCGCCCGGTTATGACCAAGCGATTGCAGCAGCTGATGCAAAAAGAAGGGATTGCCTCCGGTTTTCTGATGCAGTGCTTGTGCCAGCGGTTTAATCCGCCTCATGCCGCCGCGCAGCATATCATTAACCAGCATTGCAGTCTGCTCCCAATCCAGCTCCGGGAGGCGAATCTCGCGCCACAGAACTCCCGATGGCCTCAACATGTCCACAACCGCCGCCAGGGGATGCCCGCTCCCCACTTCGCTGTCACGATAAGCTCCAATAAAGAGAAGCAAACAATCCTTCGGACTCAGCGCCAGAAAGCGGATTAACTCCAGCGAAGCGTTGTCAGCCCACTGCAGGTCATCAAGAAATATAACCAGGGGAGATTCTTTTGCGGTAAAAGTGCGCAAAAAATTTCTCACGGCCAGCAGGAAGCGATTTCTCTCCTCCTCGGGGGGAAGGCTTTCTACGGCGGGCAGCGGCCCGGTCAACAGCTCTATCTCCGGCAAGATCCGGAAAAGAACCGCGCCGCCGGCCCCAAGGTTCCGGAGAAGCTGTTCGCGCAGGCGATTCAGGGTTTCTTTATCTGCGCTCAACACCTGGTGGAGCAGCCCGCGGAGGGCTTGCACAAATGAAACATAGGGCCGGTCGCGTTGAAACTGGTCGCATTTGCCGGCGATGCAGTAGCCTCCCCCCCGCCCGGCCAGGGAGCTTAAAAATTGATTTACCAGGGTTGTCTTGCCGCTTCCCGCAAAACCGGAGACAAAGACAAAGCCGGTGCCCTCTCTTTTAACTGCCTGGTAGCTCCTTTGCAGCAGCTCCAGCTCTTTTTCCCGCCCGTATAATTTTAAAGGCAGCTGCATAATCGCAGGTATATCGTGCCGGCCAAGAGGGAAGCGGCGGATCTGCCCTGCCCGGCGCCATTCCCGCCGGCAGCGGTTGAGGTCCGCCATCAAAGCCCTCGCGCTCTGGTAGCGTTCCGCAGCATTTTTGGCCAGGAGCTTCTGAACCACGTCCGCCAGCGGAGGCGGCACTGAAGGCCTGAGCCTCTGCAGCGAAGGCGGCTTTTTGGCCAGATGGGCATGAATAAGGCGAGAAAAATCGGTTTCCGGAAAGGGGAGCCTTCCGGTAAGGAGTTAGAAGAAGATTACCCCCAGTGAATAGAAATCCGTGCGATAATCGGCTTCCCGATCCAGCAGCCCCGTCTGCTCCGGCGACATGTAGGCCGGGTCGTTATCAGCCGGCGGCGGATTCGGCGCGGCGCCTTCACCGCAAACCGGCGCGGCGGCGCAAAAACCGGTATAGAATACTTCATGCGTTAGGGGATCGATAAATATGTTTGCCGGGTTTACATTTTTATGAGCTATATTATG
>JAKOVL010000122.1 GCA_029782095.1 Bacillota bacterium | reverse complement strand
GCCATTAAATACTTGTCCAGCATAGAAAGGATTTCTACCATCGCCTGTTGAAATGTCTCTAACACAGTATTCCACAGTAGCTGCTCTAGCTCAGCAAAGTTTAATTTAATCTTATCGTTCATTCTTGAGAGGCCTCTTTCCTGGGTGTTGTTTCTCAAACCTATACCTTCTGGAACGAGGTCTCTCTTTTCCTGCTTAAAGCAGGTTTTTTCGATCCTCTCCCCCCGCTAACATTTTACTCATAGCAGCGGCGCGGGGGCGGCGATACGCTGCCGCATCTCCCGGTCAGCCCCGGTGGCCGTGGCCAGATAGATCACTTTCTTGCCGCTGGCCGTAGCCAGTTTTTCGGCATAAGTGCTTTTGCCGCTGCGCGCACCCCCGGTAACCAGGATAAATTCGCCCCGCTGATGATCCTACTTCATGCAAAGCGCCCCCTTAGTGCTCAATGCCGGCCCGTGCCGGTACCCCGGCATCCATGTAATGCTTGATGCAGCGCATCTCCGTTACCAGGTCGGCCCTTTCCAGCAGTTCAGCGGGGGCGCTCCGACCGGTCAGCACCAGCTCCATGCCGGGCGGCTTGCCGTCAATTAACGCGCACACTTCCCCCACGGACAAAAGGCCCGCGTGGATGGCCGCGCAGATTTCGTCCAGGATCATCACGTCGCAGCTTTGGGTTTTCATGGCCCCTTTGACCTGTTCCAGCTCTGCCTGCAGGCGCACTTTCAAGCTTTCTTTTTCCGCATCGCTGAGGGCATTGAAAAATTTAGTCGTTTCCGCCAGGCGAAACACCCTGAACCGTCCGCCCAAAAGGAGTGTACTTTCCAACTCCCCGCTGGGGGTGCCTTTTAAAAACTGAAACATCCATACGGTTAATCCGCGGCCCACAGCCCGCAGGCCCAACCCCAGGGCGGCGGTGGTTTTCCCCTTGCCATCCCCGGTATAAACCTGGATATATCCTTTTTTCATCCTATTAATCCTCCTTGGACTGTTGGCAAACTCCAAAACCGGAAAGCGCTGGTCGCGGTGGCTCAATGCTGAAACAATCTGCCCGCCGCGGAAGCTCCTCACCACAACTGCAGCTCAGGCGATGGCCGCCGGCAGGTTGCCCTGCCGTCATCCTGCGGCCAGTTTCAGGCAGGCGAAGTTCCGGTGATGCTCCACGCCCACGCGGTGATAGGATAGGGGCTCCCGGAAGAGGGGCCCGTTCACTACCAGGGTGTGATACTCCCCCCCCTCGCCGCAGGGGGACAGGTTTCTTGCCTCGCAGTAATCGAGAAAGGGTTGATCCAGCTCCCGCCCCAGCATGCTTTCTGCCACCAGGTCAGTGCGCACCGCCACCACGACGATGCGGGCGCCCCGGCGCAGCAGCTCTTCCGGCACCTGCCGCTCTCCCATGCCCCATAAAGGCAGGTACGGGGTGATGCCGCAGCGGGTGCAAATTTTCTCAACCCATTCCCGGTGCCCGTCAAGACAGATATCACCGAAGACGCCGCCGGTAATGCCTTCTTTTTTGAGACGGGCTACGGCGTTGATAAAACCTGCTTCATACGTTTCCCAGGTTACCGCTTCCGTCTCCAGGGCCAAGCCGAGGGCTGCCGCCTGGCGGCGCAGCAGGGCCTCAGGCAGCCCGTGAGAGCGGGAGTAGCCGCTGGCGTCGATAAAATTGAGCAGGCAGCAGGGCTCCAGCCCCATCTCCCGCGCTTTCAGCAGGGCTAAATAAGCATCCTTTCCCCCGCTCCAGGAAACAAATACTTTTTCCGCGGCCGGCGTTCCACCGGCCGGTCTAGGGCTCGGCACAGTTTATGCCTCCTTTCCAGGGCAAACTCTTTATATTTGGCGCAAAATTCCAGAAAATAGAAACCTGCCCTAAAAATATACCCGGGACTTTAAGCCTCGTGCTGTTTGCGCTCCGTTTCGGGTCTTCGACAGGCTCTCCGCGCAAGCAGCACGAGGACCTCACTGCTTATAAAAATAACCTTTTCAATGATCTTTTCATCCGCCTGCTGTTCCGCCGCAGGCGGAGGCGAGCATTTCTTCTATCGCTGCAAGCCAAAGTCAAAATTATCGCATTCTTTGCTCCTCCGCGCAATAACAACTGCATCTGTCAGTGTTTGTAACAAGCAATGGCCTGCGCCAGCTCTTCCGCGTTAACGGCACGAGCAGCAACACAACTTTTTTCAACTGTTCCACGCTCCCCATGTAGTTTGTTGGTAAAACAAAGCTCCTGCCTTCCACAGTGAAAGCGGGAGCTGTCTAAACAAAAAGCCACGGTAAGCAAGTATCGTGGCATGAATACTTCGCCTTACCCTTTCACCCGAAGGGAATCAACGTGCACTCAGGCAGGTCTCCTGGCTTGTTTTCATCGCTTCCCCAGCCTTCCCGGTTCTGGAGAACCAGTGGCATCCGTGGGGACGCTCCAACTAACAGTGGCGGGACCGCGCCGGATTTTCACCGGCTTCCCTATTAAGCGCAATGCGCGCCTGAATGCTATGCAATTGTAATTTTAAAAGTATCACTTTAGCGATGACCCTGTCAAGAAAAATTCTTCAATTTGGAATGTCTCAGATAATCCAAGCAAAGTCCCCTCTCCTCCGGGGCAGGCCCAGGTTTGCCGGTCTACCCCCCTCCCCCCATCATAATCAAACTTGCCGGCTTTGATTCAGATATGATAGATATAGCTATCCGCAGAACAGGGGCCTTTTCCGGCTTGC
>JAKOVL010000120.1 GCA_029782095.1 Bacillota bacterium | reverse complement strand
TAGCCCCTGCTGGTGCGTAACAAGGATAACCTGACGCCCCGTTTGCGCAGCATACTGTCTCAGAAACTCAGCCACATTAGCCACGTATTCTGCCGAAACGTGCTTGCCAACCTCATCTAACAACACCGGCCCGCCGGGTCTTGGCCTGCTAAGCTCCAAAAGCGCCAGTCTTAGCGCCAGGGATACCACGTCCGTCACGCCGCCGCCCTTGGCGTCTTCGGGCGACGCCACCACGGTATAAGCGCTTATCTTAACGTCCTCATTGCCAGCCTTTGCCGGGATCTCATAGCAACTCACCACCCGCCAGTCCGCTGCCGGTTTGCCGCCGATATCCTTCATCTCGATTTCAAAGCGCATGGTGCTATCGGCGAAAATTGCGGCCAGGGCGGCGGTCACAGTCTGCTCTATGCGCTGCTTTAATTGCTGGCGAGCGAATTCCGATGCCTTGGAGAGCAGGACTTGGACTTGCCGCCAGAGCTCGATATCGGCGCGGGCCGCGGAGAGTTCGTTTTCCTTTTCACGGCGTTGAGAAATGAGCAGGTCACGTTGCCCCTGGGCCTGGTTATGGCGGGTGCGAAGTGCGGCGAGTTCGGATTCAAGAGCTTGTATGCTTAAAGTCATGATTCCTTAAACCACCTTTCTTTAACTCGGTGGGAGGCCGGACGGTGCTGTCCGCAAGGACCTCATCTTCAGCAACGCTCTGCCTACTTGGTCCGGCTATGGAGTAGCTACTCCCCGCCGAAACTTAAATTCTTTCTATTCCCGCCAGCCCGCAATATTCTACTATTGCCCTTTCGCCTTTGTGGAAATAGCTTCTATGGGCTGCGCATTTGTTGCCATCACAAGCTATTATTTCTGGGCTTTTTGTTTCATGCTGGACGTATTCGTTAACGACGGAATTGTCTCCAAAACGCGATGTCATTCCTTCGATATACGCTTTCTTATAAAGTGGGCATATTTTCACCATTTTTCAGCAACCCCTCCGCTTCGGCCAGCCCGGCCTCAATCTCCCCACGCAGCTTCTCAATCTCCGCGTCCAGGTTTTCCGGCTTAACGCCCAACTCCTTAAGCTCAGCCTCAATCTCCGCCCGCTGCTTTTCAAGGCTTTCCAAATTGGCTTCAGCCCGGGCCCTTTCGGTTTTCCCTTTCTCAATCTGCTGCCTTAAAGATTCCAGGCGTTCTGTAACGGTGGCCATCTAAATAACCTCCTTTAAGCAGGTTTCTTGAATCCGCTGCCCGCATGTCGGGCAGATGCCGGCCTGAATAAGCACCGCTTTATACTCTCGCTGCAGCTCCGGGATCCGCTTTTCGTAATCTTGAATAATGCCGATTGCCTTTTCACGGTTTGAATCGAGGATCCGGAGCACCTTGGAGTCGTGTTCAATGATTTCAAGCCGGCTTGTTTGCGTTTCGATTTTTTCCGTTATGGCCACAAGCTGCTCCAGGTGGACCACGCGCGGTTTTTTAAGCTCAGCGCGGCAAAGGTTCAGGCTTGCGTCAACCTGCCCCAGCTTAACGTCAAGTTGGTGCAACTGCTTGGCCCGGTCAAATTTTTGCGCGGTCTGTTGTGTAACTTTTTCCGCTGCTTCCAGCCCGCGCAGCTTGTAAATCGTCTCCTGGGCTTCTTCGATACCGTATTGAATATCTGTCAGCTTTACGCCCAGGGTCTTGAGGGCTTTGCAGCGGACTGCCGCCACTTCGGCTTTTTTTACGGCGGCCTCGATTGCCGGCAGCACTGTCCACCGCTCCAGAACTTTTTGCGCGGCGTTCATTTC
>JAKOVL010000118.1 GCA_029782095.1 Bacillota bacterium | reverse complement strand
CCCAGGGCATTCCTTTCTCTGGTGATGCCACGGCACGGCTTAAGAGAGTAAGAATAAGAGAAGACCTGCCGGGAATTGAATTGGTAAGGACAGCGCTACATGAGGCTTACCATGTCTTACAATATCAGGAGTGGGACAGATGGCGCAACGACAGAAAAAAGATGGAAAAAGCAGCGGAGGACTTTTGCCAGAAAAAGTGTTGGCACTATTACCGTAGAGTTAAGGGAATAGAGGAAGAAGACCTATACAGCCTGCTAGAAAAATGTTTTGGTTGAAATAAGGTCTGCCGGGAGGTTTGCCAGACTGGCCCGGCCTGGCGAAAAGTCATTTTGGCCTCCCGGCAGTTTTAAGTGAGGTGCAAGGCATGCCCAGGAGATGCACTGTTTGCGAACATGAAAAAGTTGAAGAAATAAACCGGTTGCTGCTTGAAGGCGTTTCGTTACGGGACTTAGCGGGACGGTATTCCGTTTCCAAGACGGCCCTGCACAGACACAAAGAAAGTCATTTGCCGGCGGAATTGACAAAGGCCCGGGAAGCCAGGGAAATAGCCAAAGCTGACAGCCTGCTTGACCAGGTAACCGAACTGCGGGACAAGGCCCTTTCTATCCTTGACAAAGCAGAGCAGGCCGGCGACCTGCGGACGGCCCTGCAGGGAGTAAGGGAGGCCAAAGGATGCCTTGAACTGCTTGCCCGGCTGCAGGGAGAACTACAGGAACAGGCTACCGTTAATATTCTGATTAACCCCCAGTGGCTATCCTTGCGGACGGTAATTCTTGAGGTCCTGGACAGATACCCGGAGGCCCGACAAGCCGTTGCCCAGGCTTTACGGGAGGTGGAAGGCGATGTTGTTGGCCAGTGACTTATCACAAGCGCTGGACCCGGTGCTGTTTGCTAAGGAAGCATTAAGCTTTACCCCTGACCCCTGGCAGGAGAAGGCGTTAAGGTGGAGCGGGAAGCGGCTTCTATTGAACTGCAGCCGGCAAAGTGGCAAGTCTACTACGGCGGCAATACTGGCCCTGCACAGGGCAATATTTTACCCTTCTTCCCTGGCACTTCTTGTCTCTCCTTCCCAGCGGCAGTCTTCGGAATTATTTCGCAAAGTACGGGATTTTTTAAGAGCATTACCGGCAGAGCAGCAGCCTGACCTTATAGAGGATAACAAGCTGTCCTTTACCATGAAAAACAAAAGCCGGATAGTC
>JAKOVL010000011.1 GCA_029782095.1 Bacillota bacterium | reverse complement strand
TACCTAGACGCCGCGGGAGAGGTGGATGGAGGAGCCGGTAACATTAAGGGCGGCCTCCCACACTGTTTCGCTTAAAGTGGGGTGCGGGTGGATCAGATTTTGCAAGTCGCCGATTTTGGCCCCGGCAGCCACGGCCAGGGTGCCCTCCTGGATCAAATCCGAAGCATGGGGTCCGAGGATATGCACGCCCAGCACTGTATCTGTGTCCCCGTCGGCAATAATTTTCACCACCCCGTCTACCTCTCCCTGAAGGTATGCTTTCCCGTTGGCGCTGAAAGGGAACTTGCCCACTTTTACTGTAACGCCCCTGGCTGCCGCTTCCTCTTCAGTCAGGCCGACCCGGGCCAGCTCGGGGTAGGTAAAGATGCAAACCGGGATGGCCTCGGCGCGGAAAACAGCGCTGCCGCCGGCGCAGTTCTCCGCCGCCACCAGGCCCTGATGGGAGGCGGTATGGGCCAGGAAATAGCCGGGGGTGGCGGCATCGCCCAGGGCATATACGTTCGGCACGCTGGTCTCCATCTTCTCTGTTACCGCAATGCCGGTGCTGTCGTATTTGACCCCGAGCAGATCCAGGTCCAGGCCGCCAAAGCTGGCTTTACGGCCCACGGCCACCAGGACTGTATCGACAGTAATTCTCTCCTCCCCATTTTTGGTTGCCGCAATCAGGGTCAATTCCTCCCCGGACCGCTCGATCCGCTGCAGCGGAGCCTCGGTCATAATCTTGATCCCCTGCCGCCGCAGGTAAGGGGTCAGGCGGCGCACCATTTCCCGGTCTTCGCGCCTGAGCAGGATGCTGCGCTGGACGATGGTCACTGCAGCGCCGAAAGAAGCAAAAATAGAAGCCATCTCCAGGGCAATTACCCCGCCCCCCACCACGGCCAGGCGAGGCGGCACCCGGTCCAGGGCCAGGGCTTCCTTTGAGAAAATCACGCCTGGCAAATCTATCCCCGGGATGGGCGGGACCACCTCTTCGCTGCCCGTGGCAATAATCAATTTATCCGTGACAGCGGTGCGGGTCTCTCCGCCGGGCAGCGTTACCGCCACGCGCCCGGGTGCCAGCAGCTGCGCTTCGCCGGCCCAGACCTCCACCTTTGCTTTTTTGAGCAGCCCGGACAGATTGGAGACAAGGTCCTCCACCACCTTGGCCTTGCGCGCCTGGATGCGGGCAAAATCAAATCCCACTTCTCCGGTGCTGAAACCGTAAGCAGAAGCCCCTTTGAGCCGGCGATACAAAGAGGCGCTGTGCCACAAACTCTTGGTCGGGATACAGCCATGGTTCAAGCAGGTGCCTCCCAGATGCTCTTTTTCCACCAGGAGCACCCTCAGCCCCAGGCCGGCCGCGCGCAGCGCCGCCGTATACCCGCCGGGGCCGGCCCCGATCACCGTCAACTGGTACTGTTCCATGGTCAAAACCTCCTGCTAATAACTTAAAGTGTCTGACACTTAAAGTTATTGAATTTAACGGAAAAGGTTTCGGCAAAGCCGGCCACCAGGGCCTCGGTTAGCTGTTCCGGGGTTACCGCGTAGCCCAGGTCGTTTAAACCGGCGGCCTTTGCACTCAAGTCTTTTAGATAGTCGGCGCCGCCCCTCCGCGGCAGCAGCTGCCGGTAGAGATCCAGTGAAAGCTCCAGCAAGATGGCTCCGTGCTGCAGCAATGCCCCGCCGCTGCGCAGCTGGGCGCTGCCCACCACTTTTTTTCCGGCCACGCGCACCTCGTAAGCGGAAGTGCAGTCGAAACAAGCCCCGGGGGCAAGGCCCGCCCCCCTTTCTTCCGGCCCGGCCAGGCAGGCCTCAATGCCGAGCCGGGAAAAAGCGTTGAGAATGCCCCGGTTGATCAGGCGGTAGGTTTCAATGACGCTGCCGGAAAAAAGGCGGTGCTTTTCGGGCACGGTGAGACTGTACGTGAGCTCCCGGTGGTGCAGCACCGCCCTTCCCCCGGTGGGACGGCGCACCAGGTCCACCCCGAGGCGGCGGCAGGCCTCGCCATTGACCACCTCCTCTTTTTGAAAGCGGCCCAGGCTTATGGCCGGTGGTGACCAGCCATAAAGACGCAGAGTCGGCGGTGCCGCGCCGGAGGCGACCTCGGCCAAAAGGTCCAGATCCCGCTTCATGTTTGCTTCTCCCGGGAGAGGGGGATCGCAGATCAGGCGCCACTGTTCAACCAAGCCGTCACTTCCTTTAAACCGATACTGATTCAGGAGCATCTACCCCGGACAATAACTAATGATTGAATGAACGGACATAAAAGGGCAGCCTGCTGCCACAGGTTTATGCCCGCCACGCCCCATGTTTGCCAAAAATGCACTACTTCTTACGCTAACAGCAGGACAGGACCGGTTCCAGGGCTTTTTCTATTTCCTCCTCTGTAAGGGGCCGGGGGTAGTTATAAATAAATCCGCCGGGCCTTTCGTTGTAATAGGGGCGGTTGCAGCCGGGACAGCCGCTGGTCTGGAAGGCGGCGCCCCCCTGCAGCTGCTGCCGCAGCTGCCCTTTTTCCAGGCCGAAGGAAACGAGCCTGCCTTCGTTAAATTTCATCTCCGCCAAAGAAACGGCACCTTTTCTTAAGAGAAAAAGGGCCGCCTGCATGCGGCGGTAAACCGCCCCATCAGGAGGGGGATGTCCCTGCAGGGCCGTCCCTTTCAGCGGGGTAAAGGCAAAGAGGGCCACGGTAACCTGTTCCTGCACGAGGAGGGCGGCGCAGGATAGGAGCTCCTGCTCCGTTTCGCCCAGGCCGCAGATGATATGGGTCACCATCCGGCCCGGCCAGCAGCGGGCACAGTGAAGCAGCAGGTTGAGCCGCTCCATAAAATCGCCGCCCTTGTAGCGGGCAAAAAGGCGCGGGTTGACCACGTCCAGGGCGAGGGAGACCCGTTCCGCGCCGGCCTCAAAAAGAGCCTCCACTTCCCCGGGCGATCGCACCAGGGAAGATACGGAAACGGGCAGACCTACGCTGCTGACCTGCTTCACCAGTTCTGGCAGGCCGCCCGGCCCGCCCATCTCCCGCACTGCCTGCAGGCAGATCCGCCGCATCCCCTGCTCCCGGGCCTGCTGCAAACCTTTAAGCATGGCCTCCCGTGAAAAAGAGGGCCAGGAAACCCGCCCGAGGCGGCCATTTAATCCCGCCGCCTCCCGGGCCTGGGGACAGAAGGAACAATTCATGCTGCAGGACGCACCGTGCAGCAGGTAGGCTGTATCGGCAGGTGCGTCGCTCTTTAAATGCATCAGGCCCATGCGGGCCGCGCTTCCGGCAGATATACGAATATTCACAGGGCGCAACACTCCTCTCCCCGCGCAGGCTGCAAGCCCAGTTTTTCCGCCAGGCGGCGGGCTGCCGGGGCGGGTTGAACAATTTTATTGATCCCGGCCTGAAGGGCCAGGCAGTCCAGTTTTTCCCGGTAGACGCCGCCGGGCCTGAGGCAGCCCAGGTAAAGGGGCGTGTGTGGAAAGGTGACCCGGGCCGTGGCCAAAACCCGGGCCACTTCCTCCAGGGGCGGCGGGGAGGAGCGCTCCAGCGCCGTGCCCGGGGTGGGGCGGAAGACGATAAAGCTAAGCGCCTCCACCCCTTCCTTTCGCAGCAGCTCCAGAGCACGGTATTCTCCTTGAATGCGTCCGCCCAAAAGCCCAATGCAGAGATGCGGCACCACCCGCGCAAAGCGGCGCAGACGGCGGTAGCTTTGCAAATAGTCCTCAGCGGTGGCGTGAAGACCGTAAACCCGGGCGATGGTCTCGCTGTCGGCCGCGAAATCAAAAGAAACGGTCTTGGCTACCTGGCCCAGCAGCCGGGCGTCTTCTTCCCCGACCAGCCCGGAATGGATATTTAAGGCACCCCGCCGGGCCAGTTCAAGGACCTGCTGCCACTTTTCCCGGTGCGGCACCCGGCCCCGGTCATCGCAGCTTCCGCTTAACAGATAACTTTGATAACGGCCCCCTTCCAGCAGCAGCGCCCTGTTTAAAGGTACCATTCCTTTAAGGTAATGGCCGCCGCAGTGGGCGCAGTTCAGCGGGCATTCCGGCCCGGTAGTGCGTACCGCCAGGGTGAGGCGCGGGTAAGTGAACTCCACTTCAGGTTTAAAGTTTTCCCGGCGGATCTGCCAGGCTTGTTCAAGCAAATCCACCGGGAGATGCAAGTCGCTCATTACTCTTCCGGGCTCCAGCGCACCTTCAGCCGGCGCACGGCCCTGACCTCGTCCAGGCGCGCCACGGGGGTGGTATAGGGGGCACCCTTGACCCGCTCCGGATCTTCTTCCGCCAGGCGGGCGATCTGCTCCATGGCTTCAGCAAAGCGGTCAAGGGTCTCCTTGCTTTCTGTTTCCGTGGGCTCTACCATCAGCGCCTCATCTACAATCAGGGGAAAGTAAATCGTGGGCGGGTGGAAACCGTAATCAAGGAGCATCTTGGCGATATGGCCGGCGGTAACCCCTTGTTTTTTCTGCCGCCCCGCCGAGAGCACGAACTCGTGCTTGCAGGTACGATCATAGGGCAGGCTGTAGCTTTTTTTCAAGCGGTTCATGAGGTAGTTGGCGTTTAAAACGGCATCGGTGCTGGCCTGCTTCAGCCCCCTGGCGCCCATCATGCGCATATAGGTGTAAGCCTTAACCACTACGCCAAAATTACCGTGAAAACCGTGCACTTTGCCGATACTGTGCGGGCGATCGTAGTCGAAATAGTAGCGCTCCCCCTCTTTTTCCACCAGGGGCAGGGGTAGGAAAGGCGCCAGTTTTTCTTTGACCCCCACGGGTCCGCTGCCGGGTCCACCTCCGCCATGCGGTGTGGCAAAGGTTTTATGCAGGTTTAAATGCACCACATCAAAGCCCATGTCGCCGGGGCGGGCGTAGCCCATGATGGCATTCAGATTGGCCCCGTCGTAGTAGAGCAGCCCCCCGGCATTGTGCACCGCTTCGGCAATCTCGAGGATATCTTCCTCAAACAACCCCAGGGTGTTGGGGTTGGTGAGCATCAGGGCCGCGGTATCGCTGTCCAGCACTTTTTTTAGGGCCGCCAGGTCCACCAGCCCCCGCTTATCGGAGGGAATCTGCACCACCTGGAAGCCCGCCATGGCCGCCGAGGCGGGATTGGTGCCGTGGGCCGAGTCGGGAACGATGATTTTGGTCCGCTTGTCTTGCCGGGAGCGGTGGTAGGCCTGGATGATCATCAGCCCGGTCAGCTCGCCGTGCGCTCCAGCCACGGGCTGGAAGGTAACGCGGTCCATCCCGGTAATTTCCTTCAAAATCTCTTCGGTACGGTAAAGCAGCTCCAGGGCGCCCTGAACACTGTCTTCGTCCTGGCAGGGGTGGATCAGGGCAAACCCGGGCAGTGCGGCCACTTCTTCGTTTATCTTGGGGTTGTATTTCATGGTACATGAACCGAGGGGGTAAAAGCCCGAATCTACACCGTGGTTGCGGGTGGAGAGGGCGGTAAAGTGGCGCACCACTTCCCCCTCGGAAAGTTCCGGCAGGGGCAGCGGCAGCTGTCGCCGCAGCGGCGCCGGCAGCAGCTCCTCCAGGGGCTTCTCCGGCACATCAATGGGCGGCAGAGAGCAGCCGCGCCGGTCCGGAGAACCCTGCTCAAACAGAAGCTTCGTTTCTTTTCTCATTTCCATCCCTCCAGTGCGGCAACCAGGGAGTCAATCTGGGCCCTGCTCCGATTTTCGGTTACGCAGAACAGAGCGGCATCTCTCAATTGCGGGTAGTAAGGGCTTAAATCAAGGCCGCCGATAATTTTGTGTTCCAGCAGGTAGCGGTTCAGCCGCTTCACTTCTCCGGGTAATTTGACGGCGAATTCTTTAAAACAGGCCCCGGGGAAGAGAAGCTCGTATCCCTCCAGGGCGGCAATTTTTTCACGGGCATAGGCCGCTTTTTGGAGGCATAGCTCCGCCACCTGGCGCAGGCCGGCCGGCCCCAGGGCAGCCAGGTGCACGGCGGCGGCCAGGGCTACCAGGGCCTGGTTGGAGCAGATGTTGGAAGTGGCCCGCTCGCGGCGGATATGCTGCTCCCGTGTTTGCAGGGTTAAAACGAAGCCGCGCCGGCCTTCTTTGTCCACAGTTTCGCCGGCGATACGGCCGGGCATGCGCCGGGCAAATTCCTCTCTGGCGGCAAAAAACCCCAGCAGAGGCCCGCCGAAGGAGGGAGGGCTGCCCAGTCCCTGCCCTTCACCGGTGACTACATCGGCGCCATATTCGGCCGGAGCCTGCACCAGGGACAACGAAATTGGGTCCACGGAAACTACCAGCAGGGCGCCCCTGCGGTGCAGCAGATCGGCAATGCCCTGCATATCTTCAAAAAGGCCGAAAAAGTTGGGCTGCTGCACCAGGAACGCGGCCACATCATCGCCCAGCGCCGCCTCCAAGCGGGACCGATCCAGCTGTCCTGCGCTAAAGGGGACTTCTTCCAGGACTAAATCACGGGTATGAAAATAGTTTTGCAGCACCTGCCGGTAATAGGGATTTACCGTCTGTGATACCAGAACCCTGGAGCGGCGGGTGGCACCGCAGGCCAGCACCGCGCCCTCGGCCAGGGCTGTAGCTCCGTCATAGAGAGAAGCATTGGCCACATCCATACCGGTCAGCTGGCAAATGAGAGTCTGGTATTCAAAAATGGCCTGCAGCACTCCCTGGCTGATCTCAGCCTGGTAGGGCGTATAGGCGGTATAAAATTCGCTGCGCCCGGTAATGTGGCTGACCAGGGCCGGAACAAAATGATCATATACCCCGGCTCCCAGAAAACAAGCGTACTCCTTCAAATTCTTGTTTTTCGCCGCCATAGTCTCCAGGTGCTGCAGCGCTTCCAGCTCTGAAAGGGGAGGAGGCAGCTGCATCTCCCCCTGGAGGCGGACCGCTGCGGGGATGTCGTCAAAGAGCTCTTCCGTGGAAGCAATCCCCATGGCGGCCAGCATCTGTTGTCTCTGTTCATCCGTCAGGGGAAGATAGTGCAGGCCGCCCATTAGTGGCCCTCCTCCTGCAGGAAGGCCCTGTAGGCCTCAGCATCCATCAGATCGGGATTTTCATAATCCGCCGCGACCTCGATCTTAACCATCCAGCCGTCACCATAGGGATCCTGGTTTAAAAGCTCCGGTTGATCCAGCAGCGCCTCATTGACAGCCACAATGACACCATCCACGGGCGAATAGCAATCGGAAACCGCTTTAACCGATTCGACCACGGCAAATCCTTCACCCGCCGCCAGCCTGCGGCCCACTTCCGGCAGCTCCACGTAGACAATGTCCTTGAGCATATCCTGGGCATAATCGGTTATCCCGGCACTAACCACGTTCCCTTCCTTTTTGGCCCATTCGTGCTTGCGGGTATAAAGGTAACCGGCCTCTACTTTCCATTCCATTTAAGATCTCCTCCTGTAAAATGGTAATTTAACGACCCGGGCGCTAACCGCCCGGCCCCTGATCATAACCTTTACCTCAGTCCCCACCGCCATCTCCGGCGGCAAAAAGGCCAGACCGATGGACTTTTGCAGGGTTGGCGAATAGGTACCGCTGCTGACCCAACCCGCATCCCTCTCCCCGTCGAAAACACGGTAGCCTTCGCGGAGCACGCCCCGGTCCAAAAGCTCCAACCCGGTCAGCTTTACTTTCAAACCGGATTGTTTTAGCTGAAGCAGCGCTTCTCTACCGTTGAAATGGGGCTGTTTGGTGAAAGAAACAAAACGATCCAGGCCTGCATGAAGCGGTGTCAGCTCGGGGCTCAGCTCGTGGCCGTAAAGGGGCATCCCCGCTTCCAGGCGCAGCACATCCCGGGCGCCCAGGCCGACGGGAACAAGGCCCTGTTCGCCGGCCCGGCCCGCGCTCCAGACTGCATCCCACAGGGTAGAAGCATCCTCCGGCGAGCAGTAAATCTCAAACCCGTCTTCCCCGGTATAGCCGGTTCGCGAGACGATGCATTTTACCCCTGCCAGCCTGACTTCGGGCAGGAAGTGATAGTACTTCAGCCGGCCCAGCGGCTGCTCTGTCAGGGAAGACAAGATCGAGAGGCTGCCAGGGCCCTGCAGGGCCAGCTGGGCTGTAGCGGACGAAATGTTGCTTATAGTCACATCGCTTCCAGCATTTTCTTTAAACCAGGCCAAGTCTTTTTCCGTATTGGCTGCGTTAACAACCAGTAAGTAGCGTTCGCTGCTGTAGCGATAGATGAGAATATCGTCCACCGTGCCGCCGTCGGGATAGCAGACGGGGCTGTAAATGATGCGCCCGTCGGTGAGAGTGGTGACATCGTTGGTGACCAAGCGCTGCAAAAAATCTAGGGCGCCGGGGCCTTCAACCAGCACCTCCCCCATGTGGGAAACGTCAAAAAGGCCGGCCCCGCTCCGGGTCTGCTGTACTTCGCTGACAATACCTTGATACTGTACCGGAAGATACCAGCCGCTGTAGTCAACGATACTTCCTTTCAACTGCACATGTTTCTCATAGAACGGTGTTTTTTTGGGCTCTTTCATACGAGCACCTCCTTTCTTTTTTCCCAACCTCCTGGAGCGGTAAAGCCGGCCAGTTCTCCCTGTCTTAGTTAGAGTACAGCATTACCCCAATTTGATGCACAAACAAAAACAGAGGAAAAGCCGGCGGCTTTTCCTCTGTCCCACTACCTGAGAGATTACTCCCCCGGTGCATGGGGGAATTACCCCGTCGGTGGCCCTGCTACGGGCGCTCTCCAGAGGTCCGTCCCCTTTCGGTACGTGTAACCTGAGAGTTTCCCCCCCGGAGGCCAGGCCGGAGGGTTGCTCCTTCGGTGTCCTGGATCAGGCGCTCTCCCGAAAGGTTCATCCGCATTTACAGCAGTCAGGAAACAGGGGCCTTATCCCCCAACCAGGCTGCATGTTTCACGATCTTCCCTGGTGCTGACTGCTTACTGTTTTAATTATACCAGATTAATTGCCATTCGTTAACTGACTTATTATAGTTTCTCCATATATTTTACGAGCTCCGCCTCTACTTTCGGGTCAAGAGGGGGCGCTTCATAAGCGGCCAGCACTTCCCGGTATACTTCCCTGGCCCTGTGGGCTGTGTCAGGCAGTTTGCCCGCCCCTGTGTATCCCTTGCGGGAGCTGACCAGGGGCTCGCGCAGATCGCGCATATGGCGGAAGGTGTGATCTTCAGCCAGGTAATTGCCGCCGCTGCCCACGTGCATGATCGTCTCCAAGGCGATATGCTCTTCGTCCACCGGGATGCCCTGGAAGAAATTTTTCACCAGGCCGCAGATTTCATCGTCAATGATAAATTTCTCATAGGACATGGACATGTAATTTTCCAGCAGCCCGGCGGCATGGAGAATAAAATTAAACCCGCTTTGCACCGCGCCCATGAAGTTCAACATGGACTCATAACCGCTCTGGGCGTCCGGCAGCAGCGAATCGGTTAGCGCTCCGCCGCCGCGGGAGGGGAGGTTGTAAAAACGGGCCAGCTGGGCCGTGCCGGCAAACATTTTGGCCGTCTCGGGGCTGCCGATGGCCAGTCCGCCTGTTTTCAAATCAATTACACTGGAGGCGGAGCCGTAAATCACCGGCGTGCCCGGGCTGGCCAGCTGGGCCAGGGTAATCCCGGCCAAAATCTCGGCGTTCTGCTGCACCAGGGCTGCCGCCAGGGTCTGAGGGGCCGTGGTTCCGGTCATGCTTAGGGAAGCGATCACCACCGGCTGCTTGAACTCCGCGTAAACCATCATCGCCTCCAGCATCCGCTGATCCAGTTGCAGGGGGCTGTTGGTATTAATTAGCGAGACCATGACCGGGTGTTCCCGCACATAGTCAATCCCGCCAAAAACAATGGCCGCCATCTCCACGCAATCCCGGGCTTTTTTCGCTCCCAGGGCGCTGCCCATGAGGCACTTGTCGGTATGCTTCACCGCGGCGTGAAACATTTTGGCATGGCGCAAGTGATCCGGAATATCATTGGGCTCCACCAGAACGCCGCCGACCACGTCAATATTCTCACTGGCTCCGGACAGCCTGGTAAAAGCGACATAATCTTCAAAAGTAGAGTTACGGCGCCGCCCTTCTTCCAGGTCCATGACAAAAGGAGAGCCGTAGCCGGGAGCCAGCACCGTGCCGCTCCCGCCAATTTCAACACTATTTTCCGGGTTGCGGGCGTGCAGCGTAAACGCGGCAGGCGCTTTTTGAAGCTGCTCCTCTACCAGTTCCGGGGGAAAGAAAACCTTCACCCCTTCAACCCTTGCGCCATGTTTTTCCAGGATGGCGCGCCCCTGTTCATGGAATACTTCAATGCCGTTTTTTTCCAGAATGGTCAGCGTGGCCTGGTGGATCTGCCGGATTTCATCTTCTGAAAATATATCTACCGCTTTTAGTTGGCGCTTAATCATCTTAACCCCTCCCTATTTTACCGGCCCTGGCCGCCTTCAGATACTCCATTCCGTACTCGTCCTTATTTAACAATACTTCCGTGGCTTTGATCAGGCCAATCAACTGTTTATCCAGCGGATCGATCAGGGCCGAATCCATGCCGTTGTACATGGCCAAAACCAGGAAAGCCTGGTTCAGGAGATAGCGATGCGGCATCCCGAAAGAAATATTGCTTAATCCGCAGGTTAAATGGACGCCGCTCTTCCAGGACGCAATCCCGGCAATGGTATCGAGGGCCTGCAGCCCGTAGGCCCCGTTAACGCTGATCGGCTTGATTAAAGGATCCAGGTAGACATCATCCAGGGGCACTCCTGCACTGTCCAGGTCATGGATCAGTTTTTGGGCCACCTTGAGGCGGTCTTCCGCCGTTTCGGGCATCCCTTCATCGCTCATACACAGCCCCATGACCTTGGTCTTATATTCCTTGACCAGGGGCAATACCTTGTTGTAACGCTCTTTTTCGGCGCTGATCGAGTTTATGATGGGTACACCCTTATGTACTTTCAGCGCCGCCTCCAGCGCTTCCGGCCGGGGGCTGTCCAGGGCCAGCGGCTTGTCGACCACGGCCTGCACGGTTTCCACCAGCCAGACTAAGAGCTCTACCTCGTCATAGACAAAAGCGCCGGCGTTAACGTCGATATAGTCGGCATAGTTTTCAGCCTGCCTGACGGCGATATCCTGAATATACTTTTCGTCTCTCTCTTCAATGGCTTTTTTAATCGCTTTCCTGGTAGAGTTAATAAGCTCTCCAATAATAATCATCATGCGGCCTCCTTTCTTCGAAAATCAGATCTGATCGCTCCACGGCCTGCCGATAGCTGATATTTCAAGAACGCTTTCGATAAATACCCTGTTCGGGGCGCCGTCTTCTGCAGTACCCTGCCCGATCTGAGTATATTTGTCCTTCTGGTCGATCAATATCTCAACCTTGGCCCTGGTAGTGGCGGCAGCCCGCTCAAGGGCCTCTTTCCGCCCCTCTTCCCGGGCATAGGCTGCAGCCTCGTCAAAGGTCATAAATATCTCCCGGCTATGGGGGCCGTGAACCACAAACCCCCCGCCGTCACCGGGCTTGATCAGCATCATTACCGTTTCCACCGTTTTGCCGCTCACCGTTCCCACGGCGTTGGCCACCTCGGCCGATTCCGGCAAAAAGAGGGAGGCATCCAGCTTGTCGGCCACGGCGGGAAAATAGGCGGCCGCAGGGGCCCCAACCGCCACCAGGGGCGTATTAACTTTAATAAAAAATTCCGTGGCCTTATCTTTTCGTTTTTTACCGGCCAGCATTTGCCTGAGCAGAAAACGGCTTCCTTCTTCCTGCAGCAGCGATAGGGGTGCGCCCTGTTCCGACGCGAGCCGGTCGGCAATAAGGGCGGCCAGGGAAAAATAGATTTCTTCCAGGACCCTCTCCACAAAAACGTCCGCCTCCGCGCGGTAACGCCGGGACAGCATTTTCACGCCCAGCTCCGCCGCTTCCCTGTTCCAGAGGGTAAGGGCGCCGGTAACATGCAGGATATCGGTAGGCGTCAGGGAGGCGCGGTGCACCGAGCCGACGCTGACCAGCCTGTGCCAGGGTAGAAGATCTACTTCTTTCCGCATCTTTTGGCTGATGTAATGCAGGGTATGCGGCGACTCTCTGATCAGGGCCATGATCTGTTTTTCGCTATCGGTAAGCTTTATATGCAGCGGCTCCTTAATAAAAACCAGGGCCATGGCCGGCTGGGTATGCCAGAGGGTGTAATCCGCTTCCCTGATCTCCTTCAGCTCATCGACCAGGTAAGGATAATGGGAGGCCGCCCAGGAAAGGGGAAAAACCCTCTGGGGGCCGATGGAAAGCTCCCCGTTATGGGCTACCTGAACCAGGCTGTCTCCGCCCAGCCCGATGGTAGTAATCTCCGCCGCTTTGACCCGGGTCAACCAGCCGCCCACCCGGGCGCCTTCTCTATTCAAAGAGGGGCGTCCACCCTTCAGCACAGCCACATCGGTAGTGGTGCCGCCCACATCAACGACAATGCCGTCCTCCACGCCGGTCAGCGTCAGTGCACCCACGATGCTGGCCGCCGGCCCCGATAAAATGGTTTCGATGGGCTTCTCCCGCGCCACTTTCTCGCTGATCAAGCTGCCGTCGCCCCGCACCACCATCAACGGAGCCTTGATGCCCCTGGAGGTGATGCTCTTTTTTACCGAATCCATCAGATCAGTGATCAGCGGCATCAGCCTGGCGTTCAATACTGCCGTGACAGTTCGCTCCTGCAATCCCAGCGCCGTGGTTAGCTGGTGGGCCGCCACCACCGGGTAGCCGGTCAGATCCTGGATCAGCTTTTGCACCTGCAGCTCCTGGGAAGGGTTGCGCACGCTTAAATACCCGGAAACGGCAAAGGCATCAACCTTATCTTTCAATTCCAGGACAGCCCTTTCAGCCGCCTGGAGATCCAGAGCTGTTTTAATCTTTCCCTTGATCGTACAGCCCCCGTCAATACAGGCGAAGTGGGGGGTGGGCAGGCCTTGCTGCGGCTCAAAACCGATCAAAATCAGGCCTACCTCCGCCCCCTGTCCTTCGACAATTGCATTGGTAGCGAGGGTGGTGGAAAGGGAGACCATTTTAATCCAGTCGAAATTAATTTGGGCCGCTTCACTGAGCAGCTCATCCAGGCAGCGATCTATGGCCAGGGCCAGATTGTGCCTGGTCGTCGTTACCTTGGTTTTGGCCATAATTTCACTGCGATCCAGGTCAAAGATAACGCCGTCGGTAAAAGTGCCGCCCGTGTCAATTCCCAATGCCAGGTTAGCCATGCATGTTCCTCCACCCTAAGCTTCGAGTAGTGTTGCTATTAGATACCGATCTTCCTTTCAGCCCGTTCAATGATCTCTTTCATCTTTTGCTGCACATCCCGGGGCAGCGGCTCAGGTTCATAATTCTCGAGGATATCGATGACCCGCTCATTGCTGCGTTCAAACAGAGTTTTTCCGCCGTCGCTGACCCAATTTTCATAGAACTTGCGCTCAAAGAGGCGTGGATACCATGTCTCCTTTTTGAAATGCCGCATGGTATGCTCATCGGCCAGGAAGTTCCCGCCCGGCCCGACCCGCTCGATCACATCCAGGGCCAGGGTTTCGGGAGTTACTTCAATGCCGTTGACAATCTTGCGGGCCATGCCGATCAGATCGTCGCAGATGCAAAGATACTCCAGGGAGGCGCAATTGCCATGTTCAATGTAGCCCACGTCGTGGTTCAGGTTGGCGCCGCTCTGCGCTGTGAGCAGGATGGACATAGCCCCTTCAATGAGTGCCTGTTCGTCAACCACTTTGGCGTCAGTGCAGCCGCAGGTGCCAAACATGGGTAAATCCAGGAAGTTGGATATATCGGCCAGGCCCCCCATCATCAGGTCAAATTCAGGTGCGCCATAAGAGAAGATCGTGGTCTGCATATCCATAATGGTGAAGACTCCGCCCATAATAAAGGGGCTGCCTTCGCGGGTTTGCTGGTTTAAAACCAGCCCGCTTAAGCTTTCAGCCAGGCCGGTAGCCATGGCCCCCGCCAGGGTCGCCGGCACGGTGCCGCCGGCCATGATGCAGGGTGTATAAACTACGGGCAATCCCTTTTTCGCGGCCAGCATCAGCTTCCGCGCCGAATCGCCGGGATGCTGCAGCGGCGAGATAGGCTCAGCATAAAGGGTCATAAACGGATTTTTCCGCAACTCTTCCTCTCCGCCGGCGATCAGTTCGCACATTTCAATTATATCACCATAGCCGGGCATATCAATGGCGGTAATAACGATAGGCTTGGAGGTGTTCAATACCATTGCCTCGAACTGGTGGCGATCATAAACGAGCTGGGGCACATCCTGAACTATCCCCAGGGACATGACAAAATCAAGGTTGGGCAGGGCGTCAATCACCTTGGCGGCCATTTCCACCGTCTTCTTGCTGCTGGGTATACGCTCCTGGGTGTAGGGATCAATAAAGAACGGGGTGTCCGATCCGGTTCCGAAATAAGCGTTGCCCCCTTCCATCTCCATGACCCTCTGCCCGGTGCGGCTGTTGCACAGCGATACTTTCCGGGGCACCGTGGTCAGGGCCTTCTCCACCAGCTTGAACGGAATGCGCACGCGCTTACCGTCCACATAACAACCTGCCCGCTTCATGATCGCGACAGCTTCGTCGTCAAAATATAAAACACCTGTTCTCTCCAAGATCTCCATGGCCGCCCCGATCAGTCGCCGGCACTGGTCATCCGAGAGGACTTGAAGAGAAGCAGAGCCATTTGCTTTATAATTACTTCTCGGCATGTTCCAAATCTCTCCTTTCTGCTGGTAACAGCTTTAAAAATGTTATTTACCGACCAGTTCCAGGGCGAGGTCTTTGGCCGATGCCGCATCAGGCGCCCAGCCGTCGGCCCCGATCTCGGTGGCAAAATCATTGGTCACCGGTGCGCCGCCCACGATCACCTTCACCGAGTCCCTTAAACCCTCTTCCTGCAGCACCTCAATGGTATCTTTCATGGCCAGCATGGTCGTGGTCAAAAGAGCGCTCATGGCCACTATGTCAGGCTTATGCTCGCGCACCGCCTCGGCAAACTTCTCCGGGCTGATATCAACGCCCAGGTTAATCACGTTCATCCCCGCACTCTCCATCATCATCCCTACCAGGTTCTTGCCGATGTCGTGCAGGTCTCCGGCCACTGTGCCCAAAACTACCTTGCCCGCCGTGGGCAGGTCGCTTTCGGCTATGAGCGGCTTGACTAGGTCCATCCCCGCTTTCATAGCCCGGGCCGCCATCATTACCTCGGGAACATACATATCGCCCGCTTTAAACCGGGCCCCGACCACGTTCATCCCCTTAATCAGGCCCTGGTTGATAATCTCCACCGGGGCAACGCCTTCATCAATGGCCTGCCTGGTCAACTCCGCTACCCGGTTGAAATCTCCCGAAACTACTCCGTTGGCCAGTCCTTCATAATCTGCCACTTGCAGCAACCTCCTTATCTATCGGTTCACACCTGTTATTTGCGTTTCTTCTTGCCGGCTTCACGCGCTTCAGCCCTGGCAATAATCTCGTCAATCTTCTGCAAGACATCGTCGGGTAAAGCAGGCACTTTATGGTTTTCCAGGATGTAGTGCAGTTTCTGTTTAATTCGCTCGCCCATGGTGCTGCCGCCGGCCTCGTCCCTCCAGGCGTTGTAGCGCATCCGGTTTATGAGGGTTGGGAACCAGGTTTCGCTCTTGAAGTGCTTGATGGTGTGCTCTTCACCGAGAAAATGTCCCCCCGGGCCGACCCGGTCCACCACATCCAGGGCCAGGGTTTCATCGTCAACAGGAATGCCGCGCATAAAGCGGCGCACCATGCCGATAACCTCGTCGCCTAAAACCAGCTGCTCCAGGGAGCCGCAGGAGCCGACCCCGGTGTAGCCCACGTCGTGCACCAGGTTGGCCCCGGACTGGGCGGCGATCAGAATGCTCATGGTTGCCTCGGCGGCCGCCTGGCCGTCCATGGTATGGGAATCGGTGCAGCCGGCGGTACCGAATACCGGAATTTGCATGTGCCTGGCCACTTCAGCGATCCCCGCCTGCATGATCTGAAATTCGGGGCTGCCGTAACTGAAAACCGTTGTTTTCATGTCCATGATGGCGTAGACGCCGCCCATGATGATGGGCGAACCTTCACGAATTAGCTGGGATACGACAATCCCCACCAGGCTTTCCGCCACACCGAGGGCAATGGTTCCGGCCAGGGTGGACGGGGCGGTGGCTCCCAGCATCACACAGGGAGTATAAACAATGGGAATCCTGTTTTTCGCCGCAAAAACCGCCTTGGCAATCGCCTCCCGCGAATGCATCAACGGGGAGCTGGGCTCTGAGTAGAGGCTGAAAAAGGGCTTTTGCTGCAGTTTTTCCAGCCCGCCGGCCACCGCTGCACCGATTTCCAGAATGTCCTGGTATTGATCAATATCAAAGCCCCAGTGCACAATATGCTTGCGCGTGTTGCGGACCAGGGCGCTAAAAGCGTAAACATCGGCCAGGGTATCTGTCACCCCGGTGGGGGTGCCCAGGTCTTCCACAAAATCAATGTTCGGCAGAGCGTCGCAGACGCGGCCCACATTTTCCGTATCCGAAAGAACCGGTCTTCTTCTTTCGCCGGTATAAGGATCGCGATGATATGTGTTCGTCGGGCCCGGGCCGAAATAGGTATATCCTTCCTGCAGTGACATGGCCACATTGCCGTCACGGTCATAAAGGAGAATTTTTGAAGGGGCCGTCTTGACCGCCCATTCAGTCAATCCGGCGGGGAAACGGACCAGTTCCCCCTCTACCCAGCAACCGGCTTTTTTAAAAATTTCCCGTGATTCTTCGTCGTAAACCTTGGCCCCGGTTCTCTGCAAAATATCCAGGGCAGCCAGGTAAATCTCGTGACATTGCTCCTCGCTGAGCATGCGGAACAGGGGAGTCTGGTTTACCTGGTATCTTGCTCTAATGTATCTGTCCACTTGCGTCCTCTCCTTTCTGCTGGTAACAGCTTTAAAATGTTATTTACCGACCAGTTCCAGGGCGAGGTCTTTGGCCGATGCCGCATCAGGCGCCCAGCCGTCGGCCCCGATCTCGGTGGCAAAATCATTGGTCACCGGCGCGCCGCCCACGATCACCTTCACCGAGTCCCTTAAACCCTCTTCCTGCAACACCTCAATGGTGTCTTTCATGGCCAGCATGGTCGTGGTCAAAAGGGCGCTCATGGCCACTATGTCAGGCTTATGCTCGCGCACCGCCTCGGCAAACTTCTCCGGGCTGATATCAACGCCCAGGTTAATCACGTTCATCCCCGCACTCTCCATCATCATCCCCACCAGGTTCTTGCCGATGTCGTGCAGGTCTCCGGCCACTGTGCCCAAGACAACCTTGCCCGCCGTGGGCAGGTCGCTTTCGGCTATGAGCGGCTTGACCAGGTCCATCCCCGCTTTCATGGCCCGGGCCGCCATCATCACCTCGGGAACATACATATCGCCCGCCTTAAACCGGGCCCCGACCACGTTCATCCCCTTAATCAGGCCCTGGTTGATAATCTCCACCGGGGCAACGCCTTCATCAATCGCTTTCTTGGTCAACTCCGCCACCCGGTTAAAATCACCCGAAACTACTCCGTTGGCCAATCCTTCATAATCTGCCACTTGCAACAACCTCCCTTTTTTAATTTTTTTGTTCGCATAATAAAATCAAATTAAAAAACAGGTCTGGCAAACTTTTTCAGGTTGTTGCCGCTGGTAAAGGCACCGGGCGGCAACAACCCTTTGTCTCTGTCCCAGCATCTTTATCCTGTAAGCCGGTTTCAGGCCGATTTGCTTTTCTGCACCGGCACTGTGCTGCCATGTCCAAGCCCCTTAGCTTCACTAAAGATCGACTTAAACAGGCAGTATACCATCAGGAACATGATCAGCATAAAGGGGAAGCCGCCGACAACAGAAGCCGTTTGCAGGGATTTCAAGGCGGCATTGCCCCCGGTGAACAATAGAATAGCGGCGATGCCCAGCTGGAAAACACCCCAGGTAACCCGCAGGGGCAGGGGGGGGGTTGGTGTCTCCTCCCGAAGTGAGCATCCCGTTGACGTAGGTACCCGAGTCCGACGAGGTGATAAAGAAGACGGCCACAGAAAACATGGCTATAGCAGTCAGAACTCCTGCTCCCGGCAGGGTGTCCATAAGCGCAAAGAAGCCGCTGGCCTCGCTGGCCGATACGGCATCGATAATTTTGCCGCCGGCGTTGCCAAAATGCTCGGCATAAATGGCCGAACCGCCGAAAACACTGAACCAGACCAGGCTTACGCCGGTAGGAATCAACAACACCCCGGTGGCATATTGGCGCAGGGTCCGTCCCTTGGAAATACGGGCAATAAAGGCCCCGACAAAGGGCGCCCACGCAATCCACCAGGCCCAGTAGAAGACCGTCCAGGCATCTGCCCAGCCTGCGGTTCCTTCAACCATGGGGTCGAGCCGGAAAGACATGCCGATGATGTTTTGCAGGTAATCGCCGGTGGAATGGACCAGGGTGTTCAAGATAAACAGGGTCGGGCCCATGACCAGGACCAGCAGCATCAAAAAGCCGGCCACAGTGATGTTAAGATTGCTGAGAAACTTAATACCACGATCAATGCCGGTAATTGCTGAAATAAGCGCCACAGCGCCTACTACGATTACAATGGCGACCCACAAGCCGACATTACTGGGAATGCCCAAGAGGCTTTCCAAACCGGCACCGATCTGCATGGCCCCCAGGCCCAGGGAGGTAGCCAGGCCGAACAGGGTGGCGAAAACCCCGATAATATTGACGACAGTGCCCCAGCCGCGATCCAGGTTTTCACGGCCCAATATGGGCTCCAGGGTGGAGCTCAACAGCATGGGCAGCCCCTTGCGGTAACAGAAATAGCCCGCCGCGGCCCCCACTATGGCATAGGTAGCCCAGGGGTGCAGGCCCCAGTGATAAAAGGCAAAGCGCATGGCCTGCGCCCCGGCTGCCGCCGTGTTGGCATCACCGGCGGGCGGCCAGATATAATGCCAGATCGGTTCCGATACCCCCCAGAACAGCAGCCCGATGCCCATACCGCAGCTAAAAAGCATGGCAAACCAGCTGATGTTGGAATATTCCGGTTCATCGTCGTCTTTGCCCAGCTTAATATCTCCCACCTTGCTGAAGAGCATATAGAGGACAACAACAACAAAGATGCTGGCGCCGAGGATAAATGTCCACCCCAGGTAGGTGACCATCCAGGTAAAGACCTTGCCCGTTGCCTCGGCGAATGCCTCAGTGGCCACGATACCGAGTATGACAAAAATCGCACAGATGATGATGGCAATAATAAAACCGGGTCGCGTGTAAAAGCTTTTTTCTTGCACAATCAAACCTCCTTCTAGAATTTAGTGCTGTATAAAACAACAGGCCGCACTACTCCCCGATCTATCCCTCCCCTCCTGTACCGCACATGTCTAGGTCTGATGGAATACGCATAATTCTTTTATAAATAATTTGCAATATTCATGCCATACTGTTGGAGGTTTAGAAAATATAGTAAAACAACCAGCGTAGCGCAAAAAAAGAAGCCGCCTTCAATCTTGCACGGGGCTTCTTTTATCAATTTGAGAATAATTTGCTCGACAGGGGAAGGGTTACTTCTTACAGAAAAGGGGAAAAGCTTAGCCAATCAGCGTTTTCTCATTATGATAAAATTTATCAAATTAAGAAAGAACCAGATTGAATTTTTTTAATTTCCTGTATAATGTGGCCCGGCTGATGCCTAAGGCCGCCGCTGCCCTTTCTTTACCCCGGGTCGTGGTACCATATTTTTTCAAAGC
>JAKOVL010000115.1 GCA_029782095.1 Bacillota bacterium | reverse complement strand
AATAATGACATAGATCAGGATGCCGCCCCCCTGGGGCAGGAAAAAGGTTGAAGCGGTGGCGCCGAAGGCGATGAACAGCCCCAGGGCATAAGTGGGGCCCTTGGCCCACCGGTCTGTAAGCCACTTCCAGAAGAAGAGGAACACCCCGATAGTGATTAACAGCAGGGCCATCACCAGGGGGATCTGGTCTTTCATATTAAGCTGGTAGGTCAGCATAAAGGGCATATAGGACATGACCAGCATGAAACTCATGCCGGTAATGCCGCCCTGGATCAAAAGATAATTAAAGGGCCTGTTCCGAAAGCAAGTCAAAATTGACTTTAAGGGGGGCAGCTTTGACGGGGCCCCCTCCAGCTCTTTGCGCCGCTTCACGCCGAAAGCGGTGAGATAGAGACAGAACACGGCAAAGGCGGCGAAGATCAAACCCATCATCTGCCAGCCGATTCGCTCCGTGATAAACAGCCCGGCCACCACGGGCGGCAGCGCGGCGCCGGCCATGTAACCGATGGTGCCGCCGATCATGCGCACCGTAGTCAGGCTGGTGCGCTCGTCATAGTCCCGGGTTAACTCGGGCGTCATGGAATAGTAGGAAACAGAAATTATCGTGACAAAGGTGAAATATAAAAAGAAGGTAAAGGCAATCCACCCGGTCAGCAGCGGGCCGGAAAGCTGTGCCGGAATCATAAAAAGCAGGGCGAAAGAAATACCGAAAGGAATGGCGCAAAGATACAGGTAAAATTTGCGGCGCCCGAACCGCGACCTGGTCCTGTCTGAAATCCACCCGAACAGGGGGTCACTGATCGCGTCCCAGATTTTCCCCAGCAACAGTACCGTTCCGACCAGAGCCGGATCAATGCGGGCTACATCGGCATAAAAAAAGAGGATAAAAAAGGCGACCGTGCTCAGGCAAAGGGAGATGCCGATATCCCCGAACAGGTAAAAAAACTTGGTGGAAGCGCTCAACCGATCCCGTTCCGCTGTTATGGCCATGTTACCCTCCCTAAAAATATTAGAATCTGTACTGCGCTAATTTCGGGTGATCATAAACCCCGCTTATTTACCAGCGATGCCAGCAGTATTCCGCGGATCCGAAGACCCGGTCACTGCGCTCAATGACCAGCCTGGTGCCGTCGTCCAGGATAACTGCCCCGCTGATAAACCCGTAGGCGTGGATGCCCCTGGTTTTCAAAACCAGCATATTGATATTTTCGGAGTTGCTGTAAACAGGCTCCAGAACCAGGTCAACCCGGCCGTCGTTGCTGCTGTAGCGCCACGGCTTCAAGGGATCCCGTATGTCGAAAGAGTAGGTAACCTCGTCCAGGTGATGGCCCCGGCCATCATAAAAAAGCATGCTTTTACTGGATTCAGTACCGAAGCCGTAGTCTATGTTAAAGCCAAAGGGCTTGCCGTTGACCTTGCCCGCGGCGTAAGACCACCACCACTCGGTGCGGTAGGGAAAAACGCCGCGGCTCCAGTCCAGCGTGGCGTAGCTGTCATTGGCCTCGCCCTTGAATTCATAGATTTCTTCGCCCAGCTTAACCTGCCCCACCGCGGGCATGCCGACGATCTTCTGCACATAAACAAAATGCTTGGGGTTTTCAAAGGGGATGACATTGACCATGGTATCGTCTGCAGGATCGCGGGTCAGAATGATCCGGCCGGAGATACCCTGGCGCCCGTCAAAAACATAGCCGGGGAAATCAAAGGTCAGCTCCCGCTGCGACATGGCGCCGGGGAGGTGTTTGAATTTAATCCAGCTATCCCCCTTGATGAACTCCACGTCGCCGCGATCCGCCGTGGGAGGCAGATTGAGCTTGCCCCGGGTGAACAGCTTTATCGCTTCGCTGCTTTTATCCTTGCCCGCCTTGTAATCGAGCCAGTTAACATGGCCCATCCCGAAGTAGCCCACATCGGCTACAATCAGGTTCAACTGGAATTCAGGATTAAGAATACAGTAACAATCCCACTCTTTCAGCCTGAGCAGGCTCGCCCGCATCTTCTCCCGGTTATAGTTCATAATCAACTGCCGCGCCCATCCCGTTTGGGTCAAATGGCCCCGGTCATCAAAAAGATCAGAACCGCGGGTGATCTCCTTTTGCATTCTTTCCCTCCCCTTTCAATCGTGGCAATCTTTGTTATCTTTTGAATACTGATTTCTTCGCCTTTTACTTCCCATATACCTGCCTGGCCTGGCGAAAAAGGACGGCGCTATTTCGATTCCCGCTCCCGGCAAAGCATGGCAGATTCTGGCTCACAGGGTTGCCGCCGGCCTTCCGGGGCCAATCTTCTTCTGACTGATGGTCCCTTAACCGGCCTTTGACCGTATCGTGTCACCGGGTCCGGATAAATTTTTAGGCTTAAGGAAAAATAGGCCTAAAAAGGCGGTGGAGATGTTGCAAAAACTAAAAGACCTGATCATGCTGGGGACAGTGTCCGGCTTACTGGCAGGCCTGCCCGGGCGCATCTTAAATGAAATCGAATTTAAAAAAGGCCTGACCGACCTGAATTACCCCCAGATGGCTTCAACCCTGCTGATGGAGAAAAAAGATGTCGCCTCCGGGGAAGGTGTCGCGGCGGGCAATCTCTTAAACAGCATGCTGCTGTGCATGGCCGGCATAGCCACTGCGTACACGCTAACCAGGACTGGAAAAGACTTCAGGCAGCTCAAAGGGATCGGTATTGCCTACTTGTATGGCATACTGCTGGGCGGGGTCATGCCGGCAGTGGGGTTGGTTAAAAAACCGGAAAAAAAGCGCTCTTTTACTCTTTCACTAATAGATCATACCCTGCTGGGTTTGCTCTGTGCCGAACTTACGGCCAGATTGGGCGATGAAAATTTATTTAAAGGGCCGGATGGCGAAACTGAAAACAAAGCGGAGACGCGGTGAACCTCTCATCGCCCACCCATTTTATCATTGCTGTTAATAAAGACAGGCAGGATGTTCTGTCCTATGCTTTCCGGGCTGTGCCTGCCCCTTCCTGCAGCAGGAATGTTAGCCGCAAACCAGGTCCTGGTCATGGAAAGCCTTTTTACATTTATTTCAAAATTTACAGCCGCTCTCTTTTAGGCTCAGCCGCCAGTACGGCGGCGCCCAGAGCCCCCGACAACTGCCCATATTCGTGGACCAAAATTTTCAACCCCAGCACCTTTTCCAGGGCGGCCACGGCGCCGGGGTTCCTGGAAACGCCCCCGGTCATCATCACCGGCTCCCGCACGCCCACCCGCGCGGCCATGGAGGAAATCCGCCGGGCAATGGCTTCGTGAATGCCGGCGATAATATTTTCCCGTTTTTCCCCCCGGGCGATCAGCGAGATCACTTCCGTTTCCGCAAAGACCGTGCAGGTGCTGCTGATGGGGCTGGGGTTGTCGGCCTGCAGCGACGCGGCCCCGAAGTCTGCCAGGTCCAGTTCCAGGGCCCGGGAAATCACTTCCAGGAAGCGGCCCGTGCCTGCGGCACATTTATCGTTCATGGCAAAATCTTTCACCTTGCCGTCGGGGCTTAAGGCGATGACCTTGCTGTCCTGGCCGCCCACGTCGATCACCGTCATTACCTGGCCGCAAAGGTAGCACGCCCCGGCGGCATGGCAGGTGATCTCGGTAACCGTGGCGGTGGCAAAGGGCACATTTTTTCGACCGTACCCGGTGGCCACCACCGCATCCACGTGCTCCACCCCCGCCTCTTCCTTTAGCCGGGCGAAGACCGCTGCCCCGGCCTCCCCGGAGCGGTAGCCGGTGAAGCACACATGGGACGCCTTGATCGCGCCGTCCACGAGCAGGATGCCCTTGGCGCTTACGGATCCGATGTCAATGCCTGCTGTAATCATGCGGACACAACCGCTTTCAACTTCATCTTTCCCATTACAACGCGGCTTCTCCTTTATTTTTCTTCAAGAGTTCCATAAAAGCGTCAATACGGGTCTCCACCTGGGCTTCGCTGAAACTTCGTTCATCCACCATGTCGGCTTCGAAGATCAACACCGGAATACCGAACTGGTCGGTGATCATTTTGGCCAGGTCATACTGGCCCAGGGAATAGGGCTTGCAGCTGCGGTTGGAATGCATAACAATGCCGTCAGCTTTATATTTCTCCACCATGCTTTTAATCTTGTTGATCATCATATCGATGGAGATATTGATATGAATGCTGGAGTAGGCCACGGCCGCCGATTCCAGGAAATTGTTCTCGTCAATCAGGTGGATCACCCCGCTCCAGGCGGCGGTATAGGTGTCGGCCACCAGGCTGGCGCCGTGGGAGGCAAACTTCTCGGAAAGCCACTTGGTGCGGTACCAGACCGGAATATTGTCCCAGAGGAGGCGGTACTTTTCGCCGGGCACCGCGGCAATGCCGTCTTTAATGCGCTGCTCCATTTCCGCCAGGAGGGTGCGGTAATAGTCGGTGCATTTCTGGGTGCCTCTCAGGGTTACGATCAGGGCCAGGTGAAAAAAGGCGTCAAAGGCCGTCATGGGCGCGGGAACAGCAGCGGCGCAGTCTAAAACCGCCTGCCACAGCCGCTGGGCTTCCAGGGAGAGGTGGGCCACCTCGTTTAACCTGTCCATGTCCATTTTTTTACCGCAGACCTTTTCGAGGAAAGCGATGTACTCCCACATCTGGTCGATCACGTACTGCCTGGCCGCTGCGGTCATCTCCCCGTGGATGAAGGGGGTGTCCAGAATAAAAAGGGGCACGTTAAAATAGCGGGCCTGCACTTCGTACCACTTTAAGACGGTGCCGCAGATATTGTTGCAGCACACCAGAAAGTCGGGGGCCGGAAGGCCGCCGATGGGGCCGCCGTTCACCGTGGCGGCGGCGATATCGGCCCGGGCGTAAGAGCAGAGATCCCTGGAGTAGCCCATATCTTCGGCCCTGCTGCAGAGGTCGACCCCCATCTTGGTGGCGCCGATCATGGCGCCGTGGTTTTCGGGGTAAACCGGGATCACATCCATGGCGATGAGGGGCTCCACGGGCCCGCCGCTGGTAATCCAGCAAACTTTTTTATCATTATAAGAAGCATTTTTGGCGCCGATGTAATACTCGGTCATGATCTCTTTCATCAAGGCGACGCTTTTTATTTTCCGCCGTTCCTTGGCCGCGTCGCTGTTTTTCTTCTCAGACATGCTCTTCCCTCCCAGTTTGGATTAGCTTTTAATCATCTCCACAAAGGTTTCAATCCTGGTGTGCAGGGCACCCAGGGCCCGGGAGGGGTCTTCCACTTCGATGAGCAGCGAAGGGATCCCAGCCCCGTCCAGGGTTTCCTTAATGTACGGGTAATCAAAGGCATGGGGATCGCAGAATTTCAACTGCAGGATGATCACGCCGGCGGCCTTTTTCTCTTTGGCCAGGGCGGCGAGGCTGCGGGCCCGGGAATCGAGGCCGCGGTGCTTGGCCGGGCATTCCAGGCGCTCAAAATAGCGGGCGGCGATGGCCTCCAGGGGCGGTGCTGCTTCATCTATCTGCCCGGCAAAAGCGCGGGAGCCGGCACAGAGATCGTCCCAGCAGACATAGGCCCCGGCGCTTTCAATGATGCCGTAAATATCGGGGTGGTCGCACACCCCGCCGGCCAGGATCAGGCCGGGCTTCTCCGGGGCGGCGGGATTTTCCGCTTCTCGCTTGAGCTCATCCAGGAAGCCGTCCATCTGCCCGGCAAAAGCGCTTCGCTCCATGGTCATGGAGGCGCGCATGGCGGCATAAACATCGGCGCCGCTGACCAGGTCCGGCCTCTTTTCCCTGATTTGATAAAGTTCCAGCAGCTGCCGCCGCAGGCGGTTGTACAGCCTGATGGAGGCGGCCAGGGCTTCGTCGGAGATCTCCCGGCCCAGGGCTTCGCCCAGCTGTTTTTGAAAGAGCTTCAGGATCTCCACCATATACCGGCGGGCGCCGGCGGTGTTCAGCTTGACCGGGTGGACCACGTCAAAATGGAATTTCAAACCGGCATTGAGGCGCCAGATATCGGAGAGGCGCTGGATGGAGTCGCAGGTGTGGGGAAAAAGGGCCCCGTCCAGGAAATCCAGGTCGCCTGTCAGCATTTCCCCCAGGGCGCTGCGGACCAGGGAGCAGGCGTAGGCCTGGAGATGGTTGTCAGCGCTCTCGCTGCGGGCGCCCGTACCGAAAACCCGGTAAGGCAGGGCGCCGGCGGCATGAACGATTTCTTCGGGGGCGTAGGTGCAGAGGTAGCCAATCACCGCACCCCCTTCTCTCTCTTTCCAATTTTGCGCCTCTTCTGTAGAATTAAAATTTTTAAACGGGTTTTGTGGATGCATCACTATTCTCCCCACTTAGGTAAGAATACCTTTAATAAAAATATCATTGCCTCAATCATACCAAATCGCTGAATTCTGTGTCAATTAATTAACATCCTTCGATCGTGTCAAGGCACTGTAGGTATTTAGAAACCCCGCATTCAGGTTAAACAACACTTTTTTCATTTAACTGCTTCAAAACCATTCGGGTGAAGTTACTGCCACTACGAAACAGGGGAACGTTATTGAGATACTCTAAGCCATGCGTCTGTCTTTGCCGTAAACGTTTCAACTCCCTTTGGACTTCTTCTTTTAATTCA
>JAKOVL010000113.1 GCA_029782095.1 Bacillota bacterium | reverse complement strand
ATAAAGCTGACATCATCATCCTGGGCGGCGATATGACCGGAAAAGCCCTGGTTCCCTTTATCAAGGATAGCAAGGGCAAGTACAGGGTCAACTTCCTGGAGGAAGAGATGTACCTGGATGAGGAAGGCAAGCTGGCCATGGAGAAAAACATTTCCGACCGGGGCTATTACCCCATCGATGTCAGCGAATCCGAGTATGAGGAACTAAGCGCAGATGCAGCCAAAGTTGAAAATCTCTTTGTAGAGCGCGTTATGCTGATGGCTGAGCGGTGGGTTAAGTTCGCCGAAGAGAGGCTGTCCCAGTGGGACATCAAGTGCATTATCTGCCCCGGAAACGACGACATGTTTGAAATAGACAGCATTTTCGCCGCCTCCCGCTATATTACCGTGGCTGAGGGCGAAGTGCTGGATTTAGATGGATACTACGAGATGATCAGCACCGGCTGGTCCAACCCCACCCCCTGGGAAACCCACCGCGAGTGCAGCGAAGAAGAGCTGGAAGAAAAAATCGAAAAGATGGCAGCCAGAGTATCGAATATGGAGAGGTGCGTGTTTAACCTGCACGCGCCTCCCTACGGCTCCGGCCTGGATGAAGCCCCCGAGCTGGACGAAAACTTAAGGCCCAAGTACGCCGGCCGCTCCCTTATACCCGTGGGCAGCCACGCCGTCCAGAAAGCGATCCTCAAGGACCAGCCGCCCCTGGCGCTGGTGGGGCATATCCACGAAGGGCGCGGGGTTAAAAAGATCAAAAAGACGCTCTGCATCAACCCGGGCAGCTCCTACGAGCAGAGCACGCTTCTCGGTGCCCTGATCGAACTGGATAAAAAAGGCGTCAAAAAGTATGTGCTCACGTCGGGTTAAAACAAAACTGCGACGCGATGCCGACAACTTGAGAACGGGGAGGAGATTAGGCAATGCCCCAGTATACCGGGACCAACGCCCAGGAATTTATCGATGAAGCTAGAAAAATCATCAACAAGGCCCAAGAGCGAGGCGTCAGCTTAAAGCTGATCGGCGCCCTGGCTTTCAACCTGCACTGTCCCGAATTCAACCATATCCACCAAAAATGGGGCCGTGTCTTTACCGATACTGATTTTGTATCCCGCGCGGAATACGGCCCTATACTGCTGGAAGTGTACCGGGAGTTGGGCTACCGGGATGACGAAATGATCACCACCCTCTACGGATCCACCCGCATGGTCTTCGACAACCCGGAAACCGGTTTTCATTCGGATATCTTCTATGACAAGCTGGATTTCTGCCACGAGCTGCCCCTGCGGGACCGGCTGGACGTGGATGAACTGACCATTCCCCTGGCAGAGCTGTTTCTGGAGAAAATGCAGATCGTGCAGATCAACGAAAAGGATCTCATTGACACCATGATGCTGGTCCGGGAGCATGCCATCGGCGAAAGTGACGCGGAAACCATAAACGGGCCGGTCATCGGCCGCATTCTCGCCGCCGACTGGGGCTTCTGGCGCACCGTAACCATGAACATGGAGAAAACAGAAACCTTGCTGGAGCAGATTGATTTGTTTGAAAGCGCCGATGTGGCCATCATCCGGGAAAGAATGGCGCAAATCCGCGAATACATTGATGACGCACCGAAGCCGCTGGCCTGGAAGATGCGCAGCAAAATCGGTGACAGGGTTAAGTGGTACAAAGATGTCGACGAACTGTAGAAGAAGGCAGTGATTGCAACTAACTATCCCAGTATTGAGGTCAAAGGGGAATTCAGTATGGTTTATTTAAGAAGCCAGTTTGATCTATGCACCGGCTGCACCGCCTGCCAGCTGGCCTGCGCCGCCCGGGCGGTTGACGGGTATAACCCCAGGCTGGCCCGGCTGAAAGTGCTGGTGGAAGGAGAAAATTTCCTCAACCGCCCGGTGGTCTGTTCCCAGTGCGAAAACGCTTTTTGCATGCGCTCCTGCCCGGTGGAGGCCATATGGCGGAACCCGGATACAGGTGTGGTGCTCATCGACAAAGAAGCCTGCACCGGCTGCAAAGCCTGCATCGATGCCTGCCCCGACGGCATGATCCAGCTGGATGGGCAGGGCAAAGCAGACAAGTGCGACCTTTGCGGAGGCGACCCCCTCTGTGTGCGCTACTGCGTCGCCGGCGCCTTGAAACTGGTTGCCCCGGTCGCCAAAGGGGAGGTGGATCCCGGTGCATAGCTATATGGGCAAACTGCTGTATGTGGATTTAAGTAAAAACAGCTGCCAGGCCGTACCGCTAGATGAGCGGCTGGCCGAACTCTTCGTGGGTGGCAAAGGTTTTGGCGCCAAGATCTTATATGATCTGCTGCCACCGGGCTGCGATCCCCTCTCGCCGGAAAACGTGCTCATGTTCATGGCCGGCCCGCTCACCGGCACCCTGGCGCCGGCCATGCGCGGCTGCGTCATTACCCGCTCTCCCCTCACCGGAACCTTCGTTGACTCCTATTTCGGCGGCCACTTTGCCCCCGAGATCCGCTACGCCGGCTTTGACGGCATTATCATTACCGGAGCCGCCGAAACGCCCTGCTACATCTGGGTCGACAACGGTGCCGCGGAAATTCGCAATGCCGCGCACCTGTGGGGCCTGGATACATTTACCTTCACCGAGTTGATCAAAGAAGAGCTGGGCGACCGCACCGTCAAAACCGCCTGCATCGGGCCGGCCGGTGAAAAAAAAGTTTCTTTCGCCCTGGTCAACTGCGAGTACAACCGTCACGCCGGCCGCGGCGGCACCGGGGCGGTGATGGGCGCCAAGAATTTAAAGGCGGTGGTCTTGCGGGGCCGCAAGGTGATCCGTCCCTATGATCCATCCGCCTTCCAGACTGCCGTGGACCAGGCCTACCGGGAACTGCAAGCTGAAGGGGGCATTAGCGCTTTTACCGTGGACGGCACCGCCGGTTCCATTGATTTTGCCAACGACGAGCACCTGCTGCCCGCCTACAACTATTATGATGGCGCCTTTGACGGCGCCGCAGGCTTAAATGCCGCGGCCCAGCGCAAGCAGCTGTGGCTGCGGAATGTGGCCTGCGCCGGATGCCCCATCGCCTGCGGCAAAGTGGGCCGCATCCGCCGCGGGCGGCACAAGGGCCTGGTCTCCGACGTGGTCGAGTATGAAACGGCGGCCATGATGGGCAGCAACCTGGGCATCGGCGATGTGCGCGAGGTGGCCTACCTGGTTAAAAAGTGCGACGCCCTGGGTTTGGACGGCATGTCCGCGGGCGGGGTGATCGGCTTCGCCATGGAAGCATTCAAAAAAGGGATCATCACGGCGGCGGATACTGAAGGTGTGAACCTGGCCTTCGGCGATGTGGCGGCAGCCGATTACCTGCTGGAAATCATCGCTGCCCGCAAAGAAGGGCTCGGTGACACGCTGGCCGGGGGAGTAAAGAAAGCGGCGCAAGTCCTGGGCGGCGGCAGCGCCGATTTCGCCGTCCATATCAAGGGCCTGGAGTGCCCGGCCTGGGGGCCGCGCACGGTGCCAGGCATGGCCCTGGCCCTGGCCACTGCGGACCGCGGAGGCTGCCACCAGCGCGCTTTCCCCATCCTTTACGAGGTGGGCGGCTTCTGGAACGGCGAGCCCGTGGAGCGGCTGGGGTTAAAGGACAAGGGCGAGATCGTCGCCTACCTGCAAAACTACCTGGCCGGGCTGGATACTTTAGTCAAATGCGATTTCGCCCAGTATGGCATCAAGGCGGAAACCTACTGCCGCATGCTTACTGCGGCTACGGGCCGTAACTGGACAGTAGAAGAGCTGCTGCTTTTGGGCGAAAGAGTATGGAACCAGGTGCGTCTCTTTAACCTGCGCGAAGGTTTTTCCCGCAGCGACGACACCCTGCCGAAGCGGTTCATGGAAGAGCCGCTTCCCGGCGGCCCCTACAAGGGCCACATGATTACAGAGGCGGACTTAAATCGCCTGCTGGACGACTATTACAGCTCCCGCGGCTGGGACAGGGAGGGAGCGCCTACGACGGCCAAGCTGGAACAGTTAAACCTGGCCGCCCAGCCGCCGCTGTTCCATTTATAGCAAGGACCCTGCGCTGTATAGTGGGAGGTTAGCATTATTGCCAGATAGATTGCGGGGAGCTTGCGGAAGCGGCGGCCCCGGGTGGGATAATCAGGATGAAACAAGATTGTTTCCCCTGCTGCCCGCAATGGCTATCTTTCGAAGTAGTTAGAGGTCCTGCCAGGCTATAAAATGTAAGGAGGTCTTTAAATGAAGAACTTAAACCAGCTGCATTACTTTGAAGTGCCCACCGTGATGAAGCACGGCCTCGGGGCGGTGAAGCATCTCCCTGCAGAGCTGGCAGCCCTGGGCGTGAAAAAGCCGCTTATCGTTACCGACGGCGGGGTGGTGAAGGCCGGCCTGCTGGATCAGGTCCTGCAGCCTCTCCGGGAAGCCGGTGTTGCCCATGAAATTTATGACGAGGTAGTCTTTAACCCTGATTTGAAAACGGTGGCCGGCGGAACAGAGCGCTACCTTAAAGCAGGCTGCGACGGCCTGGTGGCCCTGGGCGGCGGCAGTTCCATGGACACGGCCAAGGCGGTGGGGGTAGAGATTGTCCACGGGGAACCGGTCCTGGAGTATGAGTGCGCTGAAGGGAAAAAAGAGCTATCCAAGCGAATTCCGCCCCTGGTCTGCATTCCCACCACGGCGGGAACCGGCTCGGAGGTAACTCTCTGGGCGGTAATTACCGACCCGGCGCGCAAGTATAAATTCAACGTGGGCGGCCCCCTGCTGGCGGCGCACCTGGCCCTGGTGGACCCGCTGCTGCATCTTTCATTGCCTGCGGAAATGACCGCAGGTACAGGCATGGATGCCCTCTGCCACGCCATCGAGTGCTACACCTGCGCCTACGCCCAGCCCCAAACAGACGCGGTGGCCCTGTTGGCCATTGAATACGTGGGGAAATACCTGCGCCGGGCCGTGGCCAACGGGCAGGATGTGGAAGCCCGCTACTACATGGCCATGGCGGCCATGCTGGCCGGCCTCTCCTACGGCGTCGAAAGCGCCGGCGCCGTCCACGCCATGACCCAGACCGCCGGCGGCATCTTCCCCCTGCATCATGGCCTGGCCGTGGCAGCTACACTGGTCCCGGTCATGGAATACAACTGGATGGGTGAACCGGCCAAGTACGCCCGCATAGCCCTGGCCCTGGGTGTAGATACTTTCGGCCTATCCGAGCGGGAGGCTGCTCTGGCAGCAGTGGAAGAGGTGCGCAGCCTCGTTAAAGATATCGGCATTCCCAGTTTAAGGGAGATGGGCATCACCGAAAAAGATATCCCCATGCTGGCCCAAGAAGCCTTTAACGATCCCCAGACCATCGGCAACCCGCGGGATCTGACCGTGCAAAGCTACGAGCAGATCTATCGCCGCGCCCTGGAGCTATAACCGCCGGCGGCTCGTCAAAGGAGCGATAACCACAGGGGGCTGCCCTAAAAGTCAATTGGGGCAGCCCCTTAAGTTTGCTCTTCGAATAAGTTCAAAAGTTATATGGAAAGCTGCACTGTAAACTCCGCGACCAGGTAATGCTGATCAAAATCACCGGGGCCCATCGACCGCTAAACCCTCTCGTCTAACCAGGCCTTGCGCATGGTGCCTCGCCGTCTTGCCATTTTTCGGAGCGTTTATGGGGCTGGAGGAAGGCCGGTTAGCCTGGCCTGATCTCCAGCGTGCGCAGGCGGTTAATGGCCGCCACCAGTTCCAGGGGACGGGGGCGGGCGTAATCGCCCCGGGGCTGTCCCCGGTACGGGGAGATTACCGCCAACCCCTGCTGCTCGATCACTGCCTCCAGCCGGCCGGCAATCTCGGCGAGGCTGTTTTTCCCGTCAATAATCTTCTCCTTTAAGGCATAAAAGATCAGGTCGCCGATAGCCCGGACCTGGCTCTGATCCACGATCTGCTCCAGGCAGCGCAGGTCGATCTTCTCGCTGCCGAAGAGCAGGTTCTCTTCATCCCTGGCGCTAATTTTGACCCGGGCCTTTGTACGGGTCGATGCTTCCGGGCAGGGGCACGCGGCGCCGCACCTCTCCAAAGGCGCCGCCCGCTTCGCTCCGGCGCCCCGTGGGGCAGCGGCTGGCGATCTGCCGCGCCGCGGCGGTGGCTTCCCGGGGGAGGTACGACTCCATGACGATCACCGTGTCGGCCACATCAAAATAATCGCCGGAGCCGCCGATGACCAGGATCGTCGACACGCCCCGCTCCCGGTAAAGCTGGCGCACCCGGTCCACAAAGGGGGTGATCGGTTCTTTATCCTTGGCCACCAGGAGCTGCATGCGCCGGTCGCGGATCATGAAGTTGGTGGCGGAAGTATCTTCATCCATCAGCAGCACCCGCGCCCCCGCCTCGAGGCCCTCGATGATATTGGCCGCCTGGGAGGTGCTGCCGCTGGCTTCCTCCGTGGAGAAGGAGCGGGTGCTCCGGCCAAAGGGCAGGTCGCCGATAAAGGGGCTGATATCCACCTTTTCCACCCGCCGCCCGTCTTCGGCCCGGATCTTTAAGGCCAGGGGATCGGCAACCACGCCCTCGCGTCCGTCCCCGGGGATATGGTTGTAGACGCCCCTTTCCAGAGCGCGCAGCAGGGTCGATTTGCCGTGGTAGCCCCCGCCGGCGATGAGGGTCACCCCCGCCGGGAGGCCCATGCCGCGCACCCGGCCCCGGTGGGGGCAGGCCAGCTCGACGGCAAGGGCAGGCGGTGCTTTAAAAGGGACCGCCCGCGCCGGATCCAGGGGGCGCTGATCCACGCCGCTGCGCCGGGGCAGGATCGAGCCGTCGGCCACGAAAGCCACCAGCCCCTTTTCCGCCAGCTGTGCGCGCATCGCTTCCTGATCTTCCACGGTATGAAGGTGGCGATAGAGGGCATCTTGAGGCAGCCGTTTAAAAATGAGGCTATTTTCCACCACAAGGGGCAGTTCGTCCAAAAACATCTCCGCCGCTTCCCGGCCGAGGATGCGCCGTCCCGCTGCGGGAAGCCCGGCAAAGAAGCGCACTTCCACGTGCGTATCGCTCACCGCCACGCTGCTCCTTTCCAGCACCTCCTGCCCGGGCCGATCGATGCTGAAGGCGCCTCCTTTGCCCGAGCCGCGCCGTCCCCGGGATATCTCGCCGATGTTCTTGTGAAAGGCACGGGTAATAAAATCCCCCAGGGCCACGCTTCTAACCCTGGTGCAATAAAGGTCGGCCGGAAATCCCGCCATCTTTTGCGGCATGCGCACCGCCAGCTGCGAGGGAGCGGCGAAGGGATCCCCCTGGACATGGTAAAAAAACAGCTCGAAGCCGGGAAAGCTGAAGCTCTTCCCCTCCAGCTCTTTGTATGCCTTGTACCCTTTGCCGTCAATGCGTGAAAGCAGCTGCCGCAACCGCTGCATGGCCCACAACCCCTTTTCCGGCCCTGTCTAATGATAATGCACCGTCAAGCAACTACCCTTCGGCTATCTTTACCATACCGCATCATCGTCCATTCATCAATGGCCGGCAAGCCCGCTTTGGTTTGCTGTCCTTCGCCGCGCGCCCACCTTCGCCGGCTGCCGGCAGGGCTGTTTCTCCATTTTTCTCCCCGCCTGATCAACGACACACCTTGCGATGTGACAATTGTCACCTCAAGATATTCTTCCGCACACTGTTCCCGGGCCTTAAGGCCGCTTACAATCAAGTTAGTTCAAGATCATCAGATTACAGGAGGTTTGGCCATGCTGATCGCATGGATATCCACGAGCGCATTATCCGCCTTTATATCAAGGATAACGGGGCGGGCTGCTCGCACGTGCGTGAAAGCCTCGGCCTCAGCGGCATGAAAGAAAGGGTGCGCAATGCAGGCGGTCACATCACCATCACCCCCACCGGTGGTTTTATGATTGTCTGTATCCTGCCCCGGGATGACGAACACAAAGGAGATGAAAGCGGTGCCGTTGAAAGTTTTGGTTGCTGATGACGACGCCCTGATCCGGGACAGCCTGAAGCTGCTGCTGGAGCTGGAAGACGATTTTGAGGTGTGCGGAGTGGCCAAGGACGGGCGCGAAGCCTTTGCTCTTTGCCAGGAAAATCAGCTGGACCTGGTGTTAATGGATATCCTTATGCCGGTGATGGACGGGGTGCTGGGCACCCGCCTGATCAAGGAGCACTTCCCCGCTGTGCGGGTGGTCATTCTAACCACGTTTAAAGATGACGCCTATATCCGGGAAGCCCTGAAAAACGGAGCCGAGGGCTATATCTTAAAAAGCCAGCCCTCCGACAGCATTATGGAGAGCCTGCGCGCCGTGGCTAAGGGCAACGTAGTCCTGGAGCGGGACGTGGGTCTAAGCCTTCCGGCCATGCTCAAAGAGAACCGCAAAGAAAGCCTGGCCGATTTCGAGCTTACCCCCCGGGAGGCGGAAATACTGGCCTTGGTGGGCCAGGGCCTCACTAACCGGGAGATCGCCGCCAGGCTCTACTTAAGCGAAGGCACGGTGCGCAACTACGTCACCGGCCTCCTGGAAAAACTGGGCTTGCGCGACCGGACCCAGCTCGCCATCTTTTACTTGCAGCACAGTTAAGATTCCTTCTTTTTTCACATGGGCACCTAAGATTAACAAGTTAAATATTGAAGTTGCGGGCGCTGCCCCCGCAGGACAGGGCCGGCATGGCATGATCTAGTGCCGTGTAAATTAAATTTGTTTGTTCTTTTTGATCCCCAAATCTCCTTTTCAAAGGGGAACAGTTGTGTGAAAACCAGAAAATCCCCCTTTCATAAAGGGGGATTTAGGGGATTTAATAGACATGATTTAACTAGCCGTCTAATGAGTTGCTTGACAGGGCACCAGTTCAAGCAATAAGTATACATTGCCAGGAATACAAACGCGGTAAACAGCAGCAGCACCGCTTTTTTAGCTGGCAAGTTGAACTTTTATCATAATTATGATATAATGAGTAAAAAATTGGAGGTGAAGATTATGCCTGTCATTCGTCCTGTTTCAGACCTGCGCAACAAGACACCGGAAATTGAGGAAATCTGCATTAAAGAGAAAAAGCCTGTATTTATTACCAAGAACGGCAATGCACACCTGGTAGTGATGAGCCAGCGCCTTTTTGAAGAGCAGCAGGCGCTGCTGGATCTCTACGAAAAGTTGGATGAAGCAGAAGAGCAGAGCAGCGCTGGCAAGAGACGCCCGTACAAGGAAGCCATGACCGGGTTGCGGAGTAGAATCCATGAAAAAATATAATCTCAATATTACTGAAGCGGCAGAACAAGACCTGGCGGAAATCATTGAGTATATTGCCAGTGACAACCCGGCTGCCGCGATTAAGTTGGCCGACAAAATTGATGAAAGCATTCTGAAGCTTGAAGACTTTCCACAGATTGGCGTGATTCCCAAAAATCGCCGCCTGGAAAGGCGGGGTTATGGAATGCTAATCATAGATAGCTATCTTATTTTCTATGTGATCATGGATGATAAAACAGTGGAAATTCGACGCGTGATCAGTGGTAAACGGGATTATCAGTTTTTATTGTAATCAGAAAATACACTAGCGAACACAATAACCCAGTCACTGGCGAAGTTTTTCTATTTTTTATCATGAATATGAGGGGGCTTGACCGGTGAGGGCCCTGCCCTGTGAGATTAGAGGCATAGCCTTATTCCATGATCCGCAGCGCCTGCATATATTTAGCTTAAAATCACCCTTCTGGGGGTGATTTTCTAATTTCACCGTTTAAAGATAGATCACAGCCTGCTAGGAAGCCATACGAACTGGAATCCTTTACAGGTAATCCTTGCATTGATGAAGAATCATGTATTGAAATTATTTAGCATTAAAGATGCTAAATATATATCCGGAAAGGAAGATAAACTTGATTAAAGCCTATCAGCTTAAAGTTGAAACTGGTCGATTCTAATCCGCCCATATGGAGAAGGGTTATCATCCCGACAGACGTCACTTTCAGGCGCCTGCACGATACGATACAATTCGCCATGGGCTGGCGCGGTTATCATCTCTATGAATTTGAGTTGCCCCGGGAGAAGCTCCGCATCACCAATGATGAAGAATCCTACCAGGAATATAAATACTACTCGGCCAGGTACAGGGGGAGGAAACCTGCAAATACTGAAGATCCTCGTGGTATTGATGGTCCAAGATATCAACGAATATCTATGTTAATGATTTGCTACATAAGAAATTATATTGAAATTGTCATAATAGGCAAATGAGGACATAGTTTGATCCATGTTGAAGAGTTATTAATGGAAGTTGGTAAGGGGGCTTTACAATGAAAGTTAATATTGCAAAGCGGGAACTTGATCGGTTCTGCAAAAAAAACAACATTTACAAGCTATCTCTTTTTGGATCAGCACTTCGGAACGAACTAAGGCCAGACAGCGATATCGATATACTTGTTGAATTCAAAAAAGGATATACGCCCAGTTTGTTTGAGTTGCATAAAATGGAAACGGAGCTTGCCGGAATTTTTTACGGCCGCAAAATTGATTTAAGAACACCAGGAGATTTAAGCAAATACTTCCGTGACGAAGTTGTGTTAGAATCGAAGGTGCTTTACGCTGAAACCTGATCTGGTGCGACTGCAACATATGCTGGAAGCTGCCGAAGAGATCAAATCATTTGCTTCTGGCAAGAGCAGGATGGACCTTGAGCAGGATCGAATGCTGAGCCTGGCAATTATCCGGCTTTTAGAGATAATCGGTGAAGCGGCTAGCAAAGTAACGAATGAAATCCGGCGGCAGTATTCATCCGTGCCCTGGGAGGCAATTATCGGTGCGAGGAACCGACTTATCCATGCTTACTTTGATGTTGACCTTGATGTCGTATGGGAAACTATTCAAAGAGATATTCCACCTTTAATATCTCATTTGAGAGTAATCATAAGTGAGGTTGCTAATAAAAAATAAGGCTTTCATAGATACCAAGCCAGGGGGACGGAGTTGTTGGTCGTTAAAGCACCGGGTTCCAGGCAATAGGGACCAGGTGCCCCGTCGCCCTGCTCCCCAACCAACTCATGCCGGCAGTTGTTTTTTATGCAGTCCTCGCCACTTGTTCGAAAAATATCCGTAATAGCCACTGACTGTTCACCCTTATTTGGGAATGTCTGTCATTTTCAGCATGGCGCGGGCAGGCAAATCCGATCAAACCGGACTTTGCCATGCCCCAGACAGGCAGCAGGATGAAGCAATTTTTTGAATTTTGGCAGGGATATTAAAATTTTGGATGAATAACTCTATATAGTCTTTTTTCGGCAAATCGTATTTGCCATTCATTGGCCCATAGAATTTATAAGAGGGGTGTAACAATGACTCTCTTTCCGTATCAGGATTATGACGCCGTCGGCCTGGCCGAGCTCGTTCGAAAAAAAGAGTTGTCCGCCGCAGAAATTGTGGAATCCGCCATCGCCAGGTTGGAGAAGCTTAATCCGAAAATCAATGCGGTGATTCACAAAATGTGCGAAAAAGCCAGGTTTGCTGCTAATCAAATCACCGGGGAAGAGCCCTTTGCCGGCGTCCCCATGCTGATGAAGGATATTGGCCAGGAAATCAAGGACGAGCCCATGACCTGCGGGGCTAAAGCTCTCCGGAACTACCGGGCAGAAGCAGATGCCACATTTGTAAAGAGAGTGCGGGCCACGGGAGTTTTATTTTTAGGGATAACCAACGTTCCTGAGTTTGCCTTAATGGGGATCACCGAACCCCAGCATTACGGCCCCACGCGGAATCCCTGGAATAGAGATTACACCCCCGGCGGCTCCAGCGGCGGTTCGGCCGCGGCAGTAGCCTCGGGTATTGTCCCCGTTGCCGGGGCCAATGACGGCGGGGGCTCCATTCGCATACCGGCTGCTTACTGCGGGCTCTTTGGGCTGAAGCCCAGCCGGGGCCGTACGCCGGCGGGCCCCTTTTCCGGGAGGCGCTGGCAGGGAGCCTCGGTGGACCACGTTCTCACCCGTTCTGTAAGGGACAGCGCCCTCATGCTGGACCTGGTCAAGGGATATGAAGCGGGGGCCGCTTTCCCACCGCCTCCCTTTGATCATAATTACCTGGAATGCGTCACCCAGGGCACAACCAGCAGGTTAAAAATAGCCTTCTGCTTAAGATCGCCCATCGGCACGGAGGTCCACCGTGAATGCCGGGAAGCGGTAATCAAAGCGGCAAAGCTCCTGGAATCACAGGGCCACTTTGTCGATGAAAAAGAAGCCCCGGTTGACGGCAATAAAATCGCGCAAAGCTACATGACCCTTTATTTCGGGGAGGTGGCTGCCAGCATAGCCTCGCTGGAAGAGGTTCTCGGCAGAAAGGCCCGGATGAATGACGTGGAACCGGCCACCTGGATGCTGGGACTGCTAGGTAAAGTAACTTCAAGCGCAGAATGGGTCTTGAGCATTCGCGAATGGGATACGGCTGCTTTTCAAATGGAGGCCTTCTTCGAGGACTATGATCTCTACATGACTCCGACCACCGCCGATCCCCCGTCCAGAATCGGAGAGCAGGATATGGCCCCCAGTGAGGTTGCCTTGACGAAATTGGTCTCCAGTCTGAACCTGATCAAGGCCGTGAAGAAAAGTGGTTTTGTAGAGAAGCTGATCAAAAGAAGTTTGAAGCGGACCCCCTTTACCCAGTTGGCCAATTTAACCGGGCAGCCGGCCATGTCGGTACCGCTTCATATGACTCCGGAGGGGCTGCCTGTGGGCGTCCAGTTTATCGCCGCCAAGGGGCGTGAAGATATCCTCTATCGCCTGGCCGGCCAGCTCGAGCAGACCGAGCATTGGATTAAGGTTGAGCAAAACCCTCTGTATAAGGCAGAGATTGATGGGTGATTAAAGGTAAGGACAGGCTGCAAAAGCTGCGCATATATAAGGGGGCCGGGTCCCCCTTTGCTGGCCAGATAACCTTGGGGAAAAGACCAGCCCTCAGCACGATGACCATGTGCCCCTGAAATTTGCACAGGCACGCCAAAAATCGCCCCAGGGAGGGTGTTTTCATTTTCACCGTTGGAAGGGTGATAGTTTTCCCAGTTTTTTTAGGAGGAGTTGCGTCGTGCTCCAAGCAAACAGGTTAAAATTCTATCTATAACAAAATATGACAAGGAATTTTGGCCATTTACGTCAAATATTGAATAAAGTAGAATCCAATTACACAAATGTACATGGCTATTAATAAATGTGTCAAAGCTGCTTTATGAATGGGGGTATGTGGCTTAAACTATCCGTTATTAGTATTGGGGTGTTTATTTTGCGTTATTGGTATTACGTGAAAAATCAAGAACGGATAGGTCTATTTTCAGAAAAAGATATTCTGCACTGTTAGAATGTATTTGTAAGCTAAAAGAAATTCCGGGCTTAGAACGCGCCCCAGGAATGACACATATGTGTCATATTAGCATGATATAATCAAATCGTCGGTTGATGTGGGAGATACCAGCAAAAGGTGGCATATTTTATGTCCCGCTATCCGCGTACCGGCACTCAGCCGGAAACACTGGTGAAGATATTAATGACCGTGATTGAGAAAACACCTGCCGGAGGGGCCACCCTGGAGGACTTGAAAGATGCGTACACAGAAATTAATGACCGTCAGCCCTCGGCGAGGACTATTTATCGCATTATCAGGCGGCTGAACCTGTTTTTTGACCCCTTATGCTATGGTGAAAAATGTGAACCCGGCGAAGAAGCCTTTTCTGCTGAAAGTGATGAACCGGTTCGTGGGGAGAAGGTTATCCAGGGTGAAAAACGTGGTCGCAAGACCTATTATTATTTTCGCGGTAAAAACTACAATCTGCCGGTAGGACCACATGATGCGACGATGCTGCTCTTAGCAATGTACCCCCAGTTGCGGGGAGCAATGAAAAGCAGCATTGAGGCGGCCATGCAAAGTATCTTTAGTAATGTACTTGGTGGTTTAAGCGCCTATGCCAGCATCATCAGCGAACTGGAACATGTGGTGCACGTTTCAGGCTCCGCTCTTGCCGATCCCACCAGAAGCGAGATGCTGATCAAAGAGATATTGAGAGCCATCCGCGAGAGAAAAAGAATTCGGCTTAGCTACTGGCGGACCTATGATGGAGCTTTGACCGAGCGGGTGGTGGAGCCCCATGGGCTGCTGCGCCGCCTGGACAACTGGTACCTCACCGGCTACTGCATGGAGCGGCAGCAGAGAAGGGTTTTTCTGCTGTTGAATATCAAGGAGCTTAAGGTGCTGGAAGGCAGCTTTTACCGCATGCCCCCTGGGTTTTCCTTAAAGGAAGCTTATCAAAGTGTTTGGGGAACCTGGACCGGGGAGAAAGCGCCGGTTTTGGAAACAGTGCGGTTGAAAGTGGAGGCCGGTCCGGCGGAGCGGTTCAGGCATGCTCTTTTTCATGAGAGCCAGCGCGTTCGAGAACTCCCCGGTGGAGAACTTGAGGTTGTTTACCGGTTGGTGGGAGCGCAGGAGATGATCCCCTGGCTGATGAGCTGGGGCGGCGCGGTGGAAGTAATCGAGCCGGCCTGGCTGCGGAATCAATTGATGCACGAGCTGCAACAGCTTTTACAACGATACCAAAAATAACAGCAATAGCCGCACCACTGTAATACCCCCGTTTATTAACAATTTAGCAACTACTCAGGCTGCATGACTTGTAAAAGAATTGGTGCTTTTGCTTCCTTGCCCGGGCTAATCCCCTCTCCCCTGGCGGGAGAGGGTTAGGGTGAGGGGGGCTATCCCTCTTTTAGCAGGTAGCCTGAGCAGTAACACAATTCATTACCTTTCTTGATGTGACATCTAGTTGTCACTGCAGCTAGTTATTTTTTTGCTGGGCAAAACTTTTAGAAAGGCTAGGTAGATAGTATGGACACTATTCACCGGTGCGCAATATGACTGGCGGTTCAGGCGTATTGCGAATAGAAAAGCGGGACATAATAGACATTTCTTGTTATGTTAGGTATTATTTGCTTAACGGATTAAGCGCCTATGCCGGCATCACCAGCAATCTGGGACAGCCGGTGAAGTTTTTACACCATTATTTCGCTGCTGCAGCTTGAAAGGAAAGGGCTGATGATGAAAAGAAAGCTGGAACATTTTCAAGGTTGCCTGGTCGGCGGAGCCATCGGCGACGCCCTGGGTCGGCCGGTGGAATTTCTTAAATTATACGAAATTGTCCGTCACTACGGCGCGGAGGGTGTCCAGGACTTGCCGCTTTCCGCAGCGGGCGTAGCCGAGGTTACAGATGATACCCAGATGACCCTCTTCACCGCCGAAGGGATCCTGAGGGCTGAGGCCAGGGCCGTTGAGAGGGGGGAGTGCCATCCTCCGTCTATGGTGTTTTTCGCTTATCAGCGCTGGCTGCATACCCAGGGTTACCCCAAAAAGGACGAATACGCCTGGATCTATGACGGCTGGCTGCTTCAGTTAAAAGAGATGTATGCCCGCCGGGGGCCCGGCAACACCTGCCTCTCGGCCCTCAGCTCTGGAAAGCAGGGTTCCATCAGCGAACCGCTCAACAACAGCAAGGGCTGCGGCGGGGTGATGCGGGTGGCCCCGGCCGGCCTCTTTTACCGCAAAGAGCGTGCCTTTGAGATGGCGGCGGAGTTTGCCGCCCTAACCCACGGCCATCCCTCGGGCTACCTCTCTGCCGGGGCGCTCGCCTATCTGATAGCTTTGATTATCGAGGGCTTGGATATGGAGCCTGCGCTCCTTCGCACCGTAGCAGAGCTTGAACGCCATCCCGGCCACGAAGAATGCAAGCAGCTTTTGCAGCAGGCTATTGCACTGGTCCAGCAGGACCTTCCCGATGTGGTAGCCATAGCCACTCTGGGGCAGGGCTGGGTCGCTGAAGAGGCGCTGGCCATCGCCGCCTACTGCGCCCTGAGGCACCAGGACAATTTTAAAAAAGCTATTATTGCCGCGGTAAACCATGATGGTGACAGCGACAGCACCGGTGCCATCACCGGCAATATTCTGGGCGCGTACCTGGGCTTAAGTACCATACCTGCAGAATGGATGGCCAGGGTGGAGCTAAAAGAGGTCCTGCTGCAAATAGCCGGCGACCTGTTTACAGGATACCAGGATTCCCAGGAGTGGCGAAACCGCTATCCCGGCTAGCAGGGTACTGCGTTTCTTTCTTTATACATGACATACAGTTGTCACTGCAGTTTGTTATCCTTATATGGTCTATACTTAAGCAAGGCAAGTTGTCAGTATAAATGCCGCCTGTGGAAGAATGCATATTGCATGCATGCATGCTGCGGTAATGGTATAATTAAAGAACCTACAATCTGACAGCGGAAAAGGATGTCATTGTGGGCGATAGCGCGGCATCTGGTTTGAACATAGCTAAAGCTCCTTGCAAGTTTAAGTGTTATATGAAAAACAGGCTAATGGGGTATAATTCATGCCTACCCTTCAAGTTCGCCATTTACCGGAACATATTTACCAAAAGATAGTGGAAAGAGCCAGGGCTAAGCGGCGCAGTATTGCGCAAGAGACAGTGATACTTTTGCAAAAGCTCTCCAAATTGAGGAACGCACCAGTGCGCAGCGCTGCCAGTTTATTGACCAACTTCTCCAGAAGCCTCCCATGCAAGATGATATCCCCGACCCGGTTCTACTGGTTCGGGAGGACCGGGAACAATGATTGTGGTGCTTGATGTCAGTGCGGCTATATAACTCGTCATGGGAAGGCCGGGAAAAGAAGTGGTCGCCAAAGGTCTTAAAGCCGCTGATTGGGTTGTCGCTCCATCATTGTACATCTATGAAGCTACTAATGTATTGTGAAAATATCCTAAAATGCTATCTTTTTCACTAACAGAACTTACCAAAAGAGTTAAATCGTCGATCCGGCTTGTTGATGAGTTTCTCCCTGCTGAAGAGCTTTTTAAGAAGCGCTGGCGCTCGCCTGCCAAATCAAACAATCCGCGTATGATGCCGTATACCTGGTAGCTAGTAAGCGCAGAAAAGCAACGCTAATTTCTCATGATCAGCGCTTGGTTTACGCCGCGAAAAAGATAAAAATACCTGTTCACAAATAGAAAAAGCTGGAATCGACGCCGGTATACACTATTCCTCAATGGGACCCATTCTTATTCAGGGCTTCTACGGTTTTGCGCCCTGTGGTTTCGTAGTCTGCGCTCAGCTTGTGATCCATCGTGCATTTCCTCTGTTTCTTTTAAGAAGTAAAATTTTTCTACTTCGGGGAATGTTCCTGCTGCAAACGGGCCGACTTTTTGCCGTTGGCAGAGCCTTCGCTTAAATTCCTGTTGCAATGGGGCGGCGTTGTTGCTATAATATATCTAAGTTGGTTGGTTATATAAGGGAAAAGGGGCACAAATTGCATGGTGCTGGGATTTTTTCAGTTTAGAGGATGAAAGGGGGATAGGCTTGATGGCTGCTGTAAGGATTGTACTGGTAGTGCTGATTTTATTTTTAACCCTCCTTGGGGGCGAACCATCGGGCGGCAATGAGTCCAACTTTGGTGAACAGGTTGAGCCTGTCGCATCCCCCCTCGTTGAAGAGATTGTCCCCGGAGATCCGGTGCTGCGGCTTTTGGGCAAAACCTTTTCTGAGATAAAACAAACACTGGGCGAACCACGGGAGCAGGGATACGGCAACAGGCCCGGGCCCCATTACTATATGTTCTTTCAGGGCGACGAAGGGACAATCCGGGTTTATTCCCCGGTGGAGACAGAGGAAAAGATTGCCGTCAGCATCGCTTTGGAAGACGGTGCCGGGATTTTCGGGGCAAAAACAGGCATGACCTTTTCAGAAATTGAAGCAATCGTCGGGGCCCCGGATTTCGGTCCCCAGCTGGACCTGGATGACACATACCTGATGGGTTATTTTTTCGGCGCATCAAACCAGGTGCCTGAAGTGATCGTCAGTTTTGCCGCTGACGCACCAGAAGGCCCCACCCATGAGATTTTCATCAAGTGGGAGGGGTTTTATCATAGCGAGGAGATGTTGGAACCGGGAACTGGAGAACTGCATGAAATCTGAGAATAGCGGCCCCTTAACCCCGCGTATTTCCCTCCATTCCGCCCATGCGCTGTCTTCATTGTTCTTCATCGACTCTGCTTTAAAGCCTTCAAACAAATTGTGTTGAACAAAGGTTCTGTGGCCCTAACGCTAATTTCACCTGAGGACAATAACCTGGGAAAGCAAGAAGCGTAATTGCTTGCGGCAAAACCGGGTGCCCCGGCTACTGCTGCCCCCTCGGCCTGCAGATCGGGTTTTACGGCATTTTCCAGGAGACAGTCCTTTTGCGCGGCAGGAACTGGTGCAAAGAGGTGGAAATAATAGGGCAGCGGAACTGCACGCCATGGTGAAGATTGGGGTTTTCGGTGCGCATGATTGAACTGATTTATTCCAATAAAACCGAGCGCCTCCTCGAAGCGCTTTCCCAGGCTATCCTGCAGCAGCGTCAAAGCGGGGCCCACCCGCTGGATCCGGTGGAACTGGTGGTGCCCAACCGGAACATGGAAACTTGGGTGCGGCTGGGCCTGGCCCAGACCCTGGGCGTGGCGGCCAACCTGCGCTTCAGTTTTCTTAACCGCTACATCGGCGAAGTTGTTTCCAAGGCCTGCCCGGGCGAGGCAGCGCTGGTCGACCTGGACACGGTGGAAGCCGCTGTCCTAACCGTGCTCCTGGACGACCGGCTCCTGGAGCAGCCCGATCTGCTGCCGGTGCGCCGCTACCTGGACAGCGCCGCACCGCAAGATGGCAGCCGGCCTGCCTCTGGATTTGACGCGAACTTGATTTCCGACGGGGCTGACCTGCGGCGGGTCCAGCTGGCGGCCCGGCTGGCTTTTCTGTTTCAGGAATACAGCTTCTCCCGGCCGGAAATGATCGCCGCCTGGCGGAGCTACGGCACGAAGGAAGAAAGTAAATTTGCGGCGCTGCCTTTTGCCAACCCCGCGGCAGTTGACCCCTCTGCGGCCTCCACCGTGGCCTGGCAGCGAGCCCTCTGGCGCGCCGTTTTCGGCCCGGGCGGGGTCCTGGAGCAGCACCCTCCGGCGGAAGGCGGCCGCTGGGTAACCATGGATCAGGTGGCGCTGGATGACGCCCTTTTTAACAAGATAAAAAGCAAGGGCCTCCCCCCGGTACATATCTTCGGCATCTCGTACATGGCCAGGATCTTTCAGTATATCTTTGCCCGGCTGGGGCAGATTGGCACGCTGCGCATCTACAGCCTCAACCCCTGTGCCGAATTCTGGGAGGACGTGGAGACGGACCGGGAGTTTTACCACCGCCTGGATCGGGAGCTGAACCGGCGCGGGCGGAGGATCTGGAGCGGAGCCGGGGAGCCCGAGGAAGAAGATCCCTTCGGGCTTTTCGCCGCAGACACGCCGGCCCTTCGCTACTGGGGGCGGCCCGGGCGCGAACACGTGCGCCTGCTGGGCGAGCTGACTGACTGCGATTTTACCGGCGCTTTTGAACTCCCCCAGACAGAAGGCGACGGGCTGCTGCAGCGGCTGCAGCGCGATATTCTGCTCCGCGAACCGGAGCGGAAATTGGAGCAGGCCGGAGCGGGATCCGGGCACATCAAAGCCGACGAAACGATCCGGGTGGTGGCGGCGCCGTCGGTGCGCCGGGAAGTGGAATGGGTGGCGGACGAAATCTGGCGGCTGATGCGGCAAGATCAGCTGCAGCCCGGCGAGATGCCGCTGCGCTTTAGCGACGTGGCCATTATTGTCAACAATGCCAGCCGGGAGGTGTACCTGCCCCAGATTGAAGCTGTCTTTGACGCCTGCCATGGCCTGCCGTACAGCGTTTCCGACCTGCCGGGCGCCTCCGGCAGCCGCATCTTTGAAGCCATGGGGCTCCTTTTAAAACTACCCTTCGGCCGTTTTAGCCGCACCGAAATGCTAACTTTGATGAGCCATCCCGCTGTAATCGGGAATTTTGAAGATCTGGCGCCGGGCGATCTGGCGGCCATGGCCGAAAGACTGGGGATCGTGTTCGGCGCCGACCGGATGGATTACGCCGGCACCTACATCGACGAGGATGTTTACAGCTGGGATCAGGGTGTGCGCCGGCTGGTCTTAGGCGCGTTCATGACCGGCGAAAAGAGCGGCGACAGGCGCATATTTGAAACAGCTGAAGGCCGCTGGCTGGTGGAGGAGAGCGAGGGCACGGCCTCTTCTGCGGCGGCGCGCTTCGGACTGCTGGTGCGCTCGCTTCTGGCTGACGCCCGTTTTGTGCGCGAGAACCGGCTCACCCTCTCCGAATGGGCTGCTTTTTACGCGGCCCAGCTGGATCGCTACATTTGTGCGGCGGATGGGGCCGGCGAGCGAGACCGTCTCAGGCTGCTCCGCGCCCTGGGCCGGCTCGAGGCCATGGACCTGGGGCAGCGGGTCAGCGGCAGGGTGGCGGCGGAAATAGCCGGACGGACCATCGATTCGCTGGAGGGCGGCCGGGGCCGCTACCTGGCTGAAGGCGTGGTTGTCTCTTCCTTTCTGCCCATGCGGGCCATCCCGTTCAAGGTGGTGTTCCTGCTGGGGCTTGGCGAAGGGCTTTTCCCCGCTGCAGCCCAGAGGGATGCCCTGGACCTGCGGGCGGTGCAGCGGCGTGCCGGCGACGTGGATCCTGCCGAGCGCGATCGCTACATGTTTCTGGAGACACTGCTGTGTACGCGGCAAAGACTTTATCTTTCTTATGTCTGCCGGGACGAGACCACCGGCGACCCCCTGCAGCCTTCGGCGGTGGTGCAGGAGCTGCTGCACATGCTTAAAGTGGGCTACCTCGGCGAAGAGGGGATAAAATCTTTGTACCTGGAGCCGCCGCTGCCGCTGCGCCGCTATGATGAAGACTTTGCTCAGCGGGATACATTTTTCGACGAGGCGCGCCTGGAAGCCCGGGTCCAGGCGCTGGCCCGGGACTGGCGCGAACGGGTGAACCCGCAAGGAGGCATCAGGCCCGGCGAAGTGCTGGCGCAGATTAAAGATGTGACCGGCCCGGAAAACTGGGCGGCCCTGTCCGAGATGCTGGCCCTTCCGGGGGAGCCGCCGGCTGGCGGCGCGGCCGCAGGCATGTCCCCGGTGCTGCGCCGCCCGGAAGGAGGCACGGTTGAGGCGCCGCTGGCCCTTTCCCTGGGGATGCTGCGCCGCTTCCTTGAATGCTCCATGCAGGGCTGGGCTGCGGCGCTGCTCGGTTTGGCCGAAACGGAAGAAGATCTCGCCGAGCGGGAGGAAGAAGATTTTGAAATCAGCCGCCTAGTGGAGACGCGGCTGTTAAACGATGTCTGCTTCGCCTGCGCCGCAGGCGGAAGGGACCCGGAGCAGGTTTACCGGGAGGAGGCGGACCGGCTCCGCCTGGCCGGGCAGCTTCCGGTGGGCGCCCTGGGGAAAGTGATCGCAAAGAGGCACCGCGGGATTATTGAAGGCTGGCTTTCCCTGCTAAGCAGCCAGCAGCAGGGAAAGGAGGGGGAAAGCGGGGCGCCCGCCGGCCTGCCCCGTTTGCGCCGGGTCCGGCTCGGCCGCACGGACCGGCGGGGCCCTGCTGAAATCGTACTGGATTCGCTGCAGCTGGAGGTGCCCCTTTGCGGGCCGGGCCAGCAGGAGCGCCTGGTGCCGGTGCGTTTAAACGGCCAGGCCGGGGATTTTTGTGACAGCTACCTGACGGCGGTAATCTTACTGGCTAAAAAACCGCCTGCGGGGCGCAGCGAGCGCACCCTGGCGGAGGCTTTTCGCTACATCCTGCGCGGGGCCGTCAACCAGGCCGCCCTGGCCGCCCTGCATGCTGCCGGAAGCGGGGAGCGGCAGATCCTGCTTTGCTACGCTGACGGATTAAGCAGCGGAGGGCTGAAAGTGCGGCTGAAGCCGCTGGAAGCGGATGCGGCCCGGGCCTGGCTCACCGCCGTGGCTGCGGATCTGCTGCAGGGTCCCCACGCCTACTTGCTGCCCTGCGAGGCCGCTTTCCGGGAGTATCACGGCCGCATGGGCGACCCCGGCGCCTCCATCGACGGTGAAAAACTATGCACCCTGATCAAAGAGATGGCAGGGGACGAACGGTCGAGCTTTTCCAGCCTCTGGGGCCCGGTGCCATCGCCCCGCCTCTATGAGCCTCCTCCGGTCGAGGAGGCGGTGCGCATGGTTGCCCGCCGCTTTGGGCCCCTCTTCGGGGATATCATCGACCTGGAGGTTATCTGATGCGTACCACCTATTATCCACGGCCGGAAATTTTGGCCCGCCCTGAGCTTAAACAGGGCCACGCGGTGATCGAAGCCTCGGCGGGAACAGGCAAGACCTATACCCTGGAGCACCTGGTGCTCGACCTGATCATCAACAGCAAGGCCAAAATCGAGGAAATCCTGGTGGTTACCTTTACCGATGCGGCCACGCGCGAGCTGCGCGAGCGCGTGCGGGCCATGATCCGCAAAGTCTGCGACGAGGGGTTCGCAGACAAGCCGCAGGAGGGCCCCTGCTGGGAGATAAACGAAGCCACGCGGAGCCTTTTGCGCGAAGCCCTCTTCCGCTTTGACGGTGCCGCCATCTCCACCATTCACGGCTTTTGCCAGCGCATCCTTTCCGAGCAGGCCTTCCTGGGGGGGCGGCTGTTTGAGCAGGAGCATGCCAGCGGCGCGGATCTGTTCGGACTTGCTTTTCGGGAGGAAGTGCGCGTGGCCCTGGCGGAGAGCGGGCCCGTGGGCACCGCATTAAGGCGGTGGCTTGAACAGGGCTCCAGGCTTAAGGACCTGGAGGCCTTCCTCTATCGCTGCCACCGGGAAGGCTGCCCTGAGCGCTGCCCCGTCACCCCCCTGTGGGACCCGCAGGGCTTCCTGAAGGCGGCGGAGGCCCTGCCGCAAAGCGAAGCGCTGATTGAAGCAGCGGAAGCTTTTTTCACGGACAACCACACCCGCAGAGGCTATGTTAACCTGATCCAGAAGTTAAACGATACCCTCACCGCCATGGAGTCGGCTGCCTGGCCGGAGACCGCGGCGCTGTTTTTCCAGTGGGCAAATAAGGAGTGCACCATCAACAAGGTTAAGCTGGCCCACCTTGAGCATGTCAACCGGGCCGCCGCGGAGGCGGGGGCGCCGGGGGCATTCAAAGACCTGGCCGCCGGGCTGCGCGAGATGGTGCTGCGGGCGGCCTCCGAGGGCAGCTTTTTTGTCTTCGCACTGCTGCCGCGCGTGCAGGCGCGGCTGGCCTCCCGGAAGCGCTCGCTGGGGCTCATTGACTACGATGATATGCTGCTGGGCGTGCGAGAAGCGCTGGAGGGGCCCGGCGCCGGAACGCTTCTCGAGGCGCTGCGGCGGCGCTGGAAATATGCCCTGGTGGACGAGTTTCAAGATACTGACCCGGTGCAGTGGGAAATTTTTCGCCGCATTTTCGTGGACGGCGGCAGCGGCCACCGCCTTTTTGTCATCGGCGATCCCAAGCAGGCCATCTACGGCTTCCGCGGTGCCGATGTGCATACCTATGAAGTGGCCAAGCAGTATCTGATGCACCGGTACGGCGCCTCGCGCCTGCCGCTGAAGCAAAACTTTCGCTCTACCGGGGCGCTCATCGACGCGGTTAACGCCATCCTTACCGCCAAAGACAGCGCGGGGCGGGGATTCTTCGACGGCCTAAACCGCTACGACGACCCGGTGAGCTGCGGCGACACTTCCCGCCTGGCCGTGGAAGGGGGCCGGCCGGCGGCACCGGTCCACCTCGTTCATCTTTACGGCGGAGAAAGGGGCCTTTCCGCCGGCTCCATCCGGCTGGGTGTGGCCTGCTTCATTGCCGAGGAGATCAGGCGCCTGACCGATCCGCAGCGCGGCCTGGCCACGGGCAAGGGGGGGGAAGAACCGCAGCCGGTTAAGCTTAGCGACATCTACATCCTCACCCGGACCGGCCAGGAGGGGCGGCAGATCGGCGAAGTGCTGCGCCGCTACGGCATTGCCCACGCCTTTTACAAGCAGGAAGGGCTTTTCCAGACCGATGAAGCCAGTGATATCCAGCGGCTGCTGGAAGCTATCGCTGCGCCGGCCGATCCCGCCGCCCGGATGCTGGCCTGGCTGACGCCCTTCTTCGGCGTACCCCTGGAAGATTTAACAGCCTGGCAGGAGGCCGGCGAAAGCCATCCGCTGGTGGCCCGTTTGCTGAAATGGAAGCGGCTGGCCGATGCGCAGCAGTGGGCCCGCCTATTTGACGATATTCTTACCAGTTCAGGCCTGGTGAGGCGCCTTATTTTCGCCGAAGGGGAGCGGGCCCTGACCAATTATCTCCATCTTTTTGAAGTGCTGCTGGCGGAAGCCCACGCGCGGCCGGTGACGCTGCGCGACCTGGCCCGGAGCTTAAAGGCCCGCATTGATGGCCGCAAGCTGCCTGAGGGGCGCGAGGGAGATCTGCAGCGGTTGGAAACAGACAAAGAGGCGGTGCAGATTTTGACCATGCACAAGGCCAAGGGCCTGGAAGCCGAGGTGGTTTTCATTGGCGGGGGATTTGGCAGCCTGCGCGGCTCCGGCCCCCAAATGGAGATCTATCACCGCGGCAGCCAGCGCTGCCTGCATATCGGCAAAGCAGCCGGTGAGATCAAAGAAGCCATTGAACAGGAGAGGCGCCAGGAGGACCAGCGCCTGGCCTACGTGGCTTTAACCAGGGCCAAGTCGAGGCTGTACCTGCCCTACTTCGGGCCGGCAATCGGGGAGGCGCCGGAAGGCCGGGTTTACGGGTACAGCAGGCTCGGCTCGTTTTATGGCGCCCTGCAGAGACAGCTGGATTTGCTGCGCCAGCAGGGCTATTTTGCCAGGCAAGACCTTTTTGTCCTGAGGGAGGCTTCCTGCCTGGTGCGTCCCCCGCGCTGGCAGGGCGGAGGGGAGAGGCTGGAAGACTGGCCCGATGGGCGGCTGCTAGAACCAACCCCCTCGCGGGCTGAAGAGGCGGCGCAGCTTAAGGCCGGCCACCGGGGCGTTCTTTTAACCAGCTATACCCGCATGAAGCGCGGCCAGGATTGGCAGCCGCCCGCAGCCGATGCGGACGGCCAGGAGGCGCTGCGCAGCGAAGAGATCGAGGGCGAGGCCCTAACCGGCAGCCCGCCCGCCCCGGGAGCGGAGGTGGGGGAAACCGCCCCGGCCGGTTTGCCGGAGCTCCCCGGCGGGCCGGCGGCCGGAACCTTTCTGCACGCCCTCTTGGAGGATGCCGACCCGGCGGAGATCGCCGGGCGAAGCTTCACGGAATGGTCTGCGCTGCCGTCGGTGCAAAGGCGGGCTGCCGCTCTGGCGCGGCGGCACGGCTTCGCCGCAGAGTACCTGCCGGAGGCCCTGCAAATAGTCTACCGCGCCTATAGAACCCCCCTGGCGGCGTTAAGCCGGGAAGAAAACGCCACCCTGGCGATGCCGGGCGGGATCGCCTCGGAAGCGAGGCAGCGGGCGGAGATGTCCTTTGTCTACCCCATCCCCGAAAAAAGCCACCCCCTCATCAGCAGCGGGGCAGCGGTTCCCCGAAGCGGCAATACGGTGTGGCCCTACCGGGCGGTGCGCGGCTACCTGCAGGGGATGATCGACCTGGTTTTCGAACACGAGGGGCGTGTTTATGTCCTCGACTGGAAGAGCGACCGCCTGCCGGCATATGACCGGGAAAGCCTGAACGCCCACATGGAAGCCAATTATCAATTGCAGGCCCGCATTTACGTGCTGGCTGTGCTGCGCCTGCTCGACATCCGCAGCCAGGAAGAATACGCGTCGCGCTTCGGCGGAGTGCTTTACCTGTTTATCCGGGGGCTCTGCCCGGGAAAAGAGGGCGGCGCCGACGAGGGCATCTGGTTTTCCCGTCCACCCTGGGCCGAGGTGATGGCGTGGGAGCAGGAGCTGCTGCTTTGCCGGGAGTGGGGCGGCGAGGTAATTGCACTGGAGGAACTGGCAGGGGAGGTCCGGGCCCAATGAACAATTATTCTTATTTGACCCCTACCGGCTGCGGTCCTAGCCGGGGAGACTGCCCCGAGTATCCTGTTGATCTGATCCCCCGGCTGAAGCACCTGGAGGCGGGGCCGGAGGCCCTCTTCCTGGCCTGGGAGATCACCCGTCTGGCCGGCCGGCATATCTCCCCGGAGAAGCGACGGGCCCTGGTGCTCCTGGTGCTGGCACTCCAGGTTGCTTCCGCCGGGGGCAGCACGCGGCTGCCGCTGTCGTCCGGGGGACAGCTGGAGCGGACCCTGGAAGATTTAGAGACCACCGCTGATGAACGGGCCGCCATGGAGGAGCTGCTCGGTGAGCTGCAGAGCGGCTCGCCTTTCCCGGGGTTGGCCGACCTCTGCGGCGGCCCGGGGGATTACCGGCCGCTGATCATCGACCGGGGCTGTCTCTATATGCAGAAGCTGCATGTCCTGGAAGGGCGTACCGGCGCGCTGCTGCGGGAGCGCATCAGCGGCGGAAGTGAAGGAGCCGCACCGGGCGGAGCCCCGGCGGGCGAAGCGCTGGACGCCGCCGTGGAAAGGGCGCTGCTGGACGTTTTCAGCCACCCGCCGGTAACGGCCTCCGGGAAGGTGGAGCTGGACGAAGAGCAGAAGAGGGCCGTGCGGGCGGCCTTAAGGGGCCGCATCGCCGTCATCAGCGGCAGGCCGGGCAGCGGGAAAACCTCCATCGTGGCCAGCCTGCTGCGCGTGCTGGCCCGGGTGGGGCGGCCGCCGCTGGAGGCGGTAGCCCTGGCTGCGCCCACGGGAAAGGCGGCCGATCGCATGCGCCAGTCTATTGCCGGCCACCTGGCCGCCATTCCGAACCCCGGGGCGGCGGATCGCCGGCTGGCCGAAGCATGCCCGCCCGCTTTGACCCTGCACCGGCTGCTGGGCTATTCTCCCGCCGCGGATCGCTTTTGGCACAATGAAAACAACCCCCTGGCGGAGCAGCTTATCATTGTGGACGAGAGCTCCATGGTTGACCTGGCCATGATGGACCGGCTGCTGCGCGCCCTGCAGCCCGAGGCCCGCGCAGTTTTCCTCGGCGACGCGGATCAGCTGCCGCCGGTTGAGACCGGCGCGGTGTTAAGGGATCTCTGCCGCTCCGGCACGGCCAGGGAGAAGGGTCGGGTGGTGGTCCTGACAAAGAGCTACCGCGCCAGGGAGGAAGATCCCTGCGGCAAGAAGATTCTCGACACGGCGGCGGCGATCAACGAGGGCAGATGGCCCGCGGGGGCGGGCGATCTGATCGCCGTTAGAAAAGAGCCCGCGGAGCTGCGCTTCGAGGGCGTGGAGCACCTGGCCGCAGCCACCGGGGAGCAGGCAGCGGCATTCTTTGCCCGGTGGCGGGAGTTGATCCACAGCGGTCTCCCGGATCTCAAGGCGAGACTGGCGCGGGAGTATGTGCTGGATGCCGCAGGCTTCGATGAAGAGACCGCCGGCGCCCTGCGCCTCCTCCTGGCCCACTACGAGCGCTGCCGCCTCCTCTGCGTGACCCGGGTTACCGCCGGGGGAACAGGCTCGGAGGCTGCCAACGCCTGGTTCCACCGCCAGTGGTGCGCAGAGTTTAAGGCCGCGGGCGGGCCGGCGGGAGACTCCTACTTCCAGGTGGGGGAGCCGGTGCTGATCACGCGGAATGATTACAACCTGCGCCTGTTCAACGGTGATGCGGGCCTGGTGCTGAAGGTGAAGGCGGCCACGGAAACGCGGCAGCGGGCCGCCGAAGCGATGGCTGTCTTCCCCAGGGGAGAAGGTTTTGTGGCCTTCCCGCTGGAGGCGCTGCGCGGCAGGCTGGAGCTGGCCTGGGCCATCACCGTGCACAAGGCGCAGGGTTCGGAATATGACCATGTGGCTGTTTTGCTGCCCGGGATCTACGTGCGGCCCCTGACCCGGGAGCTGCTTTATACCGCCGTGACCCGGGCCAGGAAATCTGTTACTTTTGTGGGGTCGGCAGAGGTGCTGGAAGCAGGGGTGCAGCTGAAAATAGAGCGCGACTCAGGCCTGGCCGACCTGCTCGGCTGAGATCACCGGCAGCCTCCCCAATAGCGTGATGGCCTCCGGCGTGACCCGGCATTTGCGGCAGTATACCGCCACCCCGGCCTGAACGGCCCCGTTGAAGGCGGCGCTAAAAGCCGGGTCCAGGTGGGCGGCAGGGCGAAAGGCCGAGGCGTCCTCCCGCTGCACCACGAACAGCACGGCCGCGGCCCAGCCGCTTTGCACCAGCTCTGCAAGCTCCCGCACGTGCCTGGCGCCCCGCTCGGTCACCGCGTCCGGGAAGAGGGCCACACCATTTTCAACCAGGGTTACGCTTTTAACTTCCAGGGCCATGCGTCTCCTGTTTGTTTCTTCCCGCTGTTCTAAAAGAAAATCCCAGCGCGTGCGGCCCATGCGGTATTCTTTCCTCAGCAGCCGCCACCCCCTGAACTCCTCCATGCTGTCATGGACGAGGGCCTTTTCAATCAAGCGGTTGGGCAGGGAGGAATTGAGGGAAACCAGGCCGCCTCCGTCCGGCGTTTCGCAGAGCACGACCGACCACTTGGTCTTGCGTGCCGGTTTGAGGGCGGGGGCAAGCCACAGGCTCCGCCCGGGGAGAAGAAGCTCCCTGAGCCGGCCCGGATCGGGCAGGTGCGCCTCCACCAGGGGCCCCTCCAGTTTTTTTGCAGGGCCGGGCCCGCCGGCATGGACCTCGCCTGGCAGCAGCCGGCACCTGACCAAAAAGCGATTGGGACGCTCTACGAAAATTGCCTGCCTGAGGGAGCCGTCAAAGTTCACGGATAGACGTTTTTTGTCCATATCATCAGTGCCTTTCCGACAGGCCCTGTCGCAGATGACAGGGGTGGGTGGATTTACTTGACCGGGATAATTATAGCACATCCCCCTTGGTTTGACGGCAGCAATGCCCGCCCTGGCCGCTTTTGCACTTGTGCGCCCGGGGGGTGCGTCCAGGTTGCATCTGCCGGGCTTTCCTGGCGCCGCTCGCCCGGCAGGCCATTGGGGCGACATGCCGGTGGAAATGAGGCACAGCGCGAGCGGAAACAGGGGTGCAGGCGGGGTGCCTGCAGGTGGAGCAAGATTAGCCCATGCCGCAGCGGTTGTTTCCGGCAAGGGCCGGGTGTCTTCCAGTCTCCGGAAGGATGTGTTAGTGTAAAGTTATTGTAGGTTTTTGGAGGGAATTTTTATATAGAAATAGAAGAGGAACCTCGCATTCGGCAAGAATGTAATCCCCTTAGGAAGGAGACTGAGGTTCCTCATGGATGTAGTTCGTTTAGTAGACTCTAAAATCCTTTCAGTAGTGGAAAAGATCTTTGCTGTTTTGGAAGGCGGAATTGACTATCGT
>JAKOVL010000084.1 GCA_029782095.1 Bacillota bacterium | reverse complement strand
CGGGCGGCACTGCCGGGGCGATGCCCATCTGCTGCAGGGCGCGGTAAAGGTAAAGGCGGCGCTCGTTATACGAAGCAAACCGCGCCTTTAACACATCTGCATCCTCCTGCAGCGCGGCCATCCCGGCGGCCTGGGTAAAGTTGCAGGCACAGATAAACAGGTTTTGCTGCAGCGTCTGCATTACCCGGGCCAGCTCCGGCGGCGCGATGGCGTAGCCCAGCCGCCAGCCCGTCATGATATGCCGCTTGGAGAAGCCATTAATCACCACGGCCCGGTCCGTATATTCCAGGATGGTATGATCACGGCCGGTATAATTGATGCCATGATAGACTTCGTCGGAAATAACATAAAGCCCCAAAGCGGCGATATCAGCCAGCTCGCTTTCGCTTAATACCGCTCCCGTAGGATTGGCGGGTGAATTAATCATCACCGCCCGCGTGCGCGGGCTCAAGTGTTTTTTTATATTTTCGGCTCTTAATTTAAATCCTTCCGCCTCGTTTAAGCGGGCGAATACCGGCTTCGCCCCCACGAAGTGAACAAAATTAGGGTAACAGGCGTAATAGGGGTCAGGCAGGATCACTTCATCACCGCTGTCCAGCAGCGCTGAGAAGGCCAGCAGCATCGCCGGGGAAGAGCCGGAAGTTACCACCACCTGTTCCGGCGCAATCTTTACCCCGTAAAGCCTGCGATAGTAGCGGACAATCGCTTCGCGTAAATCCAGGCGGCCAAGGCTGTGGGTGTAACAGGTTTCCCCGCTGCGCAGGGCCTGCAATGCGGCTTCCCTGATGGGCGCCGGGGTTTCCCCGGCCGGCTCCCCCACCTCGAAATGGACCACATTTTCCCCGGCCTGCTCCATTTGCTTCGCCTTCTCCAGCACTTCCATGGCCAGAAACGGCGAAATATCAGCGAGCCGTCCCGGGAGAGTGTAAGGTAATGTTCCGGGCTTGCTTTTATGTTCCACTGCCGCCATCCTTTCATCTCTTCCAGGTTAAACAGAAAAAAACATCGCCGTTAAAATTGATGATCAATGGCCGCCGGGTTTGAGTAGAAAGCCCGACAGCTCCGCCACCATCCCTGGATGGGCATGGTCGGGAGGCAGCGGCTTCACCGATCCAACAATCCTATACTGCACAAATGATCCCCCCAATTAATGCTGAAAACGCTGCTGTCATGCGTGCACCGCCTGCCCGAAAGCAATGGCCAGTGCCCCTTTAGGGAAAGATCTGACCCTGCTGCGGCACCTCGCCTGGCGGAAGATCTGGTTCGACCCGGGTCAACTGCCTGCTTTTGACTCGTCTTCTGCAGCGGAATATGCGGGCAGGTAAATGGTAAACGTGGTTCCGGCCCCCTCCTCGTTTTGCTCCACCGTAATGCAGCCGTCATGCCGGGAAACAATGAAATGGGCCGTGGCCAGGCCCAGCCCGTAACCTTTCTCTTTTGTGGTAAAAAAAGGATCGAACACTTTCGCCATTAATTCCGGGGGGATGCCGGGTCCCTGGTCGCTGATGGCAATCCGCACATAATCGCCGGACGCCAGGGGAAGTACTTTGCCGGCAGACGCTTCGTCCATCACAAAATTGGATCCCTTGATCGTAACTGTTCCGCCCTGGGGCATAGCCTGGACAGCGTTGGTCAAAATATTGTTGAAAACCTGCATCAGCTGGCTCACGTCCGCTCTTAGCAGGTGTAAATCCTCCGGCAGGTCCAGGGAAAAATGTATATTTTGATTGCTTGAAGCTACCGCCACCGCTTCCTCAACCAGGTAGGCCGGCCGGATGATCTCTTTTTCTGGCAGGTCCCCCTTGGAAAAAGAGATCAGCCGGGCGCTTAAATCTCTGGCCTGCATCGCAGCCAGTTCAACCTTTTCCAGCCGTTCCAGGAGTTGTTCGGGCTTATTTAAACTGAGCTTG
>JAKOVL010000043.1 GCA_029782095.1 Bacillota bacterium | reverse complement strand
CGAGCAGGTAGATGGAAAAGGCGGCCAGGGCGGCCGCAAACAGGGCAAAGGCAAGAAGCACTACGAGGGCCGTTTTACTGCGGCGGCGCATGGTTGATCATCTTTCTAGGCGGACAGAATGCGGGCGCGGTAAGCCGCGCCCTTGTCCATGCTCTTATTATATTATCCGCCGCCGCATCGGTCAAATTAAATTGCCTTAACACCAGGCGAATGCCAATATCTTTACCCTTTGCCCGGTTGTCCACAAAATGTTTTTCTCACTTACTGGCCTATCCTGGGAAAATCGGAAAAGACTAGTTCTCCCGTGTTTTCATTAACTTAACGTTACTGCTCAGGCAACCGGCTAAAAGAGGGATCTCCCCCCTCACCCCAGCCCTCTCCCGCCGGGGGAGAGGGAATTAGCCCGGGCAGGAGCAAAAGCGCTAATTCTTTTGCAAACCATACAGCCTGAGTAATTATTATAGTTGAAAAAAAGGCAACCCGATAACGGGTTGCCCCATGCTTTTCGATGTTTTGAACTGAATATTGTTCAAAAGTACTTAATCTTATTCACCTGGATCTACAGGCTCTTCTGGGCCTTTTGATACATAAATAGTGACAGTGTCACCGTATCTTACAGTCTGCCCGGGGGCCGGTACTATTTTATACACCTGACCATCCTCAAAACCTTCTTTATACTCTTTTTTTATTGTTTCAATTCGTAGATTCAAGTTGAGCTCTTCCAGAATTCTCCTAACTTGGTCTTCAGTCTTTCCAATTATACGATCAGCATCAGGTATCTGTTTTTCAGGCACAGGGCCCAGGGATACCACCACGGTCACCGCGCTGCCCGGCTCCACCTCGGTACCGGCGACCGGCACTGTCTTGATCACAATACCCTTCGGCACTTTATCGCTGAACTCTTCAGCGTGCACGAAATCCAGCCCCGCATTTTCAATCAACTTCTGGGCTTCCTTTTCTGTCATGCCGACCACGTCCGGCACTTCCACCTGCGGTGGGGCAACGTACACGGTGAGGCCGTGCGGGTCACCCTTGGCCCGGTAGTGCCGCACCACCAGGGTATAGTTATAGGTATCGCCCAGCTCCACGTCTTTATCGGTATAGTAGGTGACGCCTTCCAGCTCTTCAAGCAGTTCGCCGTCGCGGTACAGCTCGTAAACCACCTTTTTCCCGTCTCCAGGCTCCCAGGTGAGCTCCACCGACGGGTTTCCGTTCTTGTCGAAGCGTATTTTGTATTCAAAAAACTTCAGCGGCGGCGGCGGCGTATCGGTGAGAACCTCCTGCGGCCAGGCGGCAACGGTAATGCCGAATACCTCCCGGATCAGCCGGACACGCTGGGCCTGATCGAGCACCCAGTACCAGATGCCGTCCTTGGTCTGGCTGGTGCCATCTAAACAGTAAAACATATCGTCGGTCGGATCAATATTTCTGGCATAATAAGCTAGAGCCGCAACCTGCTTCAGGGTCAAATTGGTATTGATATAATCGCGATATACTTTAAAGAAAGTGGGAATATTTTTTAGCATGCCTTTGTCGCGGACACTTTCAAATAAATCTTCCAGGATATCAAACTGTCGATAAGCTCTGCCCACATCCTGGCCGGTATTATCGTCACGATGGCGTACGTATAAAACAAATTCTTCTCCTGAAAAATGGTGTACTCCCTTTTTCAAGATACGGTTGCCATACTTGTCGTAGAGATTTTCTTTTACTCTGTGCTCTACGCCGCCCAGGGCATCAACCATGTATGCCAGGCCATCCATATCTACGGATACATAGTATTGAATCGGAATCCCTCCGAGGACCGTGCTCAGGGTATCGAGAGTGCACTTAAGGCCGTTTGCGTCGCGGTCCGGACCGCTGCCGTGCATGTAACCGTGATAATAGGAGTGGTTGATCTTGTCTTTAACTCCGGTGACACTGATCGGCACGTATGAATCACGCAGCACCCTCACAAATGCCACTTCGTCAGTCTCAAAATTGATTGTTATTACGGCGAGAAAGTCAGGTAGGAATAAGAATGAATATTCCTCCCGTTCAGCATTGCGGTCAAAACCCAGAATAGCAATATTGACAATATTTTCGGGGAATTCTTCGTCAACACTGTATTCCACACCGCTGGAAAAATCATCCTGATCCAATAATATTCTTTCCAAATTGGCGATCTGCAGAAGCGAGATCGCGGCATAGACGCCGCCGGCCAGGATCACTAGGCCCACTATTCCGATAATTATGTATTTCCGTTTTAGGTTTTTTAGAAAGGTCATTATTTTGATTAAGTGCTCTTTTACAAAAAGAGCCGCTTTTTTTAATCTATCTGCTAAACCGGACAGTATTTTTTTCATTATTCACTTAACCCCCTTTTGCCTCACCGTCAAGATATTATATCACAGATAAAAGATTCTAACACAGAGACATTTTCAGGATAAAAAAAGTTCTTCCTTTTTTAAATACTGCGACTCCGGGTAAGCATCGCCTTGTTTACTTTTTACGAAATAGTTCCGCCAGCGTCTCGGCAGCTTCCTGGGCTGACATCAGGGCCCGGCCGAGTTCTTCGTTTTTACCGGTTAGAAAAAGCTCATTTTCGCCATTGGCCTGGAAAGCCTGGTTGATCAAGCGGGCTACGTCTTCGCTGGCTAAAACCATTTGTTCCAGGGCCGGCGCCAATAAATCACCTTTAATTGTCCATTTTTCATCGCCATTGGAAACAGGGACTTTCCAGGTTTCCACTTCTTCGCTAAAAGGAAATCCGCCGGTCAGGTAGCGGCTGTTTATATCTTCAATACGGTCCGCATCAAATTTTAGCCACTCGATTTTTTCGGCGTTCTGCAAATCTTCAGACCATAAACCAAAATCGAGTGAGGTTTCTTCAATTGCAGGAAGAATTTCATTTACATAGGCATTTATGGTATTAAATTTGTCTACGTCGATAACTGTTTTTTCTTCGCTGCAACCAGTGACTAGCACAATTAAACTTAACAATAAAAAAACAGCGCATCTTTTAATCATCTACGGCTAAGCTCCTTTCACAATACCGGGAAATACCTGTACCTTTGGATGATTATTCCTAAATTCGACAATTCATATAATATATCCTCTAATTCATTAAAAGCTCACCAAAGAATGTTATATGGTTAATTTATTAGCTCCGGAGCAGCTTGCGCATGTAGTTTTCATCCACATTTTCAAACTTGAATACGCGAGCTTTTTTGTCAACAATTTTACCATTTTCTAAAGTCAAGACAACCTGGCCTAGATATTTGGGGTAGTCTAAAGATAGTCGGTCTTCGGTGCCGCCAGCCTGGACAATTAGTACATCGTTAATCAGCAGGCCTTTTTCCAGCAGGGTGTGAGAATGCCCGCCTATAATGACATCAAATTCAGGATAGCGTCTGGCCAGTTCAATGTCATTATCAACTTCGAGATGGGTCAAAGCAATAAATATATCTGATTGACCTGATAAGTAAAGATATTCTTCCGCCGTCTCAAAAAAATTTAGCTCATTTCCCGCTTTTTTACTTAGCCCCGTAGTCAGGCCTAAGACAGCAATTTTACGATATGTATTAGTTTTAAAGAATACGTATGGTAGTACCGGCGGCAATAAGTCAGTTGAAAGCTTAACATTGGCAGCGAGAATCGGAAAATGTGCCGCTTCCAGAGCTTTGCCGGTATAATCATCGTAAAAGACAAAATCGTGATTTCCAGCAGTCATTGCATCGTAACCAATTTCATTCATAGTCTCAATCATGAAGAGGCACCGGTTGCCATACCACTCATAATCTTTCTGCTGGCCATCGTAATCGACCCAGTCTCTGCGATTGCGAGCAAAAATATCTCCTGCATTGAACAAATAAACATTATCGTATTCCTTTTTAATTTGGTTTATTTTTACCTTAACCATTTCCGGATGATTATAATTAAAGTGAAGATCATTGTCATGGAATAAAACTACTGTTTCTACTATAGGCAAAAAAATATCATGGTTAACTGTTTCCAGGATAGGGGGTAGAACCATTCTGCCTTCTCCTTCACCAGTATCCACCACAAGTATGGCATTTTCCACAGGATTCTCTAAAGGCAATCTGAACCTGCCAAAGAGATTGCTGACCCCTTCACTTAGAACAATTAAAACATCTTTGTCTTCATCGTAAGTACAAATTTTCAACTGTATGCCCCTAAGCCGCTTCCCTTCAGGATTTCGCACTGTTCCCAACACCTTAAGCGCGCCTGCATCCTGCCAATACCGGGTCGCCGCTGCTAACAGGCCAAGTGTTAACAAAACAGCCAGCACGATTATGAAGATTTTCTTAAACTTGCTTCTATTCATTCTAAAGAGCACCTCGCCGGTTCGTCCTCTGATCAATATAAAACATGTATTTTACTGTTAAGATACTTTTTTTTCCCCGGCAATGGAAAAAACAAGCGAAACCGTTTAATCGTGTAATTTTTGATTTTTCGATAATAATATAACTTAAATTCTTTTTTTCTTTTTTTAAGTTCAGACCAAAACATATCTCTCAGCTGTACATGATTAATTCTTTTTAATTTGTTTTGAAATAACCTGTCATAGAGAATTTGTTTATAACTGCTATTAATGAGAGTAAATTCAAAATCAGTGATAAAAACTTTTTTTTTATGGGGATCGTAGATTATATCTTTAGGGGAAGTTTGCAGAACATTAATCCTGTGGTCATATAAAAAAGAATCGATCTCTATTAACTGGTCAATGATCAGCTCCATGTCAATCTTGTGGCATGCTTCATTATAGTCTTGATCTAGCAGACTAACTAAGTTTAAGCCGTTAATTCTTTCTATTGTTAAGATCAATCTTTCATCATCATGCTCCAGCAACTCTGGTACAAAATCAGCGTTCAGTTCGGCAAATTTCTGGTAGGCGTTCAATTCCCGGTGATAAATGTCTTTTATTTGCCTTTTTTCTTCATCATCTGCGCCAACAAAATATTTTTTAATATACGTATCATGATATTCAATTAAATTTCTCATTTTGGGCCTCTCCGACGAACAGTTCCTGCTCTTTATAACTTGCTTCTTACATGGCCTTTTTCTTTAGCAGCATCACCTTGATGGTGTGCATCAAGATATGTAAATCCTTGAGGGGAGAAAAAGTCTGCACATAGATTAAGTCGAAGCGGAGCTTGTCCTCGGCGGAGGTGCTGTACGCGCCTTCGACCTGGGCCAGGCCGGTGATGCCGCTGTTAACGACATGGCGGTAATCGTAACCCGGTATGTCGCGGGAGTACTGCTCCACGAAAAAAGGTCTTTCAGCCCGTGGGCCGATAAAGCTCATCTCGCCTTTGAGCACATTCCAGAGCTGGGGCAGCTCGTCGATGCGAGTAAGCCTTAAGACCCTGCCCACGGCGGTGACGCGATGATCGTCTGCGCCGGAAAGCACGGGGCCGGTATGCTTCTCCGCGTCCGGCACCATGGTGCGCAGCTTGTACAGCTTGAATATGCGCCCTTTCCGGCTGATCCTTTCCTGCGTGTAAAAAACGGGGGCCCGGGGCAGTTCAATCTTCAAAGCCAGGGCGGCGAGAAAGATTAAAATGAGGGCGGGAAGGCCAAATATAAGCGAAAGGGCAATATCCATAGCCCTTTTCCAGAGCTGCTCCCTGCCGTTGGCAAAGCCGGACAGGCGAAAAGCGGGGATATTATTCAACTGTTCCAGCCGCGATTTGGCCACCATGATATCGTAAAAATCGGGGATAATAAAAATATCGGCGCCGTAGGCAAGTGTTTGCATGAGCAGCTCCATGCGGATCTGATCCGGTATGCCTGTACAGAACAGAACGCTGTTCGGCTTGACTTGATCCAGGACCCGCTTCAAGTTTTCGTAGCCTTCATGGACAGGCACGGTTTTTATCGCCGTTCTCTTCTCCGGGGTTAAGATGGCCAAAACCTGGTAGTGGCCCGACTGGTCGTTCTGGAACTGGTTTAGCCGCTCCAGGGCGCTCTCTTCCGGGCCGATCAGCAGCAGCTTAAAGGGCTCCACATATTTTTTCGACCAGCGCACCATGATCGCGCGCCAGCCGAGAAACAGCAGCATCTGCAACACGGCGGCGAAAACAATGGACAGGCGGGGAAAGCCATACTGCTGGAGGATGTATGAGAGGGCCAGGGCGCTCAAGCATAACAGGCCCAGGGCGCAAACCAGGCTGGAGAAGATCTCGTCCCACTGCTGGCGCACCGAGGCAGGGGAGTAAAAGCCGTAGCTGTAAAAGATAACAAAAGCCGCTATGGTCAGCCAGGGCGCCACATTGAGATAGGCGCTGATATTATGCACTTCCAGGGTTGACCGCATCCAGAATACAATCAGATATCCCGCGTGCACGAGCAGAATATCGACGATCGCTTTCACTGCCAGGATTCCCTTCATCAGTTACACCTCCGGCCAAGCGCTCCTATAGATTATTCGCGCCGTCCGTCCATTGTCCTGCCCCGGCGCCCGGCGAGCGGCTCCACCTTTTTTTCAGCGTCCAGATGGTTTTGGGCAAAGTGGCCACGAACGCCGCCAGGGAGGCCGCCCGCACCAGCGGCCAGGCCCAGCGGGGGGCGCTGTGCTTGCAGTAAAAAAGGTACATGGCCTGGTAAAAGTAGTAAGCCGTGCGAAACGGTCTCTTTTTACTGCTCTGGCCGTGATAATGGACAATGGCCGTATGGGGCACATAATAATTTACATACCCCGCCTGCCTGGAGCGCCAGCACCAGTCCAGGTCTTCGCCGTACATGAAAAAACGTTCATCCAGCAGCCCGATCTTTTCCACCGTCTCGCGGCGGGCCATGAGAAAAGCGCCGGAGACAGCGTCAACCTCGGTCACCTCGTCGGGAGAGAGGTAGGTGAGGTTGTAGCGGGAAAAACGGGCGGAGTTGGGGAAAAGGCGGCTGATGCCGACCAATTTAAAAAAAGCGTCGGCAAGGGTAGGGATATTGCGGCGGCAGGCCAGCTGCAGCGTCCCGTCGGGATTTAAAACCCTGCACCCGGCCATGCCGCATTCGGGCCGCCTCTCCATAAAATCAACCATCACCTGCAGCGTCTCCCTGCGGATTTCGGTGTCGGGATTTAAAAGCAGGATATATTCCCCCCGGGATTCCCGGATGGCCTGGTTGTTGGCCCGGGCAAAACCGACGTTTTCCCGGTTGACCAGAACCCGGGCGCGGGGGTAGCTTTGGCGGACAAACGCCACGCTGTTATCGCTGGAGTTGTTGTCCACCACAATTACCTCGTAGTCCCCTTTAAAATCGCTGGCAAAAACAGTTTCCAGGCATTTTTCAAGGAATTCCCTGGCATTCCAGTTAACAATGATTACGGTCAGTCGCACAATGCTCCTCCAGGTATTTGAGATAACGGCCTCTGGCCAGCAGCAGCAGAAAAACGTAGCGGCGCAGTGGGCTCTGTTTGGTGATGCCGTGGCTGCGGGCATAAGCTGCCGCCTCTTTTCCGTTTTGCCGCGCAGCCTTAAGGTAGCCGGCCAGGTAATGCGGCAGCCTTGCGCCGCTTTTCTGCTCCAGCCTGTCCAGCAAAGCCAGGCCCTGCTCCACGGTGCGGGCAATGGTCTGCTCCAGCTCTTTTACCCTGGCCAGGCGGGCGGCGCTTTTGACAGAAAGAAATTTTTTTGCGCCGACGGTGTTGCTGCCGTGCTGGCGGTAGGATACGGTGGGACGGGGCAGGAAAACAATCCGGCCCAGGACCGCAGCCACCAGGGCAAACCACCAGTCGTGCATGAGCGCTCTTTCCGGCAGCGGCAGGGACGCTTCCGCCAGCGGGCGGTTCAGCAAAACGGTGCAGCCGGTAACAAAATTTTGCACCAGCAGCGTTTTCAGGGGCTCGCCTTCGACATGGTGAATATTTTGCGATTTCATCAGCGACGCGGCCATAACCCGACCCTGCAGGTCCACTACCTGCAGATCGCTGTGCACCAGCAAAGGCGTCTTTTGGCCGTATCTTTCTTCCGCCCCGCCCATGCATTCCAGGGATAGTTCAAGTTTTTCCGGGTGCCAGAGATCGTCCTGGTCGCACAGGGAAATATAGTCGCCGCGGCAGAGGCTCACTGCCCGGGAATAATTGGCGATCACGCCGAGACGGCGCTCGTTGCGATAAAGCCGCACCGCAAACGGCGCCTGCCGTGCAAAATCCCGGATTAGGGCCAGGCTGTCATCCGTGGAGCCGTCGTCGCAGACAACCAGTTCAGCCGGCAGCAGGGTCTGCGCGGCGATGCTTTCCAGCTGCTCCTGCAAATAAGCGCCGCCGTTGTAAGTGCACAGGGCGACCGATATGGCGCCGTTTAACTTATTTTTTCCATTATTACTAATTTTTATGACCTTCCTTGCTTTTCTTTCAGCAGGCATCCTGGTATCCAGAAGTCAGCAAACATAAACTTCCGGTCCCCCTCACGCCTCGTTTGGTAAAGAAGCCAGGGGACTTTATCATTATAAACGATTTCCACAACTGCATCATCAGCCCATCAGCTTAAAAGTGCGCGTGCAACGCTGGCGCTTAATTGCTCACAGTCGCTCTGCTCCCTTAGGGCTGTCCCGGCTTCCGCCAGCGGCAGCGGCTCTTTCTGCGTGGCCGCGGCGATGGCGGCGGCGATATCGGCGGGCAGGCACCTTTGCAGGGAGACAATGTTGGGGTAAAGCTGCGACAGGTCCTTGGCCTGAAAGCTGTTGGTAATTACCTGCAAACCGTACTCCGCCATCTCCAGGGGCGGATAGCTGGGGTGAGGCGAAACCATCAGCGATACCCCCACCGCAGATTCGGCCAGCAGGCGCGCATATTCTTCAAGGCTTACCTTGCCCAGGGATTGGATAGAGACCCCTTTGCCCAGGTCGATCTGGCGGTGTTTTTCACCGACGGATATAATTTTCCACTGCCGGGCGCCGAGCTGCTCTGCCGCCCATACCTTCAGCCCCTCCAGGATAAGCGGAAACGCGTTGCGCGGGGTGGAAGGGCGCCCGTAAATTAGGATCTGTTTTTTCCGCTTAACCGGGGCCAGCTCTTTTTTCAAGCGCCGGATCTCTTCATTTAGCGGGGGCTCAAAATAGAATTCCTCCGTGAAGTGAAAGCCGTTTTGCTTGAAATAATCTTTCAGCAGCTTCGTATTAAACAGGGCCACCTGGGGGCCGTCATAGCGGTAGGTGCTTTCGCAGAGCAGATATTCGCCGGACCAGGGATAGAAGCCGGGTTCAAAATCCTGGATCAGGTAAAGGAGCGGCTTGCGGCTGCTGCAGTAATGTTCCGCCTGCCAGTTCACCAGGTTTTGGGCACAGTAAGCGGTCCACCAGGCCGTGGCCATAAAGTAGTCCAACGGCCCCACCGGAACAGCAATCTCTTTATGGCGGCAGGGCAGGATCTGCCTGTCCCCGTCGCCGCCGGCGCCACCATCACCGATGCGATAGCCGGGGAAGCTTTTCTCAATCTCCCCGGCCTGCGGCTCGGCGTTAATGACGATAATTCTTCGCTTAAAGTCTCCCGCCCGGGCAATCTGTTCAAAAAAATTAAGGGCGGTGCTGATCCCGCCGAAAACATGGGCGGCGCTGATGGAGGGTACCAGCAGATTCAATCTTTTTTCTGCAAGGGCCGCCGGCCGCGGCTTGATCGTAAAAGAGATCTCCTTGATATGCAGATCCACATACGGGCTGAACAGTTTAAGATAGATATATTTTAAGGCTTTGCTCCGGCGGGCTCGATCCACCAGGTTATCGATCACAGCCATGGCAGTTACCTCCTCTGCGGTAGTACAGCGGGAACCGGCGAAAAAAGATCCAGGTTGCGGTTGTAAAACGGATCGCCGTTTACCAGGTACTCCTTGTAGTAGCGGGCTGAAAGGGCAAAATCGCTTTCCGGGATGGCCAGGCTGCGCCTGGAGCGGGATTCGAGATGGTAGAGCCGCACCCCCGGATCGTAAATATTGCGCAAGCCGTTCTCATGGGCGCGCAGGCAAAACTCCACGTCGCTGCCGCAGATAATAAATGCTTCGTTGAAGCGGCCGATTTTCTCCACCGTTTTCCGGGAAACCGCTAAACAGGCACCGGTGTTAGCCAGGACGTTGCGGGTGATCAGCGGCGAGATGAAAGGCGAACCGTAGTGCACCGGCTCCATCCCCTTAAAGACATGATCCGCCCAACCGCCCATGCCCACCACCACGCCGGCATGCTGAATGGTGCCGTCGCCATACAGCAGCAGCCCCCCCACTGTGCCTATTTCCCGGCGGACCGCCTTTTCCGCCAGCCTGGTCAGCCAGTCTGCGCTGATTACCTCGGTATCGTTGTTCAGAAAGACAAAAACGTCCCCTCCAGCCACATCGATCCCGTGATTGTTGATGCGGGCCCAGTTAAAGGCGTACGGGGCGTCAATAATTTTGATTTTATCACTCTTGATGGTCTCGAAGTACCGCGCTGTCTCCTCCTCCACAGAGCCGTTGTTCATGATGATGATTTCGTAGCGCCCATAGTCAGTTTTGGTGACGATGCTGTCAATGCAATTTTTCAGCAAATCAACCCTGTCCCGGGTAGGGATGATAATTGATACGCCGGTGTTTTCCGGCAGCCGGTAGCGCACGTCGTAGACGAAGTCCCAGCGGCCTGACTCGCACCAGGCCTCCCCGGGCTTATAGCGGCGCGCCAGGTGCTCATTAAGGGCTCTGAGGCCGCTGGTATGCGCGTAGGGCTTGGAAGCGGCGTTGGCCGCGGTCGAGGTTGAAATTTCACGCCAGGAATAGAGCACACGGGGGATATGATAGATCTTATCAGTTTTTTCACAGAGGCGCAGGACCAGGTCATAATCCTGGCTGCCTTCAAAACCTTCCCGGAAGCCTCCCAGCTCTTTAACCAGGGCGGTGCGGTAGACGCCTAGGTGGCAGGTATACATCTGCGACAGAAAAGTATCGTAAGACCAGTCCGGTTTAAACAGCGGCGAATGCCGCCGGCCGGCCTCGTCAATCTTGTCTTCATCGCTGTAGATCATATCCGCATCGGGATGGCGGTTCAACAGTTGGGCCACCTCGTAGAGGGCGTCCGGGGTGAGCTCGTCGTCATGATCCAGCAGGGCAATATATTCTCCGCTGGCCAGACCCAGGGCGGAGTTGCTGGCCGCGGCAATATGGCCGTTTTTTTCCCGGTACACGACCTTGATCCGCCGGTCAGCCGCACTGTATTCCTGCAGCACCCGCCGGACATGGGGAGCGGTGGAGGCATCATCGGCCAGGCACAGCTCCCAATGGGGGTAGAGCTGATTTAACACCGAATCGAGGCAGCGGCGCAGCCATTTTTCTTCAACATTATAAACGGGGACCAAAACCGAAATGAGGGGCCGGTAAGGCATTTCTCCGATCCGGCGCGCCAGTTCAGCCCGGTCCCGTTCAGCAAGCTGGTTTTCAGCGAGCAGGCGCCGGTAAGAGCTTTTGGCGGAGAGCTTTCTTAAAAAGGAAACTTTGCGCCAGAAGCCCTTAAAACCCTCCCGGCGCAGCAGCCCGTAGGCTTTTTTGCTGAGCTGTAACATATGCCTGGCCGCCCTGATCATCTGGTGCTGCTTCCCCCAAGTTCTGAATATTTCCTTACTTTTGCCGTTCAGGTTAACGTCCCTCCAGCGGCCCCTGCCGCCGGCTTCTGCTCAAGAATCCTTATAAACCATCATTCCTGGCTAAACCGAATGCTACAGGGCGAAGTTAAGATTATTCCCTTAAACCACACTTTCATGCAATCAATGCCGGGCCTCACTGCTGCCTCCCCATTCATCGCGGGGCAGGCCGTAAAAGTTGTTCCAGGTACCTGTCCCAGCGCTCCATCTTTAAGTTAAAAGTGCTTTTGATCTTGTGGTTGTCCAAAACCGAGTAAAGGGGCCTCCTGGCCGGAGTGGGATATTGCGCGGTCTTGATGGGGATAATCTTGCGGCAGACCTGCTCTTCTTTATGGGGATCGGCGGACAGAATCGCCCGGGCAAAATCATACCAGCTGGCCTCTCCCTCGGCGCTGAGGTGGTACGTGCCCGAAAGGGAGCTGTCTCCCCGGCCCCAGTATTCCCTTAAAGCCAGCGCCGTTGCTTCGGCCGCCATGCCGCACCAGTTGGGCGTGCCGACCTGATCGTTGACGATGCGCAGCTCCTCCTGCTCGCGGGCGAGGCGCAGCATGGTTAACAAAAAGTTTTTCCCGCGCAAGCCGTAAACCCAGCTGGTCCGAAAGATGAGGTGGTCCGCGCCGCTTTCACGGATAGCCTCCTCTCCGGCCAGCTTGGACTCGCCGTAAACGTTGAGCGGGTTGGGCCGGTCCTCTTCCCGGTAGGGGGTCGTGCCGGTTCCGTCAAAAACATAGTCCGTTGAATAATGCACCAGCAGGGCCTTCAGGCGCGCTGCTTCTTCGGCCAGGATCCCGGGGGCGATGCCGTTTACCGCCATGGCCAATGCCGCTTCAGCCTCGGCCCGGTCCACCGCGGTATAAGCGGCGGCATTGACAATAATGTCCGGCTTCACTTCCCTCACCGTCCGGCGCAGCGCCTTCGCGTCAGCCAGATCGAGGCTGTCCCGGCCCAGGGCCACCACCTGTCCTAGCGGGGGAAGGGTCCGCTGCAGCTCCCACCCGATCTGGCCGTTTTTCCCCAACAGCAATATTTTCACTTCGACAACATGCCTCGCCAAATAATCATCATGGTTTTCCAATCATCCTTCGCCCGTTGTGAATATATGTAATTACTCCAATTTAAACGGGCTCGCCGCGTCATCCTCGTGCCGGATCTCATCCACCTCTTCCGCCCTGCCCCAGCCCCGGTAGAGCCTGTCGGGATAGTTAATAACCATCCCGCGGCTATGGGCGGAGATATTTTTATAGCCATGCACCACGCCAGGGGGGATAATCACGGTCAGCGGGTTGTCTTCGCCGGCAAAAAGCTCCATGCAATTGCCGCGGGTGGTGCTTTCCGGGCGGTTGTCCCACAGCTTCAGCAGAAAGTTGCCCGGCCCGAGAAAGCTGAAGATATCGGTTTGCGCGCGGTGTTCGTGGGGCCCCCGGGCCACCCCCGGTTCAGTATAGGAGACATAGCTCATCACCGGCTTGAGGTCCGGCGGCAGTTCGTCCAGGCGAAATGTTTCGCAGAGAAAGCCGCGGCGGTCCAGGTATTTCCGCAAGGGTTTGATCACAACCCCATCAATGTTGCCCTTTTTCCATGCAGAATGCAAACAGCTCATCCTTTCAAGCGCATCTCTCGCACCAGCCGGTGTGTCTCACTGGTGCAGCAGCGCTTCCAGGTATTCTTTATAATGGCTTTTCGGCAGCTTGTCAATCAGTTCCCGCAGCTCCTCCCGGTTTATAAAGCCCATGCGGTACGCCACCTCTTCAATACAGGCTATTTTCAGCCCCTGCCTTCTCTCGATGGCGGCGACAAAATTGGCCGCCTCCAAGAGGCTGTCGGGAGTGCCCGTGTCCAGCCAGGCGACGCCCCGGCCAAGCAGCTCTACCGTCAGCTGCTGCCGCTCCAGGTAGACCCGGTTCACATCGGTAATTTCCAGCTCACCGCGGGCAGAGGGTTTCAGAGTTTTGGTTATTTCCACAACCCGGTTGTCATAAAAATAGATGCCCGGTACAGCGTAATTGGATTTCGGCTGCTGCGGCTTTTCTTCGATGCTGAGGGCGGTGCCGTCGGCAGCGAATTCAATGACCCCGTATCGCTGCGGATCTTTGACCTGGTAGCCGAAGACCAGTGCGCCTCGCTCCAGTCCCCTGGCCCGGCGCAGCACTGCGGTCATGCCGTGGCCGTAAAAAATATTGTCGCCGAGAATTAAACAAACCTTCTCGCTGCCAATAAAGGACTCGCCGACCAGGAAAGCCTGGGCGATACCCCCCGGTTTTTCCTGCACCCGGTAAGAGAGGCTTATGCCCAGCCGCGCCCCGTCGCCCAGTATGGCTTCAAATTTGGGGGTGTCCTCCGGGGTGGATATAATCAATATGTCCCTGATGCCGGCCAGCATCAGCGTGGAGAGGGGGTAGTAAATCATCGGCTTGTCGTAGACCGGCAGCAGCTGCTTGCTCGTGGAGATGGTGCACGGATAGAGCCTGGTGCCGGCCCCTCCGGCAAGAATAATCCCTTTCATTGCCTTGCTCCTTTTCCCATGCTAGATTGATTGTTATATGAAAAAACCCGCCTCTTTTCCCTGTTAAAAGGGGGACAGAAACTCAAATCTTTCCCTATCCTGTGGCACGCTGCTCATAATTCTGCTTCAGCCACTGCTGATACTCTCCCGTCTTTACGCTGTTCACCCAGGACTGGTTGTCCAGGTACCAGCGCACCGTCTTGCGCAAGCCCGTGTCAAAGGTCTCCCGCGGGCTCCAGCCCAGCTCTTTCCTGATCTTGGTGCAGTCAATGGCATAGCGCAGATCATGGCCGGGCCTGTCCTTAACAAAAGTAATCAGCTTCTTCAAGGCAGCGGCATCTTTCTGCGTCTCCTCCGCCAAAACTTCACAGATTTTATGGACCAGCTCAATGTTTTTCCACTCATTGTTGCCGCCGATGTTGTAGGTTTCGCCGAGCCTGCCTTTCTGGATCACCGTCCAGATGGCATCGCAATGATCTTCCACGTACAGCCAGTCACGCACATTTTCCCCCCGGCCGTATACCGGCAGCGGCTTGCCCTCCAGTGCGTTGATGATCATTAACGGGATCAGCTTCTCCGGGAACTGGTATGGTCCATAGTTATTGGAGCAGTTGGTCACCACCACGGGGAGGTTGTAGGTGCGGCTGTATGCCCTGACCAGGTGGTCGCTGGAGGCCTTGGAGGCCGAGTAAGGGCTGCTGGGGTCATAGGGTGTAGTTTCGGTAAAGTAACCCGTAGCGCCAAGGGAGCCGTAAACCTCGTCGGTGCTGACGTGGTGAAAGAGCTTCCCTTCTTTCTTGCCCCAGAAATAGCGGCAGGCCTCGAGCAGGTTGAAAGTGCCGGTGATATTGGTGCGGATAAATGCAGCCGGCCCGACAATGCTGCGGTCGACGTGGCTTTCCGCGGCGAAATGAATGACCAGGTCCGGTTCATACTGCTCGAAAATCTCCCTGACCCGGTCGTAATCGGCGATGTCGCCCTTGACAAAGGTATAATTGGGCAATGAAGCCACTTCTTCGAGGTTGGCCAGGTTGGCCGCGTATGTAAGGGCGTCCAGGTTAATGAATTTGTACTCGGGATACCGCGGCACATAACACCTGAGAAAGTTGGAACCGATAAATCCGGCCCCACCGGTTACCAGAATATGCAAAATATCGCCACCTTTAAAATATAATTTCAACTAACCATTTAAGAAACAATAATTCGTCACTATCTTGCAATTATCCTACCTCGCCAGGAAAATGCTTAAGGCCCGGTAGATAGGTGCAGGCAAAATAGAGGTTTGCAGACCGCGGCCGGCGGTTGAAAGAGGTTTCCATCTCTGCTATTATTTCTGTGTGACGGCCGTATCGCACGTCCATGGCCCCAACTCTAAGAAAAGAGAGATGTGATTGTTGCGTATCACCTATTTGTCCAGGTCACTGCTTCCTTCAAAAACCGCCAATAGTGTTCATGTTATGAAAATGTGCCAGGCGCTCGCTCAAAATGGGCACAAAGTAAACCTTGTGGCTTCAGGCAGGATAAAGGCCAACAACAGGGCAGTTTACGACTTTTACGGGGTCAAAGATAATTTCGAGTTAACCCTACTCCGGGGAAAAAGCGACAATGTCTTCGGATTAATTGTTTATCTTTTAAATTTTTACTTCTACTTGAAAAAGTTAAAAAATCCGCCGGATCTATTTTACGGGCGGGATATCTTTACCCTGGCCCTGGCAACTTGCCTTTTTAAAGATATCCCCTACTGCTTAGAAGTTCATAAACCGCCCACCTCCATTGTACACGCCCTTATTACTGCCAGGCTGATGTCGAAGAAAAAGCTAATCGCACTGGTGGTTATAACCAATGCTCTGAAGGAAGAATACTGTAGAAGGTATCCCGCAGTGCCGGAGCAAAAGATCGTGGTGGCACCTGACGGCGCGGATATTCCTGAGCGTGAACAGCGCAGGAAACAAAAATCAGGCAGCAGCAGGTTGGTTATCGGCTACGTCGGAAGCCTCTACCCCGGACGGGGCATGGAAATAGTGTGCCAGCTGGCCCAAAGGCTAACGCAGTATGATTTTCATGTTATCGGCGGAGCTGAAAAAGATGTTGAGCGGTGGCGAAAAACCTGTATTTCCCTGGAAAACATTTATTTTAAGGGCTTTGTCCCCCATGGGGAGCTAAAACGCCAATATGATGAGATCGATATAGTGCTCGCTCCCTATCAAAAAAAAGTGACTGTGGCCGGAGGCGGCGGCGATACGGCCCGGTGGATGTCTCCGCTGAAAATTTTTGAATATATGGCCTACGGGAAGCCGATTATTGCCAGCGATCTGCCCGCGTTAAAAGAAGTATTAACCCACGGCGACAACGCTCTTCTCTGCCCACCCAACCGCCTCGACGACTGGGTCAAAGCAGTGCAACTGCTGGCAGAGGATCAAAATTTGCGCGACCGGCTCGCTGCAGCCGCTTTTTCATGCCTGCAAGAAAAATATACCTGGGAAAAAAGAGCCGCAAGGATTGTTGACCTGCTTTAAAATAATCAAGGGAAGATAAGGTTTGATCAAGCTTCAAATCTTTCTAATTTCCCCACCCATTTGAAATGCATTTTTTTCACGCAAACAGGGACTTTTTTTAAACCAAGAATTTTCGCAATTTGAGTTCGATGTTTTCCTCCAGGGAGACTTGCTATCTCGCCATCACTGCAAATAAATATGTTTATTTCTTGGCCATCGGGGTTGCCAAGCAGTGCTTGTTCCTTATAACCGTATTCCTTAATATTATAATAAGCACTTTCCAGATCTTTAAAATATCTTCGAATTTCATCTTCACTTGGCCCATATCCTAAATGTGGATTTTTCCCTTGTCTAACCCGTTTAACCATTATTTTGTATTCGTCTGTTTCTTCCGGTTTATACCCTTCTACAAACAACTGGTTTATAGTTCTAATCGCTGTAACGTTTACTTCATCATGAGGAACTCTGACTTTCAAGTCCCAGTTGCCAAAAGTAATACGTGAATTTTCTTTCCTGCTATCTTTTCCGTATATTGTATATTTAATCGCACGGGGAGAAATATAAATTATCCGTCTGTCCTGGCGGCGCTTTTTCCGAGAAAGGAGGAATAGTAATACGCGGTGCAGATCTGTAGGGTTAGAGATAATATAGGATGTTATATATAACAGGCGTCTGCTTTTTTTAAAAAATAAAGATAAAACCTTCATGCTGTATCTATCCTCATATTGACCTTTAATAAATAATTAATTTATTCAAAATTGGTCTTCACCTCCAAATTGTAGCCAAACTCAGCATAATTGTCAAATTAAGTTGTTTATTATCAAATAAAAGGATTTTTAAAAAGTTTAATTTAACCATTCAGATCTTATTGTTCGTTGTAAATCAAGGAAAAAGTTTTGGATATTTACACATAAAAAAAGACACCGGGGTTGGAACTGATCCGGTGTCAATTTTATGTGTATATAGATTACCGCATCAATGGAATATTTGTATCAAATCACAGGTTTTAATTCCTATATTCGAATATTCGAGTCCCCGGGACTTTGTCCAGGTTCGGTTTTTTTAACACCTCCTCCTCCCAAATGGCATAAGTAATGAGGTTAAATATTAGCCAGCTATTCTCCCATTGGGGTTTTCGGATAAAATCATGGAAACCGGGTTCAATAAAATCGGGGATCGGATGATGATAGAAAAAGTCCTTTAAAGGGCCATCTTGACAGTACCTGGTGCGGGGAAGGCCGGTACCCAGCTTGGGCACATCCACCGGATAACCGGGCAGCCTTTGCTTTAGCAAATCTTTTAAAATATGTTTGGCTCTGCCTTCTTTCTCATAACGATATTGCCGCGGAATGGACAAAGAAACATCCAGCAAGCTCTTTCCAGTAAAGGGAGTATGAACGGTTCTTCCGTAGCCATAAGCCAACTGTCGCCACAAGCTAGTAGCATTATTGAACAGCAAAGCAAAAACTGCCTTTAGTTCTAGATACAGATCAGCGGGGAGCTCTCCATCCCCGGCAGGTAATATGTCAGCCCTGTTTAACACAAAGGTCGTGCGATTGTGAAGCCTTTCTTCTACCTTCTTATTCCCTATAAGTTTTCGGACATATAGCTGATCCGAAGTTATCATGAGCGCCTCCGCATAGGCGAGTAAACCTTTTGCCTTGGCTCTTATACTCTTTTGCAAATCTGTTTCTGCACTACCAAACAGTGGCGCCACAAAGTCTCCGGTTAAAAGTGTTTTAAAGTTATGTTCAACGCTGCGGGCTGCTACGCCAAAAAGAACTAATTGTGTTACCTGTGAAGGTAGGGCCAGAGTGCGAATATCGGATTTGAGATGCTCTAGATAATCATTTTCCTTGATGAAAAGGAAATTATGATTATTTTTTAACAATGCGCTGGCCCGCCTGGCGTAGCGAACTTCTTCACTAAATTCCGGTGAATCAACAACCACGCCTAGGGAAGCAACAGTGGAGCCCAGGTAGGTATGTACCAGGGTTGAATCGATTCCCCCGGATAAAAGGGTCGCCAACCCTTCCTTTTCTTTTAAACCATCGATCAATCTTTTGAGAGTATGATCAACTTTTTCTAGTGCTTCTTCAATCGGGATTTGGTCTTTGCTTTCAGTAATTTTTTCTTCGATTTTCTGAACAGATTTTCCCGTATGCATATTAAATTCAATAGATTCGCCCTGACCCAGGCGGAAAATATTGGCCACATGAGTCTGGTTGCCGGGCATGGAGGGAAATAGCAAATGATCGGCAATTTGATCAAGGGTAACTTTTCGGTCTTCAGGCTTCAGGCAGGCCAGAGCGTTGCGAAAATGATCCGTTATGACCAGGCTCCCGTCGGAGGCGGTAAGGTAGAAGAGCTCAAATTTTGAGGTGATATTTTTATAGGCATAAATTGAATCAACATTATTCTGTCTAATGTTTATCTTGATTATAGTGGTTTCTTCAGCCAGATTAATCAATTCCTCCAGCAGTTTTTCGCTGCATTTAAATTTATTTGCTTCAATGTGACGTTTCATTTCTTGAACATTAAGAGCAGCAATAATCCAAATCCCATCAGCAACATGAACAATCTCTGTATCAGGGTTGGCAATTAAAATCGAGACCCTCATTGGTTTATGCACAGGACATCCACCTCCCAGTACCTGCATATTGTTTAATTAAACCACTATGCAGTATTTTCCTTTTGCTTAATATGCTTGTTTATATAAGCTAGCCAGGGCTGTTCATCGAACAAGGCAATGATATTGTCAAGTTCTAAACTCCGGTCGCCCAGGAAATAATAGATGGCTTTGATTAACATTAAGTCCTCTTCAGTGTCAACTGTAATACGCAAATCGGGGCGAAACAATTTGCCTGGAGCAGCTAAGTTGGCATGTGTAAACAGATCGGTTCTTTCTTTCATGAAAGGCGTAACGTGCTCTCTTTCCCACGGCTGCTTCGCCATCAAGTAAGTTTTTTCCAAGACATCAAAGGTAAAAACAGATACATCTACCCCCCTAGGGTAGGTTCTTTTGAGGGTGTTGGAGGCATAATCAACTTCCTTTTTTTCCCTTAAAAGTACGACCTGGTCAATAATGGAGGGATCCAGCAAGGGACAGTCTGCGGTTATTCGAATAATGTTTTCAGCTTTATATTGTTTCGCTGCAAAATAATACCGGGACAATAAATCTTTCTCGCTGCCGCGGTAACAAGCCACTTTGTTTTCCCTGGCAATTTCTACAACCTGGTTATCTTCCGGAAGCTCAGTGGTCGCCACCACCACATTATCGACTTTTCTGGCTTTAGTGCACCTTTCAATAACATGGGAAAGAACCGGCTTGTCTCCAATATGCATCGCTACTTTTCCGGGAAGCCTGGTAGAGCCCATTCTCGCTTGAATAATGGCTACCGTTTGCGGCATTTAGATCTGCCTCCTAATTACTCAAATCTATGCTGGACCAGGTTAGCATGTCGTCCTTTTCCAGGTCCACTCTTACTTTTTTTCCGATTAAGCAAGGTAAATACTTGGGCTCGATGCCGCCGCCCGGCCGCACCACTTTTAAATCTTCCTCTAAAAGCACAGCCCCCCTGGAGATATGTTTTGCCGCATGAATGCTTCTCCTTCCCCTTGTAATCGAGGAGCTCTCAGCAGGTGTAGGTTTTTTAAACCCTCTCCCAAGAGCCAATTCCAAGTTTCTAATCTGGCTCACAAACTCCTTAAATTCTTTTTTTTCCATGGCAAAACTGTGATCCGGACCTGCCGCGGCACGGCTGTACGTAATATGTTTTTCAATTACAGCCGCCCCCAGCGGCACGGAGCCTAGGGCGCAAATATAATCAAGAGTGTGATCGGACAAGCCAACCGGTATCCCGGGAAATGCATTTTGAAGGGTGGTAATTGCTTTAAGATTCATTTCCTCGTAGGCAGCGGGATAGGAGGCAACACAGTGTAGTAAAATAACTTTATCTGTTGAGAGTGCTTCTAAAGCTTTTTCAATTTCTCCAAGTGTAGACTTCCCCGTGGAAAGAATTACCGGCAGTTCCAATCGACCAAGGTGTTCTAATAATTGTACATAAGTAATATCGCCCGAGGCAACTTTAAAAGCTGGTACACCTAAATCCTTTAAAAAATCAGCTGTATCAAGATCAAACGGAGTGGACAAGAAATCCAATCCCTTGTCTTTCGCGTAGTCAAAAAGTTCTTTGTGCCATCCCCGGGGAAGCTCATTTTGCTTGAAAATTTCATATGAGGGGTTATTGCGCGCGACAATTTTTTCTGCGATGAAACTTTGAAACTTAATGGCATCAGCGCCTGCTTCATGGGCTATGTCGATCAATTTCAAAGCGGCCTCAAAACGGCCATTATGATTGGAGCCGGCTTCCGCAATAATATACACATGGTTTGTTCCGCCAATTTGCTTGCCATTAATTTCAATACTCATTGTTAATCAACCCTCCCTTTCGTTGTTGCTGATACCGGTATTTGTTTACCAGCCATGCTTTTCATATCCAGTAAAGCTTGTTTGATATTCCAGCACGGGAAAAAGCCCAGCTCTTTTTTAGCTCTGGAAATATCCATCAACCCCGTTCCCCTGTCTTCATTTTGGTTTTTCAGGTAAATGATCTTTCCTTCATTCATAAAAGCCTGGTTAATGAGAATAGCCAGTTCTGCGTACGAAATGTTAGCACCTGGGCCAATATTGTAGACTCCGCTTTTTTCACTATTGTTGATCCTCAACCTCGATGAATAAAATGGGCGATGCGTTCCCGGTGACCGTTTACAGGCCTTACTAATTCTCCTTCGTCGTAATACCACTGAACAGCCGGGTTCTTAGAATGAAGATATTTCGCTTTCTTTACCCGTACCCCCGGTTTTTCTGTGATGAATGTCAGTGTTAAGTTGTTCGATGAAGCTCTAGGCTTGAATTGCACTGTATTTCCAAGCAAATGTTGGAAGGCGGCTTCTAAAAGGTTGACTTCGCAAAAAGCGTCGATTAGTTGCCATATGTGGCAGCCATCCAATCTTGGCGTAGCCTCAATCAGCTTTGGCATGCGATCTTTAAGTTTAATTTGGAGATAGAGGGGACCATTCTTCAAAGCGATTTTATCGACTATTTCTTCACAAAGCCGGTAAATGCGTGCATTAGTTTCCCGGTCGATAACCCTGGAGGGTATCCTGTGAGCTTTCACTATGCCAGGGTGCTGATCAAAAACGATCTTATCTGTAACCTGAAGGAAGGAGATCCGGCCTTCAACCAAGTAAAGGTTGACCGAAAGTTCCGGCCCTTCAATATACTCTTCAATTATTACCTTTCCTGCTGCTGAATGGTTTAGCGAACGTTTAAAGCAATCGGCAAGTTCCCTCCGGGTAAGCGATATGTAAAAACCCCTTTGCCCCTGACTGTCTACCGGTTTGACCACGCACGGAAATATATCCCATAGCTTAAGATCATCAACATTACTTGCTGATAAAAATGGCACATTACCGCTAAAATCATTCCCTAAAAAGGATCTAAGTTGATGTTTATAATGACATAAATTTATCAAGGGCAAATCAGCAAAAAAAGGGAGACCCAGTTTCTTGCTTACGGAGGCGATGGTAGGCAGTGCCACTTCTGACCCCACTGAATAAATTAGCGTAACCTTATTGTACAGAGCGTAGCGATATACATTTTCGGAATTTTTTATATCAATCTCACAAAAACCGTCCACTTTAACCCTCTGCAGCCCGCGCTCACTATCTGCACAGGCATAAACCTGGTAATTCTTGCTTTGACAATAATTGATTGCATCGGCCTGGGGGCTGCCAATTCCCAAAATAAGAACCCTGGTGCCCAACAATAACACCCCATATTTATATTTTCTTTAAACTAATATCAACAATAACTTTTGCCACCCGATCAGCACCAAGGCCATCGACCAGGGATTGCCCCCTCTGAGCCATACTGGCCCGCTTCTCATAATTACTGGCCAAAAAAGTTATGGTTTCCCTCAGGCTACCCTGCTCTAACTGGTTAATCCAGCCCATATTGATCGATGCTCCATATTCGCTCAACGCAATAGCGTTTTGCTTTTGATTGTCGCTTAGTATATAAGTAATAAATGGCACACCAAGGCAGCAAAGCTCCCAGGCAGTGCTGCCGCTTGCGGTTACGGCCAGGTCGGTCTCCCTGAGAAGAGAATATAAATTATCAATACCACTGAGAATTTCTAAATTGCCACCACTCCGGCCGGCGATCTTTTCACTATAGGGTCCCAGCACAACGGTGAAACGATATGGTAAATCCTGGAGCATTCCATATATAACCAGACCCAACTGGCTATATTTGCCTCCTCCAAGGGTGATTAAAATATGTTCGCAGCTTGTCCGCACTTCTTTTGTACGCTGGTGATAGTCTTGCGGCAGCAGGGCATACTTAGTTCCCAAAAGCAGTGTGGCGCCAGGTTGAATCTGTCCTGCGTACAAGCCGGGGGAGGCCCAGATATTCTGGTTAACCACCAGGTCGGCAGCTGTTCGATAATCGCTGCTCCATCCCAGGCATACCAGCGGGGCGCCTTTTGTATTCAATTTTTTTTGATAATCATAATTAAAATTATATCCATCAAGGACAACGGCACCCGGCGACTCATTTTCAATTATTCGATTCAGAAAAACCAATTCTTCGTTAGTACAAAGTGAACTAATAAATATGACTGAGTGTTTCCGCTTCAAAATAATTGCTTTACTAGTTAGTTCATCCCCGGCGATGACAAATAAAGATTTAACTTTATAATTTTTTAGCGCGTCGGCCAGGGCAAGACAGCGCATTAGGTGCCCTAGGCCGACCTGGGGAGATGAGTCCACCCGGAATAAAACCGTAAACAATACCTGCATTCCTCCAAGATCAAAGATTACCGATAGAATCCTGTATTTTAACCCAATCTTCACGCAGCAAACCCATCACGCCTACATCCTGGAACTTGCCTTTTGAGAAAATCAGCTGTCTTAACTTGCCCTCCATCTTAAAGCCAAGCTTAAGATTTTTATTAATGATAGCTTTGTTCGACTCATAAAAAAAAGAAGTGATCCGGTTGAGATTTAGTTCATTGAATGCATAATTAATTATATATATTGAAGCTTCAGTAGCATATCCTTTACCCCAATATCTTTTTTCGCCAATCATTGTGTTCAAGACGGCGGTTCCATTTTTATAGTCGATATAAGATAAACCGATAACACCGATCTCTTCTTCCGTTTCTTTTAGGACGATCATGAAGCTTTCCTGGCGGGAATCCTGCGCATACTTTTCAAACCACTGCTCTTGCTGATAACTATTAATAAATGTAAAGCTGAATATATTCTCATGAACATGCGGTTGATTCCGCCAGTTCATTACTTTGTAAATATCTTGCTTGTCTAAACAGCGTAAATATAACCTTTTGCCAATAATCAACTTTTTAAACTGCCTCCCTTTTTCTGCTTAAATATTCAAGTAGATTATACCGGAAGCAAATTGGATATTTCAGCCGTCTTTTTGACTAATTGATTCTATTGATAACATTGATAACCTTTTCTATTTCACTGTTCGTTAAGGCGGGGAAAATGGGGATGCTGAGGCAGCTTCTATAATAAGCTTCTGCATTCGGGTATTCTTCCGGGTTATATCCCAGGTATGAGTAATAAGGGTGCCTGTACACTGGTATATAATGCACCTGAGTGCCGATACCCCGCTCCCTTAAATAATAGCAAACTCTATCCCGGTCTAAATCTTCCTTAAGCCTGATGATATACAGATGCCAAGCAGGATTTACGTCGGCACTGTAAGCGGGTATTTCGATAGCATTGTTATCTTGAAAAGCCAGCGTGTATTGAGCAGCAATTTCTCGACGTCTATGCACAAAAGCATCAAGTTTTTTCAGTTGACTCATACCTAAGGCACACTGAATATCTGTCATCCGGTAATTATACCCCAGGAGCTGCATTTCTTGATACCATGGCCCCTTATGCTTATGCATCAATTTATCTGGACTTTTAACGATCCCGTGGCTTCTAAATAGAACCAGTCTTTCATAATAATCCGGATTGCTGGTGACAACCGCTCCTCCTTCCCCGGTTGTTATTGCTTTAACCGGGTGAAAACTGAAAACGGACATATGGGCCGTCGAGCCCACAGGGCGACCTTTATATGTCGCACCCAGCGCATGGCAAGCGTCTTCAACAACCACTAAATTGTATTTCTCAGCCAGTTGCATGATCGGATCTATGTCCACGGGAATGCCTGCCATATCCACCGGCGCAATAATTTTTGTTTTTGCAGTTATGGCTGATTCAATTTTTGTTACATCAATGTTGAATGAATCAGGAGCAATATCGGCAAAAACAGGAACGCCTCCCAGGTAAAGGGCGGCATTGGCCGTGGCGGCAAATGTAATCGGTGTTGTGATCACCTGCTGGCCGGGTTCCAGCCCGGCGGCGAAATAAGCGGCATGCAGCGCCGCGGTTCCGGAGCTGAAAACCACCGCATGTTTAGCCCCTACTTTTTGGGCCAGCTTTTCTTCAAACTCCCGGCAGAGGGGGCCCGTGGTTAAAAAATCCGAGCGCAGCACTTTAACCACAGCCTCTATGTCATCCTCATCAATAAGCTGTTTTCCATAAGGTATGATTGAGTCCATACAGAAACGCCCCGTTTCATGTTAAATCATAGTTGGTATTCCGGCAGAGCATGGGCAAGCATCTCTGCTATCTCTTCCTTACCAAGCCACCAGCTGTTTCGATCGCTACTGTAGATAAAACCTTCCGGCAGAGGTCTCCCACCCTTGCAGTTCTCTCTTTTCCACCAGGGAAACTGCGGGGTAATAACATAGTAATCATCGAATTCAAATGAACAACGCGAATCTTCTTCTGTAATCATCACTTCATGCAATTTTTCACCAGGCCTGATACCGATAATTTCGATTTCACAGTGTGGGGCAATAACCTCAGCCAGGTCGGTAATCCTGGTGCTGGGCAGCTTGGGCACAAAAATTTCGCCGCGGCACATCTTTTCCAGGCATCTGATCACAAACAGCACCCCTTGTTCCAGGGTTATCCAGAACCGGGTCATGCGGGTATCGGTAATAGTTATTTTGCCGCTTTCTCTTTGCTTGAAAAACAGCGGAATGACGCTGCCCCTGCTGCCGACAACATTGCCATAACGGACTACACTAAAACTGGTATTTCTAGGTCCGACATAAGAATTTCCGGCAATAAAAAGTTTATCCGAACATAATTTTGTGGCACCATACAAATTAATGGGGTTGGCCGCTTTATCAGTGCTTAAGGCAATGACCTTTTGCACACCGCAATCAATGGCCGCTTCAATAATATTCTGGGCGCCGAGAACGTTTGTTTTAATCACTTCAAAGGGATTATATTCCGCGGCGGGAATTTGTTTCAGTGCAGCCGCGTGAACAACAATATCTACACCCTGAAAAGCCCGGTAAAGGCGATCCTTGTCCCGGACGTCACCAATAAAAAAACGCAGACGTCTATCGTTATTAAACTTTTGCCTCATTTCGTATTGCTTTAATTCATCTCGACTAAAGACAATAACACGTGAAGGTTTAAACTTGTTTAGGACAATTTCAACAAATTTATTTCCAAATGAACCGGTACCACCTGTAATCAGCACCGATTTGCCATTTAAGTACAAGTATCAAACACCTCCGAGCTTATCTATCATTATATTTTAAATTTAGCAGCAACAAATTTTTGTCAGGTTACATTATAATAAGACCGATACCACTGAACAAATCTGGCAATCCCTTCTTCTATCGGTGTAATCGGCCTGAAACCGGTATCTCTGGTTAAATCCTCTATATCAGCATAGGTTTCGATCACATCACCTGGCTGCAGCGGTAAAAATTCCTTTTTTGCCTTATGTCCTAACACTTTTTCCAGAACCGAAATAAAGTACATTAAATCTTCGGGTTTATTGTTGCCGATATTATAGAGACGATACGGAGCATAACTTCTTCCCGGATGAGGCGTTTCTCTATTCCAATTCGGATCAGGCACAGGTATAAGATCAATCAGTCTGACAATTCCTTCAACCACATCATCAATATAAGTAAAATCTCGTTTCATTTTACCATGATTAAATATCTTAATAGGTTTTCCCTCTAAAATGGATTTAGTAAAAATGAAAAGAGCCATGTCCGGCCTTCCCCATGGTCCATATACAGTAAAAAAGCGCAAGCCAGTTGTCGGTAATCCATACAGGTGGCTATAAGTATGCGCCATTAATTCGTTAGCTTTTTTAGTTGCCGCATAAAGACTCACCGGATGATCTACATTATCATGTACTGAAAATGGCTTTTTAGTATTTGCCCCATAGACAGAGCTGGAAGAGGCGTAAATTAAATGTTCAATTCCTGAATGGCGGCAGCCTTCCAGTATGTTCATAAACCCGATCAAGTTGGAGTCTACATAAGCATGCGGGTTTTTTACGCTATATCGAACTCCAGCCTGGGCGGCAAGATGAATCACGCGATGAAAATGGTGAGTTTTAAACAAACTGGACAAGGTGGCGCGATCTTCCAGGTGAGCTTTGATGAAAGTAAAATGTTCAAATCCCTGCAGTATTTTTAGTCGATCTTCTTTTAACCGGGTATCGTAGTAGTCATTCAGGTTGTCCAGCCCGACTACCGAACGTCCCTCTTGCAGAAGTCTCCTTGCCACATGAAACCCAATAAAACCGGCGCATCCCGTTACCAACAGTCTTTGTTGCTCGTTCATGATTCCCCCGTTTAAGCTTAGGCTTTGACAATTTATTGCTTTCCGTCCCTTAAGAGATGGAATATATTGCTTTCTTTTATACGTGTCAATGATATAGTACGGAAATAAGCACACTTTCTTATTATCCTGAAATCAGTGGCTGCAGGCGATTATACTTTTATTGTTTGTGCTTAATCAATGATTTGGACTTCTGCCAGCAACGCTTTTAGCTTTTGTTTAAAATCATCAATCAAAAAACCACCAGCACCATTAGGAACATCATTGCATATTCTACTTATTTCAGGGATATCATCGATATCTATCTCTTTCATATTCGCGTATGGATTATTTTGTTTTAAGCCTTTAATTTGATAGACACTTTTATTTAATAGTGCAGCTTCATACATCACAGAAGAGTTGAAGCCAAGGATAATTCTGCTTTCCATTAGATCTTTGATTAAGCTGCTATTAGAAATATCCAGGTTGTACTGTTTAATTAAATAGTATTTTTCAGCTTTATCCCTTTCTTTTGGATGTAGCCTTACTTGAACGGTTAAACCTTTTTTTTGTAATTCTTTTAGTTTGCCATATAATAGATCTCTGTTAATTTTTTGCCCTAACTCTTCAAATGGCTGCGAAATAAAGGTAACTTTGTTTGGATTTTCATGGTAACAACTCTGCAATTTATTAATATACATATAATCATATACCGGGTAGCCGAAAACTTCTATTTTTTCCGCATCTTCTGGTTTCATGCTTAATTGCAGTATCTGGGTTAATCTATCCTTTATCTCATTATTCCATACAAGCAATTTATCACAACTAATCGGCAACACGCCAATGTACTTGCCGTCATGAGGATAGCCATGCAGCATAACATAATAAGGTATTCCCGCTGTCTTTGCCGCTGACGAAATAAATTGTTTTATATAACCGAGATCGCCAGTTGCCAACACTAACTTGATATTATTTTGATGCATTATAATGCTAAGTTTTTTAACATTTCTCTCAAGCTCTGAATTTAGCTGATCCATTACATCGGTATCGTTTAACATTTCATGGATATTCTCAAGAGTTAAGCGATTTATTACTTTTCTCGTTATAGGCCCAAAAATTAATGGATCAACCAAAAGCTTATTACTAGCGTTAAAATGGTCACATTTAAAATTTCGGATCTGGTGATATTTCACAATTCTGATGTTATGCTCTATGCAAACATCTTCTAGTACACTGGCCAGGTAGTTAAATCTAGACGACATATTATCCAAAATACTTATTTTATCGGAGGGTTTTGCATTAATTATTGAAGATGTAAAGTATAATAAACGCCGAATCAAGGTTTTTAAATCTTTTTTGGCATTACTTTTCAGCCGATTAAGCGTAGCTATAGCTAATGATTTGTCCCTTCTTTCGTTATTACGTAATATGGCGTTAAAAAGCAACATGGCGTATGGATACTGCTGATAGTATTTGCCATACTTAGTATTATAAATTTTTTCATATTCTAAATAAGCTTTGCCGTACTCGATCATGAGCTCTCCGTCTATAGTGGGAAAATAAAATGCGTTACAACGGGGTAAATCAATTCATAATTTGACAAATGATTAATGGTTAAACTCCGTAAAATCAAATATATCATTTTAAAGAATCCTTGTCTATTGATTGTCGCCTTAGCTTTGATCAAATTTTTTCTGTTACGTCCAAAACATACATCGCCCTGCACCCTTCATGTACTGAATCAAAACAGATCATTTGGCCATTCCTATTCCAACGTGGATGTAAATCACATCTAATGGGGCCATCATATTGAAAAGGTGAGAAATATCGGCCTAAGGTTTTGAGGCTATTTCTTTTTATATCGTATAACAGTATAGAACGCATTCTCTCCTTATCGGGATATGTATCAGTGAGAATGTAATTTCCATCAGGCGAATAGGACGGATGCCCATCCTCAGTTAAAATCCCTTTGCCAACTATTGCAACCTGGTCTGATTTGTCCTTAAACAAATAATAATGGTCGCCTGCAAGATGACGAGTCCATGCTAAAATATGTTCATTGTCTCGCCATGTAAAATGTGAAACCAGGCCATGATCGGACAAACAAACTAGATTACTGCCGTCACAATTGGCGACAAAGAGTCGCGAATATCTAATATTCCTATGGATCCATCGGTGTAAAAAAATAAAGCGATTGCCTTTTTGATTAAATTCGAGATGATTAAAATAATGAAATGATTGATCGAATATTTTCTTCTTTTGATAATTTATAATCTCCCACAAAGAGATAATTAATTTGTACTCACCACTTTTTAAATCCATGAACCAGATGCCATCGTCTTTGGGATAATTATCATGTAAATTTTTACAAGTGCTTGCCACATATCCGTAACCTGGGCGAGCAAAATGCAGCCGATCAAAATTAATACTTAAAGCTTTTTCTCCATCTCTACTGATCGCGTATATCGGTAGAGGCAAAATTCTCTTAAGACCGCTGTGCAAATCAATTATTTTGCTGCAATATTTTTTATGCTCATAATCATTAAAGATTATTTGCCGTTCTGGATTGCTGCCCAGCCATTGCATCATTGCCCCCTGCTGCCAGGACCAGGCTCTAGTAGAGGTTAATATCTCTTGTTTCGGGCTAGTTATTCCGTTTGATACATCTATTATGCCCAGCTGCGCCTCTTCTCCAGGTTTAGGCATGCGATCGGCAAAAGGGACTTGCAAAAATATTAAATATTTACCTGATAAATTCCATGGACACTTGTCATAATAGCCAAAAAAACAATGACTTTTATCTTTAGTAATACGGATTGCATTACTGCTATTTATTGATTCGCTCTTAAAAGATAAAGTTCGCTTTAATTTATAGAAGTAATAGACCGGCCTGGTTTGAAGCCATTTAGCCGTACGATAGAGATATTTTTGGCTTTTGACAAACTCTTTTATCCGCATAAGCCATCCTCACTTGATTACATTCTTTCTTCAATTGCAGCAATCATTGCTTGTGCCAAGTTTTTCCTGCTATAGCGCTTGATTTTCTCTTGGATGCAATTATCTCTACCGGTTATTTTTCCGCTTGCAAGATCTTGAATGGTATCAGCAATTAGTTGTGGTGACTTCCCCAAAACAATTCCGGCACCGCATTCTTGAATTATTTTAGCTGATTCTGAATTCGTGCTGCCCCCTATGCTTAAAATCGGTTTGCCGGAATATAAATATTCGAATAGCTTTCCGGTCAATATACCGTTTGTAGAAGAATCTTCCCATTCTAGAAACAGTAAAGCGTCAGCACTTCTTTGCACTTGCAGAGACTCTTTTCTACTAATAAACCCAGGTGTTTTAACAATATTATCTAATCCATACTGGCTGCTGATTTTTGTCAAGTTGCCCAATCTGGAACCAAAAAATATAACTTCAATTTTATTCTCCCAATAGACATTGCTATCCTTTAATAACGCCAGTGCTTTGAACAAAGGGGTAGGGTCTTGATACCCTTGATAAATAGTACCTGTATAACATATACGGAATTTATTGTCATTCGGAAATATCTCTTTATTACTGCTTAAAACCAAATCATCTTCATCAAAACCATTCTCTATCGTAATTACATCGCAATTAAAACGCTTTGAAAGTTTTCTATTCATATCTTCCGATACAGTTGTCATTAAGTCTGCCCTATGAACTATAAACCTCTCCAACTTATCTTCGAGACAGCTTAGTGGCCATTTTTTTGGGCGATAATGATTGCCATGCCAGAGATCTCTATAGTCTGCCACCCAAAAAACATTTATCTTTTTTTTTATATACGATGCAACGAAGTGACTGCCGGGAGGCCCGTATGTGCTGACAACAATATCGTAAGGATACTTTTCGTATAGCTCGATTAACTTTTTGACTGTAGCAAAACCCCAAAAATCTTTCATAAGAAGATTGCGCAATAATTTAAAATAGCCATACAAAGATTTGACAAATGGCAACCTAAATATTTTATGCTTCATTGAGCCAGGATCGGGCTTTTTTAGCCTAAATGGCCAGCATTTCAAAGCAAGTATTTTTACGTTCTCCAAATCACGGGGGTGATACTCCATATTCAATGGCCCGTCTTCTTCAGTTTTTTGTTTTGTTAAAACCATTACTTCATGACCCATTCTACTCCAGTACTTGGCCCACGAATAAGGTCTCGAAGATGCAATTCTGTTCAATGGGGGGAAGAAATAAGATATTATCAATATTTTCATTGTGAACACCTTCACAGATAACAATTGCCGGCAATCGTTATGATTGTTCTAAACCGGTATCGCTATCACCACAGTACATGCATTTGATTTCACGCATACCGCTCTTTGATATGGTGCTGCCACATTTACAGATCCAGCCGTGTATTCTAGGTGGGTTCCCAATAACCACTGCATGTTTAGGTACGTCTTTGCTAATAAGGGCGCCGGCGCCAATCAGGGCATATTCCCCTATGGTTACCCCCGGTAGAATGGTGGCATTGGCGCCGATGCTGGCCCCTTTTTTAACCACGGTTTTCTGGTAATCGGATGATGTGTTGCGGGGATAAGCACTGCGCGGGGTTTTAACATTGGTGAAAACGCAGGAAGGGCCGCAAAATACATCGTCTTCCAGGGTTACACCTTCGTATACGGATACGTTATTTTGAATCTTTACGTTATTGCCGATGGATACGTTACTGGCCACAAAGACGTTCTGTCCAAGGTTGCAGTTGCGTCCCAGGGTGGCTCCGGGCATGATGTGGCAAAAATGCCAGATCCGGGTACCAGCGCCCACAACGGCACCCGCTTCAACTATACTGCTGGGGTGAATAAACACTTCCGCGGCGGCAGCGTTTTCTTTATCCCGGTCATGTTCAAGGACAATTTTTTTACTGTTGGCGCTGAGCGATCTTTGGGAAGCGTCGAGAACCGTTAACACGGCCAGGGCGCTTTGCGCCCCGGTGAGAGGCTCATTGCGGGTGCGGATACAATCAAGAAAATGCGCGCACTCCCGCTTGAGAGGCTCCTCGGCCGGCACTTTTATAACTTCCGCTTCTGCCCGGGCCGCCACCGGGCAGTGATCCACCCAGTTTACTTTGTGCGGATAAACTATCAGCTTTTCCGTGGATAGATCGTCAAAGACCGCCATTTTATCGCTGCCTACCACCACCAGTTTCTGTTCTTTAAATGGGTGCAGCCAACTGACAAAGATGTGGCCCCTGGTGCCGCCGGCAAAAGTGAGATTGGTGACGGTGACATCGACAATATCGCGATTCAGATAGGCTCCGCCAGAGGATACGACCTCCACCGGCAGCTCGCCCATCAGGCGGATGATTACCGAGATGTCGTGCGGGGCGAAGCTCCAGAGAATATTTTCCTCGGTGCGAAATTTGCCGAGGTTGAGGCGGTTGGAGTAGATGTAGTGAATCCGGCCCAGGTAGCCGCGCCTCACCAGGGCCACCAGTTCCTGCACGGCGGGATGGTACTCCAGTACATGGCCGACCATTAAAACTCTGCCTTGCGCCGCGGCAAGGGCGGCCAGCTCGCTACCCTGCGCCAGGGTCAGGGCCAGCGGCTTTTCTACAAGTACATCTTTTCCGGCCCCTATGGCCGCCTTCACCATGCGGTAATGATCCACAGCCGGCGTGGCAATGGCCACACCGGCAATGGTTTGATCGCCAAGTATATCGTCATAGCGCGCGGTTACGGTAACGCCGGGGTAGAGCCGCGCATACTCTTCCAGCTTGGCCGGGTCCGTATCGCACACAGCCCGGAGAGCGCCCAGCTCGGCAAAATTGCGCACCAAATTTTTGCCCCAGTAACCGCCGCCGATTACAGCTATGTTAACATCTTTGTAATCGCTCATGGCTAGCTCCTTCCGGCTTCTTTTCTATTATAAAGCACGCAGGCACTGCACCACGTATTCCAGCTCTTCTTCTGTCAGCAGCGGCTCAATGGGCAGGCTCAAGACTTCGGCACAGGCTTTTTCGGTCTGCTCCAGGCTGCCTGCGGTCTTGCATCTTCCGGCAAATACCTTCATACGATGCAGGGGAAGCGGGTAATAGACCGCGGTGGCGATGCCCTTTTCCCGGAGCATTTCCCGCACCCGGTCCCTTTTCCCATTGAGGACGCGCACGGTATACTGGTTGTAAACATGCTCGCCGCCGGCCACGGCTGACGGGAGGGCCAGCCAGTCCAGGCCGCGCAGGTGCTGGTCGTAGTAGGAGGCAATGGCGCGGCGGCGGCGGTTAAGCCTATCCACATGCTTTAACTTGACCAGAAGCACGGCTGCTTGGAGAGTATCGAGGCGGGAATTGTAGCCGATATGTTCGACATTGTACTTGTCTTTTCCACCGTGAGTGCGCAGCATCCTGATTACTGCCGCCAGGTCCTCCTCCCTGGTGGCAACAGCTCCGCCGTCACCAAAGCCGCCCAGGTTCTTGGAGGGGAAAAAGCTAAAGGCGCCGGCGGTGCCGACTGCACCAAGCTTTGCCGCGCCAAAAGAGGCACCGAAGGACTGGGCTGCGTCTTCCAGGACAAAAAGATCATGTCTGCGTGCCAGGTCCATGATTGCGTCCATGGGGCAGGGGTTGCCGAAAAGATGAACCGGCACAAGGCCGACTGTGCGGCTAGTCATAGCTGCAGCCGCCTCTTCCGGCTTGATATTGTATGTAACCGGATCTATATCCACAAATACGGGAGTGGCACCCGCATGGATAACGGCTTCCCCGGTGGCTGTAAAGGTAAAGGAAGGGACGATGATTTCGTCGTCCGGGCAAAAGTACTCTTTTCCCGTGCGCACAATGGCCAGGGCCCGCAGGGCAATCACAAGGGCATCGGTGCCGGAAGCCACACCGGTACAGTGGACGCCTCCAAGGTATGCGCCCAGCTGCTGCTCCAGCATTTTGACCTCGGGGCCTAGAATGTAAGAGGCGCCGGAGGTGACCCGCTTCAAGGCTTCGTCTATTTCCGCAGACAGCTCGGCCTGCTGTCGCGGCAAATCCAATAAAGGCACCTGCCTGGGCTGGTTAGGATTGTTTGCTGTTCGGTTGTCGGGCATTGAGTTCATCCTTCCTTTAGCAAGTCTGCATACATCTTGATTTGCTTTAATATAATTCGGTCCCAGTCAAACTGCAGGGCCCGTTCCCTCAAGCGCTCCCGCGGCAGGGGTTTTTCAAGTAGCCGGATCACTTTTTTACTCATTTCCAGTTCAAAGTTAGATTCTGTACCGGCCACGATATCTCCTCCATGGCCGATCGCTTCCGGAATGCCGCCGGCGCTGCTGCCCACAACCGGGCAGCCGCAAGCCTGCGCTTCAAGGCAGACATTGGGAAAACCCTCGTTCCGGCTCGGCAGGATCACCACGTCCAGGGCGCTCATCCAAGTCGGCATTGCTTCAGCGGCGATGGCGCCGGTAAATTGCACTGCCAGCTGATAATCCCGGCATTTTTGTTCAACCATGGGGCGCAGCTTGCCATCACCGATGACGATAAAACGGACCGGCCCATATTGCCGGGCGATCTCGCGGAATATCTCGGGCAGCCTGTCGGCACCCTTAACCGGCTTGAGATTGCCGACAAAGCCGACGTATTTGACCGGCGGCGGCGCCAGGCCAAGCCCAGCCCTGGCTGCCCACTTGTCCTGCGGGATAAAAACCGATGTATCCACTCCGTTGGGAATGACCACGTCATTGGAACCCTTATAGCCCAGCTCCCGGGCCTTTTCCAGCAGTTTACGGTTATTAAACAGGACTCGATCACAGTTTTCCAGGGCAAAAAGCACCGCCGGTAGACTTTGCGGGAATTTTTCCGGGTTGGTGTGGATATCGCTGCCATGGGCGCTGACCACGCAGGGCAGACCGGTTTCCTGTTTAAGCAGCGCCGCCGCGTAGCCGTGCGGATAGACCCAGATGGCATGAACCAGGTCATATGCTTTCAAGTTGACAGCCTTTTTGACTGCGTTTGCCAGGATCGGGCCGATGCGCTGATGATAAAAAAGCATGTCCGCGGCGCTCATGGACACCGGGAGGGGGCTGTATGGCACTCCGTGCACCCGGATCGTCTTTTTCTCTTTAAATGACGGCCTTTTGAGCGTGCCTTTAAGAAAGCGGGCCAACGGGTTGATTCTTTCCGAAAAAAAATAAAGGTCATAGTTAACGCCGTATTCTTTTAGCTTTTTAAGCCTGCGGGTAATAAATATGCCGGACATGGGATTGGTCGCCAGAGGGTGCAGTCCGGTGATAAACAGTATTTTCACCTGTACACCTCGCACAATTTTTTTTAAAACCGTTAAGTTAGCCGCAAATCAGCTGCTCCCATAGGGCCATGACTTTTTCCAGGCTGAACCGATCCACAATTTCCGCAGCTCGCCGGCTCATCTGCCGGCGCAGCTGGGCATCGCCCATCAACCGGTCCAGGGCCTGCTCCAGGCCGGCCGTATCTCCGGCCGGGACCAGGAAGCCGTCTGTGCCGTGGCGGATAATGTCAGCGGGCCCGGTAGGACAATCGAAGCTCACCACGGGCAGGCCGCAGGCCATGGCTTCGCAGAGGGCGTTGGGAAAACCTTCATAGCGGGAAGCCAGAACAAACAAATGGCCTTTGTTGAAAGTGGAAAAAATATCCTTTGTCTTTCCCGGTAAAAAAACCCTTCCTTCCAATTTGTGCCTGGCGATCTCCTGAACAACTAAGTGCTTCTCCGGCCCGTCATTTAATATTACCAGCTGCCATTGCGAGTGCTTTGCCGCCAGGCGCGCAAATACCGGTATCAACAGGTCTATTCCTTTTTGATAAATTTTTTCACGGCTCATATGGCTTACGGCAAATAGTAATTTGCCCTCAGGTAAAGGTAAAGGCGGTTCCGGGTTTAATTCCTGATCACCTGCTTTTTTGACCGGGTTGGGAATGATGATGCTTTGGCGCTGCAGCCGTGCCGGCAGGGCATCCCGCATGGCTCGGGTTTGGCAAACAATGAACCTGGAGTTTCGATAAAGGCAATTGCGGTATTTTCTTTGAAAAAAGGATTGCGAGACCCTGGTGCGCGAATTCCTTTCAGAAACAATAACCGGTATTTTAGTAAACAACATCGCGCGCAGCACTTTCATATTCGTCTTTGCAGTAAAAGAAATAATCACATCGGGCTTTTCACGCAGCAAGCACCGTCTGACGCGGAGATTTTTTGAAAGAAAATAATAAATGCGCCCAATGATATTTCCGGTTTTACTTTTCAGGTTTAGGACAACCAGCTTTACGGCTGGATGCAGCCGATAAAATGGAGGTTTGCTCCCATCATCAAAGGTAATGATGGTTACAGCCCATCCCTTTTCGCTCCAATAGTTGGCCATTGTGGTCATGACCCTTTCTGCGCCGCCGGCTCCGGAAAGGGAATAAATTGCCAGAACAATTCTCACTTTATCGCCTCAATAATATAAGCGGTGGTTCTCAGTAAAAAAAAGTGCCATCATCTTACCTTGGCCATGGAGCGGAATTGCTGGTTATGTTCCAATAAATAATCATAGGTTCCGCTGGCCACTATTTTTCCTTTATCAATGAGATAGATGGCATCGCAATTTTTCACCGTGGTCAGCCGATGGGCAATGACGATTAGGGTCTTAAGGCGAGCCGCATTTTCCATGGCTTCAAGGACAGCATCTTCCGTGGCCCCGTCGAGGGCACTGGTGGCCTCATCGAATACGATCACTTCCGGGTCGTGGTAAAGGGCCCGGGCAATGCCGATGCGCTGGCGCTGCCCTCCGCTCAGGCGGATGCCGCGTTCACCGACCATGGTTTCAAATCCCTGTGGCAGTTCATTAACAATGAAATCATAAATGTTGGCCACCTTGGTCACATGGTAGAGCATTTCTCTGTCTACATCTTTCTCTGCCAAACCAAAGGCAATATTGGCTGCCACTGTGTCATCTTTCAGGTAGATATGCTGGGGCACATAGCCCAGGTTTAGCTGCCAGTTAAAGATATTATCTTCATTCAATGGAACACCGTCAACTTCTATGACCCCTTTCTGCGGGATCAGCAATCCCAGGATAATATCAACCAGGGTTGTTTTGCCCGCACCGGTGGCGCCAACCAGGGCAATGGAGGTATTACGCTTAATTACTAAATTTAGATTTGCAATTACCGGAATTGTAGTATTGGGGTAATAATATGTGATATCGTTAAGCCGTATTTCTTTGTTAAACGGTATTGGCTTCGGCAGTTCTTGTTTTAATTTTAATGAAGCTCTGGGTTGCCCAGGACTTTCACCATGCGTGATATCGCGATGCAATCGTGTTATTACTGTCTGATTGAACTGCATTTTCGTAAAAGAGTCAAAGATTTGTTGAAAAGCGGGCATGAGCTTTTGCCCGGCATATGTAAATACCGCCACCAAGGGTACAATTCGTTGAACATTGCCTTCCATGCTGATTATCAGCAGCAGCACAAAAAGAATGATTCCGCCAAAAGCAAGGGCTTCGAGGGCGTAGCCGGGGATTAATCCGACTACTGCTTTCCAGGCTTGGTGGCGGACGTGTTCCTTTGATGCCTGAGAATACTTTTTTATAAAATATGGTTCCCGATGCATAACTTTGATTTCTTTAATTCCGCCAAAAGCCTCGCTTACAGCTTTATAGCGCATCTTGTTAGCCTGCAGGCGCAAAGCACCCCTGTGTTTCAGTTTTTTCCTGATACTGAGGAAAATCACGGCATATGCTCCCCCGAGGAAGAATACTGCGATCAGTGTGACCATGACATTAACCCAGAGAAGCATGGCCAAAATAAAAATGATCATGATCCCTTTACTTACCAGCATCAACATGGGAATCATAAAATCTTTGGTCAGGTGTCCCACTTCACCCAAAACATTTTTGCTTAAGTCGGAGCTATTTTGATTCAAAAAATAAGAATACGGCATGGAAAGGTACTTTTCCAGCAAGCGGCGGGAAAGACGGTGGTTGTTCTGCCAGGCAAATCTCATTTTCAACCAGTTGGCCAGTGCCGATACGGCATTTGAAAAAACTATAAACACAAACATGGTGATCCCGATAGCAATAATAAAAGAATGCACATCTGAAAAATTAAATAATTCATAAGCCCGAGACAGCCACTCGTTTTCATAAACCAGGTTTGGTTCCAGGACCAGTGCAATAAAAGGCATTACCGAGGCTATACCTGCAACCTGCAAAAAAGACATTAAAATCACTGTTAAAAGTAAAACCAGTAATTGTATTTTTTCACCTCGACTTAAAATCTGGTTTAATCGTCTAAATGTATTGAGCATAATTTCACCTACTAGTTTTTGTTAATAATTTTTTTGTCTCCACAACCATTTCTGCGATCGGCAACAATGCATCAACCATCAGGACGGGAATGCCCCGACTGTGTAGAGTTTCGGCCCCCGCCTCAACTATCAACGCTGCTATTTTTGTTCTTTCCAACAAATCATGGTATGAGAGATCCTGGTGTTGCGCAATAACTTTTTTTCGCTTAACAAGCCTGTCGGCTATTAGCTGCGGATCGGCACGCAAGTACACTACTGCCACCGGTGGTGGCATTAGTGAGAAATATTTACGGCTTTGTTGTTCCCCTGATAATCGATCCCAGGGCATCATTCCGGTAGCTCTTTGCGAAAGGGAATCGTCAAAGAGCACTTGATGCTTTAAATCTGCTGACTCAATCAGGGCCACATCATTTAATAGGCTTAGAAACCATTTAGCCAATAAAAACCGGTAGTATGGCGGTTTACTGCCATCGGCAAGGCTGAAGCTGCACAGTTCAATAAACGGCATCCATTCCTGGAGTCTTTCTTGAAAAGCTTTACCGGCCAAAGTATCAGAAATATTCTCTGTAAGTTTTTTCTGTAAAGTCCGGTTTGGCAGCTGCAGGGCAAGCAGCCTGAGCAATTCTCCTGCTGAGCGCCAATTAGCTTTCACATGTTTTTTGGCTATTAGGATTTTTGCCTCAGGTGGCGTCAGCCATTTTTCATAATCGTCCCGTTGCTGCAATAACTTGTAATAAAGTGTTGTTTTGCCGACCCCGGGTACGCCGAGAAAGTCTATGCGCTTCATTATTTAATCTCGTTGGCCTCCTAAAATATTACGGACGAAAAATGCAATAGGTATCATCTACTGCCGGAATAATTTGCAAATTAGAGAACCGGCCAGAAGCAGAGTGCAGTTGTGCAACCAAATTCTTCATTTCCGCGAGGTTAATCCCGGGGAACTTTTGCCGGTTGTACCGTTGCCTATTGCGATACGATGCATCAAAAAGCTGCTTTATTGCTCTTTCAAAGTTTTTAACTTTTTTGGCTAGAATCTTGGACACGCCTTGATCTATAGGGAAAATCCCATCCATTAACGGCAAATCTACTTTATCCATGGTATCCATGATTATCTCGCAAGCAAGCTTCCCGTCAATATTGGCAATATAGTGCCGGGCAAAACTGACTTTAGGAGCACGTTCTTCCTCTGAAACGCTGTGGTTCTGCTCAACAAAACGGCTGACCAGATCGATTAACTCCTCCGCGTTAACAGCTTGGTAGCTGACCTGGTTGGGAAGCTGGTGCTCTACTTCTTCATCCTTGAAGGGACGATAAGAAATAGCTGGCCTCTCCAGAAGGAAGGCTTCAACGCCGGTTGTACAGTTGTTATGAATCATCACGTCCGCTGCTAGAAGCCATTCATTGACATTACCTTCAAAAACAACTTTAACATTGGGCAGCCTTTTTGCCTGCTCCAGCCATGGTTCGTGATTTTCAGAAGGATGTGGACGGATTATGATGGCATGATCGCTGAACTGTTTTGATAGCAGTGGAAGCATATCCTGGAAATGGGCGAAGAGTTTTTTGTTTAAGTTCACGTTGCGGCGCACCAATTCTTCATTTTCCTTGGTTTTCAATTTCCCGATGGAACGCAAGAAAGATATGTAGTCAAATTCCTCTATTTTTCGATTGTTGTTGACCATCGAAAACTTGGTATTGATTAAAATAAACTTCCCATAACGTTGTTTTATGGCAGCGGCTGATTTGGCAAATAGGCCGCGCATCTCCGGTCTTAGCAGATCAAAGCGGGGATTGCCGGACAAAACAATTTTATCATTTGGGCCCATAATACTGGTAATATCATCGGCCTGGTTCTTACCCCAGGCAAAAAAATAATCGATAGCAGCAAATGATTCTGCCTCAAGACGGCTCTGGCGGTAATCTTCCCGGTTTAAATAAATCAAGCCCTCTTCGCACCAGGCGGAAACACGATTACCTATGGCATTGGCTTTTCGAATATGGGCAATCCTTCCCGGGGTTATACTTTTCTCAATAAAAGTGCCGCGGGGATAGAGCTCCTGTTTGTCACGGACCGTCTTCTTTTTACCGATTATAACACCCCAGCCCCTTTCTGCGGCGACACAGGCAAGCAGGGTTTTGGCTGCCAGTTCCCGTGCCTTGGTTTCAACCGGTAAAAACAACCAGCGTCTTTTGGATATATTCATTTTCTTAATCCTCACCCCAGTATTTGGAAATCAATTTATTTTTTAATGGACAGTGCTGTAAATTAAAGCTCCTTCTTGGTGTTTAAATAACGTTCAACTGCCCGGATATCATCTTCGGTATCAATGCTGATCATCGGGTCCGCGATTACAACGGCCGCAGCATTGTCTCCCATGATTGAGTTCTTGCCAATCAGGCAATGCCTGGTTATGGCATAGGCCGCGCCGTTGCGATGATAAATCTTTGAAAGCTGTTGGCGGGCAATAATTTGTGAACCCCGAGGATCAAAATATTTTAATTTGCCGTCGTTAATCACCAGCTGCTTTAAAGGGTGATATTTGAGATTGGTTTCAGAAACTGTCCAAACCGCGTCGTGTCCTCCCTTAATTAATTTCAAAACAGCTGCGGTGACATGTTCCGGTTTGCGCAAAGGCGATGTGGGCTGCAGCATGAGCACTATATCATAGGTAGTTGCGTCAAGTTCTTCCATGCTCAGCAGGGCGTGTGTAAGGACCTGTAAATCTGAAACGTAATCACCTGAAAGCTCTTCCGGACGATAAAAGGGGACATCAAGTCCGGCTTTTGCGGCAACTTCGGCAATAGCAGGGTGATCTGTGGAAACAATAGCCCGATCCACGTAATCAAGCTGACTAATTACCTGCCCCACCAGGGCTACCAGGGGAACACCGTTCACCGGTCTGAGGTTTTTCAATTTTATACCCTTGCTTCCGCCACGGGCAGGAACTACGGCCAGGATCCTTTTATCGAAAATCATTGATATTACTCCTTCAAATTAAGTTGCTTCTGCAGTTTGATAAGAGAGTTCTCGCCATATACGCCGAAAAAATTGCATCCATTTATTTCAGCTGATAACCGGTCTGACTCTCCATCGCCCACAACCAATACCTCGCTGGGGGTAACATTTTTATTACGGATAATATATTTCAAGGTATCCGCTTTTTGATCGGGATAACCGAAAATTCCCTGAAAAAAATGCGACCAGCGCCTTTGTTTGACAATTTTGCACAAAGACTTTTGCGGCGTATTGGAGCTTAAATATAAAGCATACTTCGCACAGGCTGAACGGAGCAATGCAGAAGCTCCGGGTTTTTCCCGGCAATTTATTACACCCTGTACCACTATCTGATCATACTGCCGGGCCAATTGCTTAACTTGCAACTCCAGGTTAGTCCGAATACCGATACGTTCTAAAATTGCTGCCAGTATGACATATCTTGACTCCTCTAGGTGCTGGCTTAAAATGTCTGCGATTGCTTGTTGATAATGCTGGTCCTGTGGAAACAGCCGGTAAAAGGCCTCTTCTTTCAACTGCTGTGAATCGACCAGGGTGCCGTCAAAGTCAAATACAATAATTTTCAGCGTTGGTTCCATTAAAGCAGATCCCAATTTGTGACCCTGGTTTTTCTTTTTTCCCGCGGCAGCCTGGCAATTCTTTCATCCTCGTAGTAGGAGTCGTCGTTATAGTGAGTGGTTGAGATTTCTTCAAAAATAGCGCCGTCCAGTGTGTGGAACTTGTGCCACTGCTCCGGCTTTATCAGAATTAAATCTCCAGGACGCAGCTGGTGCCGCTTGCCATTGATTTCCACTTCCAGATCACCGCTTAATAGCTGGAAGGTTTCTTCTTTTCGCTTGTGATAGTGGTAGGGGTGTTTTTGCCGGGGAAGCTGAACCATTATTTTTTTACAATATTCCCGGTTGATGCAATCAATTATGACTACGCCAAATTCCCTAAACCTTTCCAGGCCATAATGGTGTGATATTTCAATGGAAGCTTGATCATTGATTACGATCCGCGCATTGTTAAGCATTCCTTTAACCTGAAGCATGATTTGCGAAATGAGCTCTTCAGGTGTTGCTTTTAGCAGGGCCAGGCTTTCATGCAGGGGTTCATTCTGCCGGTAAGATCGATCGGCAATAATGCCTTCTTTCCATTCACCGCTGCTCAGTTGTTCTTGCTGCAAGGGCATGGCAAAATATACATCATCACGGCTGATTTGCTCGCCCTGCTTAATCTCCTTTTTTGCGTATACGCCTCTCATTAGGGAGCGCAGGGTTTCAGTTTCTTTTGGTGAAGCCGGTGCACGCTCTTCCCCTCCGCAGGATTGCACAGCTTCGTGGTAAGCCTTGATCCACCGCTTGACCTGTTCGGGCTTTGAAGAGTATGCGTTAAGCTTATACTTATCCGTTTCTAGACCCACGTGCCGTTCAAAAAGCCGCGCCCCCAGGGCATAAGCCATCTGGACGGCCTGGTAATTGTCCGGATGCTCGTGTGTGGAAAAGCCAATGGGAACTGAAGGGAATCTGTTCTTAAATAATGCAATTTGATTTAATTGTAGAGCTTCAGGCTCGGTAGGGTAAAGGGCAACACAGTGCATTAAGGCAAATTCTTTCCGATTAGTCTTAAAAAAATAGACCACTTGATCAATTTTGCTCAGGGGCAGGCCGCCGGTAGAGATCACAATCGGCTTATCTGTTTTAACCACTCTCTCCAGCAGCGGCCAATCAAAAGAAGAGCAGCTGGCAATCTTGATGATGTCAATATTCAGCTCTTCGATGAGATCGACCGAATTTTCGTCAAAAGGCGTGGCCATAGTGAGCATATTATTTTTTCTAACCGCATCAGCCAACTCTTTATAATCAGCTTTGCTTAAGCGGGTATTTAAAAAGCGAGGGATATGCGGAACATCGTCCCTGTTAACAAAATCAGGATGAATGAGTGTATCCAAGTCTCTGAATTGAAACTTTAATGCACTCTTTATGTTTTCCTCATTGCTGATCGTTCCCATGGCATTAATGATTTTTAAAGCGTGTTTCAAGTCCCCCTGGTGATTGTTAGCCAGGTCAAAGATAAATAAATCATTAAGGATAGTACTTTGCATTAAAACTTCCTCCTGTAGCACCGTTATTCGACCAGGGCTTCGGCTGAATAACCTGCCTCGTAATCGATTCTAATTACTTTTTTAGTGCGGTGAGAAAGATGTGCCGCAGCCAGAACAAGCATTGTTTCCAGTCCTCTTTCTATGCTTATGGGCGATTCAACCGTTTGTTTGGTCAGCAAATCCTCGATGTGATCGATTTCTCCTTTAAAATCATCCGGCCTTGTCTTGGGAAACAACAATTCTTCCACTGTGCCGCCGTGGCCGTAGCGCAAGGCGTCCGCGCCCTCGTTGTAATTCACATACCATTCCAGGAATCCGTCTTCACCCTGTAGAGCCAGCATCTTTTTAGGAGGCCTGGTGATGACATCCTGGACAATGTGGCCTATGAGTCCCTTTTCCGTGCGCACATTTACCTGGAATACCCTGTCGTATGCGCCGGTTTCAAAGGTAACCATATCCATCATCGCCGCCACTTCTTTAATTCTGCCCATACCCATAAGATGGGCGAAGTGCTGCCAGATGTTTAGAGCATGTGAATGCTCTCCACCGGCCCCGCCCCCACGACTGGAATACCCGAGATAGCTGTCCTGGGGCCCGTCCAGCCAGGGGTGTGCCTTAAAAATTCCTTCCCAGTGCTCTCTAAAGGCGGCATACAGGTAAAGCGGTTTTCCGATTTTTTTCTCTTTTAATAGCAAACCGGCTTTTTGGGTGTGCTTGGTTAAAGTGTGGTTGTAGCCGACCAGCAGCCTGGTCCCCGTTTGCGCGGCCAGGGATAGCAGCTCATTGCACTTGTCCAGATCGGGAGGACACAAAGGCTTTTCAATGAGCATAATCTGGGGGGGAGAATTTTGTAAAACTTCCATGGCCACGGGTAAATGGGTGTCAGGCGGCGTCCCAATAATTACAAGGTCATATTTCTTCTTCCAGCAGTCCTTCTTGCTTTGCGTCAACTGGATATTACTGTCCCACTCCCCATACCTCTGGGGGTAAATTTCTTCCCGGGTGCGTTTTAGCGCCTGGGAAGAAATATCAAACATGGTTACTGCCCAACCTTTATTTCTGCAGGCATAGGCCAGGTGGTTGCCGATTGAACCTGCGCCGAAGATTAAAACAGTTTTCATAATAGCTGCTCCTTCACAAGATTTTTAATTGTCCAACCGGTCGTATCCCTTGCCGGTGTACTGGTGTTCATGCTATATGTTAACCTTAAACAAATTCCCGACCTTTGCAAACATCTTAATTATTGATGGCTGGTAGCTTTTTAAATAGGCGTGGCCAACGATAAGGCGGTAAAAAGTTGATGAAAGAAATTTATATCTTTTTGCTGCATCTTTTATTACATTATGCGCTGCTTCCGATGGGTTAGTTATAGCGCCGCTGTAATAATGATGCATTCTATAAAGTGCCGGCGCCACCTGCGGCCAGAGATATGGATGCCGGTAATGCCAGATTATTGAATCTTCCAATCCCCTGCCCAGCAATTTTATATCAGATGGAAATGTATTCCATAGCGGATTGAGGGTAAGCAGCTTCAAATCCGGTGTTTCGTAAACAGCCCTGGCCAGTGCAGGCTGATCGCTTTTTCTACCTTCCTCTAGAAAAATTCTTGACCAGTTATTGAATAATTTTTTTACCCTATCATTGGTGGAAAAAAATATGACTCCGCTGTTCCAAACCGAGAAAAGCTCTCCTGGAATTCCCGGGGCAACATCATAAATTCGTCTTGGTCTCGCTAAGTGGATCAAGTCCAGTTTCATTGCCATGTCAAACCTGTCGAGGCAGCGAAAAATAGGATCAAGGCTTCCGCGAACTTCCGTATCACAATCAAGGAATAAACAACGCTTAGCCTTGGCAAACTCGTATACATTTGTTTTAACGGTCCGATTGTATTTGCTGTCTTTGTCGATTAAGATTACACGATCGAAAAACGATTGTGGCTTCACTGCGGCATTGTCAAAATGGATATTGGTGACAACCGTGCAGAAAATGCCCGGGTTGTTCTTCTTTGCAGTGGCAGCTGAATGGGCAGCCATTAATAGATAATCATAGCCAAGGGCAACGTATAATATTTCATAACATTCATTAGTACTCTGCATTCGACACCTCAACGGCGATAAACAGAACCGATCCCTAAAGAGCGATAATAGGCGGATCGGTAAGCCTGTGCAACTTTTTCCCAAGCCATATTTTCAGCCAATTTCCTCGATAAATCGCCCATAAAGTATATTAAATCCGGTTCCGCTGTTAATTTTTTAATTGCCTCTCTTAACGCGGCAGCACTTCCCGGGGCAACGATGAAACCATTGTTTTGAATAAGCTCGCTGCTCCCCCCCGTGTTCGTAGCAATTACCGGTAGCCCGCAAGCCATCGCTTCCAGTAAGGCATTTGACATACCCTCGTTAAGAGATGGCAATATAAAAATATCGGCTGAGTGCAAATGCCCGGCCAGGTGGGCGTGGTCAACTTTTCCTAAAAAATTTACCCTCACTTTTTTTTTCCGGGCTAACTCCTCCAGCTCATTTTTCTGGTTCCCGTCGCCGATAAGAATCAATTGCACATTATCCAGACCCTGAAGAGCCTCGATCAAGTAACGGTAACCTTTTCGCTCAATCAGCCTACCGACAGAAATCAGCTTAATCTCTCTTTCTTCTGCTTGCACTGTATTCTTCTTAGGAGGTTGAAACTCCTCTAGATTTACCCCGTTATAAATCACGGCAATCTCCTGATCCGGGCAGGAAGCAAGGGCCAGTTCCTTTAGACCTTGGGAATTGGCAATTACATCCTTCGCCTGTTTCCATATTTTGCAGCTTAAGCGTCGGAAAAACAACTTATCCAGCCAGAAAAAGCGCCGGTTGTAAAAAGGGACATCACTGCCCCTTAAGCTAACAATATACGGAATTTTTAGCCTCATAGCCAAGTAGCCGCACGGTATGCCAAAAAAGGCGTGGCATAGATCATACTTTTTTATTTTTTTCAGTGTTCTGGCATAACAGAGTGCTTTCAGAGAGTAAATCAGCAGGTCCTTATTGCTTTGATAATGTGCGTTCCTTTCATTTTTTTTAATATCAAGGTAGTGAATGGTGATATTATCTGCAAACTGCTCCACCCTAAAATCCCCAACCGACGAGGTAACCAAATCAATATGCAGGTCCGGGTAGCGGGCCATCTCTTTTAAAATATAATAGTTGGCGTTGCCGGCACCCCCGCCCAGGGGGGGAAACTCGTAGTTAAGCATTAATATGTTTATCTTTTCCAACGGTATACCTGCATCCCCTCTTTATTCTGGATCACTTCCACAAGGGTATCGCCAATCATAAATTGGCCTTCCTTGGGATAACCTTCGGCAAAATGACCGTTTCTACGCCAGTCCAGGATCATATAGCCCTGGCTGTTCTCATTTACAATTCGTTCCACCTTTTCAAAGCGGTTCTTATCTTTATAATTATAACTGTGGATCCTTTCCGGATCAATTCCCGACAAAATAAGCATGCTCGATGCTATAGTAGTAATAAACACATCCTCCGATGTCGCTTCTTTTTCCAGTAATTCGAAGATACTTTTTAACGAATCATGATGTTCATTGGTCGTTTTAATATATCCGTGTTCATCGGAAAAGAGCGGGTACAAAATGTTTTGATAATTGAAGGTCTGAAATAGAAAGATGGCAGCGAAGGCAATGCCCGCTATTTTTAAATAAAAAGGCTTCAGTTGACGTGCAAAATCAAGTATGGCGTATACTGCTGTGGCTACCAGAGGGATAAAAAAAGGAAGTGCATAAAAAATGTATCGCGGCCTGCCGTAACGATTGAAAAAAAAGATATAAAAAATTAATAGAACGGAAAAAACTACAAGATGCAAAAAATATCCTCGATTTTTTCTAGACACGGCATAGAAAAAACCGATGGCGCCAAGAAAAACCGCCACAGGCGTGAAAGGAAAATTTCCCCACCAGTGCATGGGTACGCTCATGCTTCCAGGGACAAAGAAAACCCGAAACCAGTAATCTGCAACTGTCACATCAGTAATACTAACATGCCCGGTTTTATTCGCGTAAGCTATCATTAATACGGCTATACCGGATCCAAGCAGCAGAATAGCGCAATAAGCGATTAATCGTGCTCTACCAGGCAAAGCATTCAACCTGTCTATATTTACCAGGCAATAATAGCACGCAATGCTGGCGAAAACAATTGCGCAGATTCTTAAAGTGGAAGCAACATCGTGGCCAAAAGCGAAGACGACTAAAGCGACCGCTGGTAAAAGAAACAAAACAGTTTTATGAAGTTGTTTTATTTTATACATAAACAGCAAATCAAACGATTTGACCAGGGAAAAGGCCGCCAGCAAGATAAAAAACGGATAAAAGGCGTACTCCCGGATCGTTTTGGAAACGCCGATTGCCCAGGGGGATGTGGCCCATAAAAAAACGCTAATTAAGGCGACCGGCCGTGAAATTTTACGTGCCAAATAGTACAGCGGGATCACCGTGAGCGAACTGAAAATGACTCCGGGAACCCTTCCCCAGTGCAGGTATTCATAGAACGAAGAGGCATTTCCGATGCGATAAAAGAAGGCGGTCAGCCAGGTAACCAGGCTGGCCCTGGTATAAGTGAGCGCGCCGGTATCAAGATAAGTTTTCGCAGCCAGCAAGTGGCTGTACTCATCGGTATAAGGATCTAGTATTGTAAGATTAGTTATACGCAGCATAAAGGCCAGCAGCAGCGCCAGGCCCAGGCAGCAGAATTCAGTCAGCCGCCTGTTCTTGCACCAATCGCTTCCCTTTAGGGCAGATGCGCTGTCCAGGGCATGGGAGGCCGGTATTATTCCCGGTTGCCACTGCAAATAGATATAGTTTAACACTGCCATAAGCGCCAGCGCCAGCGAGAAATATAGGGGCAATGAAGCCGGAAGGGCAAAGGCCAGCAGAAAGACGGCAAAGGATAGTTCATATTGCTGGTTGAAGAAAAATTTTCGCACTGCTAAAGTTAGCAGCAGCAGTGCAAGTAACAGCGGCAGGGTTATGTATAAGGGGAAGCGATTGGCCAAACGGATCCCGGTAAAACCAAAAAATGGATCCACTCCCGTGGCAATTCCACGCACGATGCCGCCTGCGTAATCGAACTCGACCTGGTTTAATGGAACCAGGCTGTCCCGCAGCCGCTCTCCCTCCAGCTTGACCAGTTTACCGGAGGCTTCGAAGGATATGGAGCGGATTGAAAAGGTGCCTTCCTGCGTCATCGGGTCAATACGCAAAGATACAATTCTTCCCCGGGGGACAAGCAGCTGATAATTAGCAAAATCGTCAGTATTATCGACAGGGAAACTGATACTGTTACTTTCCCTAAACCCGAATCCGTGATCATAAAACAACTGTCCCGTATCCTTCGCTGAAACCTTCATTTCCAGGGTCAAGGTTACGGGAGTAAATTGCAGGGACAACAGGTAAACCAGGGCCAAAATAATATAGGCCAGGATAAAACCGCCGTTTTTAAAAATTGCTGCTCCACATTTTTTTAGAAACACCGATCTTTATCCTCCACCACTGTTTGCTGTAGCCATTACACCTTTTAAGATACAGAATCCTCTATTGCTGTTTTCTTCAACTCCACCACTTCACGCACGCTGTAAGGCTGATCCGGTGTTGTTTCAAAATAATTTTTAGACATCATATCGGCAATTAAGCCAAAAAGAAAGAATTGGATGCCGGAAATCAAAAGGAATGCGGATAATATGGGCAGGAAAAAACGAAATAGGGTGATTTCTGCCAGATAAAAGGCTATACCCACTGCAGCCACAGCCATACCGGCCAGGACAAAGGCTACTCCCAATCCGCCCAAAAGGTGCAGCGGCCTTACCGCGTACTTGTGCCAGAACCAGACGCTGACCATGTCGATCAACCCTTTCAGCCCGCGTTTCCAGCCGTACTTGGTGTATCCGGTGAGCCGGGGACGGTGATTAACCACGCACTCGCCGATGCGGTAGCCTTTAATTTTCAGCACTGCAGGGATAAAGCGGTGCATCTCCCCGTAGAGGCTGATGCCGTTAAAACATTCGGCCCGGTATACTTTAAGCGTACAGCCTGAATCATTTAAACCGTCCTTGATCATCAGGCCGCGCACAAAATTGGCCGCCCGGGAAGAAAGCCTTTTCATCAATGGGTCTTTTCTATGTTTTCGCCACCCGGAAACCACGTCCAGGTCGTTTTCTTCAAGATGGCGTATCAGCATGGGTATATCGGCCGGGTCATTCTGTTGATCTCCGTCCATGGTTACAATTAACTTGCCCCGGGCCTTTTTGATGCCGCAGTCCAGGGCCGCCGTCTGGCCGAAGTTGCGCCTTAAACGGATATAAACTACCGGTGCCAATTTTTTAACAATATCGCCGGTGCCATCCGTAGAGCCGTCATCAACGATAATAATTTCGTAAGTATAACCTTCTTTTTCGCATACACTGACGATCTCTTCATGCAGCTGGGCTATACATTCCGCTTCATTCAGGACCGGAATAACTACAGAGATAAACGGTGTATGTGCTGTCAAGGGTGCACCTTCTTTCATGAAAAGATACTAGAGCTGCAATAACCCGTAGTTTACAAAGGAATATAGAGACAGCGCCGCCACCGCCGCCAGGGTTACTTTAAAACCGGTACTGCGGCTTAGCTCTTGGCCGTAACGGCCAAAAACATAGGCTGCTATGGCCAGTACCGGGAATAGATAGCGGCCCTGGGGTTGGAAATCGGACGTCCAGGAGTGGTACGAGGCCAAATATAGGGTCAGCAAGCCCAAGGCGGCTGTGATTATCAACAGAAATCTTGCCTCCGCGCCGCAGGGCCAGAGCACAAAGCATGTTATCGCGGTCAGAAGAAGGTAAGCCAGCAGCATCAGCCGGTAGTAAAGGGCTGTGCCAAAATAATCCATATGGCCGTAGGCACCGCTAAAAGTGTAAAAAATACCGCGGTGCCAGTTATAGGGATCGCTAAATAGTTCCCGGTAGCTGATCCCTTTTTTTCTCAGGTTTAGGTTCGGATGCCCTTCCCCTGTGGCCCGGAGCCTGGGCTTATATTCCTCTGCGGCTGTCTGCTCCTGCATCTGTTTTAGCTGATCTCCCTTCTCCGGTCCGAACATGGCATAATCGAGGCCGTAGCGTGCTCCAACCAAAGCCAGGAATAGCGCGACCATCACCAAATACTTGAAAAACAATTGCTTGCGATCAGAGCGCAGGTACAGCAACCCCAGCCCCCACCCCAGGATAAAGATAAAATAGATATAAAAATTTGACTTGGTAAAATAGAGAAACACTGCCATTAAAATTAGCGGCAAGCTCCGGTAGAACTCTCGCGTATAAGAAGGGCTGTTCAGATAACGCATCGTCATGCTGTCCCTGAGGAGTAGCTGGGCCGTAATGGCCAGGGATAGAAACAGGGCAAATGCGTCGGAATTGACATAGCTAAATATGTACCAAACCTGCGGTGTGATTAAAAAAACACCACCCAGCAGCTTGTAACTGCCGGGCGCCCTAAGAACGCATATAACCAGAATGATTAGCAACAGCAGGTTAAACAGCCTGGCGTTAAGCAACAAATTTCCCGTTAAAGGCGCCAGCAAAGCGGCAAATTTCCCGGCAAAAAAATAGTAGAAGCCCAGCTCGTTTAAGCGGGAATGGCCGTAAACTGAATAGGATTCAAGTGTATCCTGGTGGCCTACGGCCGGGGGCAGCCAGTGCTTCGTGTAATATCTCACTGCTTCAAAATGTACTTTTTCGTCCGGGTGAATGTTGTAATCGGTGGTTGCAGCCATGGCAGCCGCCAGGGCTACAATTAGCACCAGGAACAATACCAGCATGCAATTATAGTTATTTTCTAGGATAAGTCTGAATTTGCCCCGCATTTCTTCTAACGCTCCTACCATGCCGAGAACCGCTTCAATCCTACCGAAAAGCTCAGACCCGGTTCGTCGACCAAAGGTTCCCAGGCTCTGGCCGTGAATAATGAATCACCGCCGTGTAAATTTGCAGGCCAGCATAATCGCTGCAGCTCCAAGCTGCAGCGATTATTGCGGCAAATGCAAGGCAGCCTGTCCCGCTTCAAGTTATGAAAGGACGGGACAGCGGCCAAAGTTTCGCTCGCCTGCTGCCGGCGGTATTATGTAATTTGGATTGCTGTTGTGATATTAATTCTGTTTTCGACGTGGTTATCCTGCAAAACAAAAAAATTTGCATGGCCAAAAAAACAGGAGTGATCTTCACTCCTGCACCTGGCCGGGCAGCTAGATTCTGGTTCGCTTAAGGGCGGGGAGCGGCCGTTACCCGATCCAGCGCACCCCGGACGATCAAGCGGTGCGTGGCGGAAGAGTATTTCGGTTCGCAGGTCTGGAGGGTTATGGCGGGATAATCGGTGCTGTCGATAACGCTCCAATCATATGGATCCACTATTTTAATCCATTCCACCAGGTAGATAAAGCGGTATCCGGCCACATCCAGGTAAATTTCGTCCCCCTCTTCGAGCAGGTCCACATCGGTGAAAAAGCCCCAGCGGGTACCGCGGTGCCCGGCGATGGCCGTGTTGCCCCCTTCGGTACTGGGCAGGTCGCTCATGCCAAAATGAACCGGCCCCTTGTCATGGAGCTCCATATCAAAAACATCGCCCTGCTGCACTACCAGGTCCACATCAATTTTGGGGATAATGATGCGCATGGGCTGCCATTCCCGGATGACCACGCGCTCAAATGTTTCTTCTTCTACTGTTTCCGGTATTTCCTCCGTCTCCGCATAGTTTTTTCTTAGCTGGTACTGGTGGTAGGCAACCAGCGCTTTTTGCCAACCGGCATAGCCCAGCAAAATCAAACCGGCCGCCATCAATACTGCGCCGATGATCCGCCAGATTTTAAAATTGCCGCTCCAAAACCCCTTCCCCTCTTTTTCTTCAGAAACGGACAAGCTCATTCACCCTTTCCGTTTTTGATTTTAACCACACAGGGCGGCCTGGAACAGTCTATTTCTTTAACGGCCTCAGCCCTTCTAACACCCGGATAAAGCGGCAAGCGCGTTCGCTTTCCGGCTGGTCCTCGCCAATGATATGTATTTTGCCCCGACAAGCCGTCTCCCTTTTCAAAGAATCAGCCACAGCCGGAGATAGGGCCACTATGGCTGCCGCGGCGGCATAGGCTTTCTGCTCCAGCCTGCGGGCCAGCTTAATTAAGGTTTGATGCTTAAGGGTTCCCCGCCGGATCAGTGCGTCCGGCCACAGCTCCCCCATTACTAAGATTAAAGGCGCACCAAAGCGCCGGCTCAAGGAAATGGCCGGTGCAGCCGCAGTCAGCGGCGGTGAGGCTGCGATGATTAGCTCCGGCCTGGGCAGCCGGCGTCCCTGCAGAAGGGCCTTCCTGGCGTAAGCGGCAAGATTGCGGATTTTATCTGGCGCTTTCATCTCGCTCTTGTAGGGGATATTCAGCACTATAATCGCCAGTCCATCTTTTTGGAACAGGCCGATCTTTTTCTTTCCCAGGGGTTGGGCCGGGGCGCTGTTGCCGGTAATAACGTAGACACAATGGCCCCGGGAAGCCAGCTCGCGCCCCGCCTGGATGATACAGCCGGGACGGTCGTCTTCCCGTAGATTAAAATGCTGCTGCAGTATTAAAATATTCATGCTCGCTTAATTCTCCTGTGCTGCATCTGGTGTTGCGCAAAATTTACTGTAACCATCAACTGCCGGTGGTCCTGCAAATAAGACCGCCGGGCTTACCCGGTTCGGCTGCCCTCCCGGAGCCGTTCCGCCAGGCTATGGGCCAGCCGGCTGATGTCACCGGCACCCATAACTAAAATAATGTCTCCCGGTCTGGCCTGTTCAAGGACCATATTCTCCAACTCTATCATCTCATCGCTGAATAAAACGGGGCCGCCTTTCTCCCGCCGGATCCGTTCCGCCAGGGCGCTGCTGCTGATGCCGCTTATGGGCTCCTCGCCGGCGGAGTAGATGCGGTGCAGCAGCACCAGGTCGGCTCCACTAAAAGCGCGGGCAAAATCATCAAAAAAGTAAGCTGTCCTGGTATAGCGGTGCGGCTGGAAGATACAGATAATGCGCCGGTCAAAGCTCCGGGCCGTCTCCAGGGTTACGCGCACTTCGGTGGGATGATGGGCATAATCGTCTACCACCATAATGTCGTTAATTTCAGCGATAATTTCAAAGCGGCGGCCGGCCCCACGAAATTCTCTCAGCGCAACGGCGCATTGGGCCGGATCCAGGCCCAGCCGGGAGGCCACCGCCAGCGCGCCCACGGCGTTGCAGATATTATGCCGCCCCGGCGCTTTAAGCACTATTTCTCCGGTAACAGGCCTGTCGCCCCTGTAAAGGACAAACGTGGAGCCCTTTCCGGAAATGTTAATCTGGCGGCCGCAAAAATCGGTATTTTCCCCGCTGCCGCCCTCCAGGCCATAAGTTACTGTATCCCGGTTGATCATTTTTTTAAGTCTGCGCACCTGTGGATCATCCGTGCAGATAATAGCGCAGCCTTCAGGATGAAGATTATCCAGGAAATCAATATACGCCTGGTACAGCCGGTCAAAGCTCCCGTTATAGTGCTCCAGGTGATCCGGCTCAATGTTGGTAATGAGAGCGATCCGGGGATAATAGCGCAAAAACGAGTGATCGCTTTCACAGGCCTCCGCAACCAGGTAGCGGCTTCTACCGATACGGGCGTTGCCATTAAAAGATGAGACCACCCCGCCGATAATGGCCGTGGGATCCAGCCCCCCCTGTTCCAGGAGCAGGGCGATCATGGTGGTGGTGGTAGTTTTGCCGTGCGTTCCGGCCACGGCAATACCGTAATGGCTGTTCAGGAGGCAGGCCAAAAGTTCGGAGCGATGCCAGAGCGGCAGGTTGCGCGCCCGGGCTTCCTCCATCTCCGGGTTATGGGCAGGGATGGCGGTAGAAAAGACTACCAGCCCGCTTTGGCCCAAATTGTCCCGGTGGTGGCCAATTATAACCTCAGCCCCCTGACTGGCCAGATGCCTGGTCAATGCAGATTCTTTAAGGTCTGAGCCGGAAACCCTGTAGCCAAGTTTAAGCATCACCTGGGCCAGGGCGCTCATGCCGTAACCTCCGATGCCGATAAAATGTATCTGTTCAACTGCAGGAAGCTTCAAGCTGTTCTTCCCTGCCTTTCTGCCCTGGTAATAATCATATGCAACTCTTATCCAATTCCTGTCTGCAATTATACGTAATTATATCAAAAGCATGCCCGGCATACAATTGCCGCCGCCGGCAGCCAGATTAGGTAAACAAGTTATGTATCCTGGAAAAAGATGTTCTAAGACCATAAACTCCTGCATATAATATAGTTTGCAGGCAATTCCATTTAAAGTAATCCACATATTCCACAAGGTTATCCACAAGACAGGGTCTTTGCAGCGCGCTTTCTCGCCTGTTATTCACATTATCAACAAGATGTTGACATAATTTTTATAACCACCCATACCGGTTAACCGCCAGGAGCAGAAGGCTATAGGCAAGGAGTTGCTGGTAAGAGACGGGGGTTTACGGCTGAGTTTTTCCTTTTAAGGGGAAGTTAGAATTTAGAATCCATAAGAAAAGATTTAAGAAAGGTGTGCATTGCGTGCTTTTTTGAGAAGCGGAAAGTGAAGTATATCCTGTCAACCATCCAGTAAGATAGGCATATACGGAAAAGAGGGAGGGAACAGTGCACCAGCATTCTTTAAACTTAATTCTGACTACTGACTTCCGGATTCTGAATTCCTTCCAGAAGAAAAAAACCCAGGATCATCGTATAGCGGCTGACTGCTGATTTCTGCTGATAGCTGCTGCCTGCGGTCAGGAGCAGCCGCTGCGCAATCCCGGAACGGCATTGAGGTTTAGGGGCGCAAAGCGGCCTTCCCGGTAGAGGGGAAAAGCGGCGGCGGCGATCATGGCGGCGTTGTCGGTGCAGAGTTCGGGAGGCGGAATATGCAGCGCTACACCGGGCAGGTCCCGGGCCAGCCGTTCACGCATACAGCGCCGCAGCCGGCTGTTGGCGGCCACTCCGCCGGCCAGGAGGACCGATTTAACCCGGCACTCCCTGGCCGCGTCCACTGTTTTATCCACCAGGACTTCTACTACGGCCGCCTGAAAGGAGGCGGCAAGATGGGCCGGATTTACTGCCTCGCCCCGCTGCCTGCAGTGGTGCAAATAGTTGATTACCGCCGATTTCAGGCCGCTGAAACTGAAATCAAAACGGCCGTTATCACCGAGGTAAGCCCGGGGGAAAGCAATCTGCTCCGGATCGCCTGCCGCGCCAAGCCGGTCAATGACCGGGCCTCCGGGATAGCCCAGGCCCATGGCCCGGGAAACCTTGTCAAATACTTCACCGGCGGCGTCGTCCCGCGTCCGCCCCAGCAAAACCGTTTTCCCCGGAGCGGGCAGGTGCAGCAGCTCGGTATGGCCGCCGGAGACGATGAGGGCGACCAGGGGATAGTCGATGACCCCGCCGCCAAGAAAGTTGGCATAAAGATGCGCCTCCAGGTGGTTAACCGCCACCAGGGGCAGGCGGGCCGCATAGGCCAGCGCTTTGGCCGTGGCTACGCCGACCAAAAGGGCTCCCACCAGCCCGGGGCCGTTGGAAACGGCCACGGCATCCAGATCCTGCAGGCTGATTGAAGCTTCCATTAAGGCCTTGTCCACAAGCTCATTGATCGTTTCCAGGTGGCGCCGGGAAGCGATCTCCGGGACCACCCCGCCGAAACGGCGATGGATCTCCACCTGGGAAGCCACAAGGTTGCTGATAATGCGGGTGCCGTCCTCTACCACCGCGGCGGCAGTTTCATCGCAGGATGTTTCCAGGCCCAGGATTAAAACACCTTTACCACGCCGGTTCACGGTTGTTCCTCCCGCAAGACAGGTTCTCTTTAAACATGACCAGCCCGTCTTCATTGAAATAGTATTTTTTACGCACGCCCTTAATGGTAAAGCCGAATTTTTCGTAGAGGCGGCGGGCCGGGTGGTTGCTGGGGCGCACCTCCAGGATGATCCGCTCCGCGCCCATGCAGCAGGATTTGTCGATCAGGGCGTTAAGCAGGCGGGTGGCGATACCGCGGCGCCGGTAGCGGCGATCCACCGCCAGAGTGGTTATATGCGCTTCGTCCAGGATGATCCATACGCCGCCGTAGCCGGCCACGGTGCCATCCACCCGGGCCACCAGGTAGGTGGCCAGATGGTTGCTGGAGAGTTCGTAATGAAATGATTTAAGCGACCAGGGGGAGGTGAAGGAGTCCTGTTCAATGGCCACAACGGCGGGAAGGTCCTCAAATAGCATCGGCTCAATGATTACCGCCAAAGGCGTCCCCTCCCTTCTCCTTCCCGGCCCGGCGCTCCGCTTCCGGTCGACGCAAATACAGCGGCATCAGCTCGCGGTAGGACAGGGCCGGGTTTGCCTTTAACAGCATGCGCCCGCGCCAGGCCACCAGCCCGGCCCTGTTGAAGCGTGAAGGGGGCGCGGCCAGTATGGCCCGGGAGCCAAGGGTCTCCTTCAGATAGCTGCCGTAGCTGGACAGCCCTTCCCCGGTAAAGACAACAGGTTCCCGGTAAGCCTTCAACCTTTCCATAAGGGAAGAGAGCGCCCCGGCCGCGGGCGGAATCAGCGTTTCCAATCCCAGGCCCGGTGCAGGCTCCCGGCGGTAGAGGGCTGCATAGACCTGGCTGCGCCGGGCATCCAGGATGGGGCAGATCAACACTTCCGGGGCCAGCACCGCCTCGGCTGCAGCTTCCAGGGTGCATACACCGGCAGCGGGGATGCCCAGCCCTTGGGCCAGGCCGCGGGCTGTGGCCAGGCCGATACGAATTCCGGTAAAGGATCCGGGGCCTGCGGCGGCCGCCACCGCGTCGAGCTGCTCTCTCTCCACGGCGCATTCCCGTAAAAGCGCATCGATAAGCGGCATTAACCTTTCGGAATGTGTCTTCCGTGTGTTCAGGGTAAATTCACCAAGCAGCAAGTCACCCTGCAGCAGCGCCACGCTGCAGGCCATGGTTGCTGTATCAAGCCCGAGAATAATCAGATTCGATTCTCCCTCCCTGGACAAACTGGCGCCGTTTATTCCGGTGCCAGGGGAACCATGTTTAAAGTGCCATCCACCCGCCAGGTGATAGTCTCAATCAATAGTTCCACAACCTGCGAAGCCTGGACGCCATGGGGGATAAGGTGAATACGCCTTCCTTCGCCACTGTAGTCAAAAAAGCGGGTTATGGTTATGTCCAGCCGTTTCTCCGGTAAATATTCGCGGAAGCGCCCGGCCCACTCCACAAAGGCCAGGCCCTCACCGGGCAGATATTCGTCAAAGCCCAGCTCCGCCAGCTCCTCCGCTTGATCAAGCCGGTAGAAATCAAAATGGTAGAGGGGAAATCTGCCCTGGTAAATCTTCAGCAGGACAAAGGTAGGGCTGCTGATCTCTTCTTTGATTCCCAGGGCCCGGGCTGCGCCGCGCACCAGCACGGTTTTCCCTGTTCCCAGGTCTCCATCGAGGGCCACCACCAGGGGCGGTCGCATGGCTTTCCCCAGGACGGCGCCGATATATTCCGTTTCTGCGGCAGCTCTTGTGGTTAAAAATGCTTCTCCTTGACGCATAGTTCCCCGCTTTTCCATATTTTCCTGGCATAATTATAGCTTTGCCCTGCGTAAATTGCAAATAAGCGGCATTCGCCGGGGCAATTCTTTAACATGGAATATAAATCCGGCGAATTGAATTACTAATTGAATAAAAAAATTATTTGATGTATGATTACCTTATTGAGGGGGCCCCGCGGCCACCCTGCCATTAAGAGATATATCCTGCACACGAGGAGAAGCTGCCCCATGAGTCTACCTGGCCTGGTTGTTCGACGCCCAATTGCCACCGTCACGATTCTGCTGGTTATCCTGGTCATCGGGATTGTATCCTTAGTCCAAACTCCCCTGGATTTACTGCCAAAAATCAAACCGCCTTTCCTTGCCGTAATCACCATTTTCCCGGGAAGTTCACCCCAGGAAAACCTTAACCTTGTTACTGAGCCCCTGGAAAGCCATCTATCCGCCATCAGCGGCGTTAAGAATATTCAGTCTCTCTCCCAGGAGCATGTGTCCCTGGTGGCCCTGGAATTCAACTGGGGCGCAGACCTGAAAAATTTGCGGGACGAAATAGCGGCCCGCCTGGACCTGCTCACGCTGCCTGAGGGGGTGCAGCGGCCGATTATCGTGGAATTCGACCCGACCCTGCTGCCGATCATGCAAATTTCGGTGAGCGGCAACCTGGATATGGTGGAGCTGACCTCCTGGCTGGAGGACCATGCCCGGCCGCGCCTGGAGGCTGCGGAGGGCGTGGCCAGCATTGAGATCCTGGGAGGGGCGCGGCAGGACTTATTTGTGAAGCTCTATCCTGATAAGGTCCAGGATTTGCAGGTATCCTTCGAGCAGGTGGCCAATATTCTGCGGGCCAGTTTGCTCGATCTGCCTGCCGGAATAGCCGAAGTGGATGGGCAGCGCATGCGTATCCGCATTTTAGGGCGTCCCCCTAAAATCGATGATCTCTCCCGCCTGGTGGTGGGGTTCCAGGTGGACGAGGCCGCCCTGGAAAAGTTGGTTGGCAGCTCCATCCATGTTGACCTGAACCAGATGCTGTCGGCTGCGCTGCCGGATCTGGACGACCTGGATATTCCGATGAAACCGGTTTACTTTAAGGACCTGGTCCGCCATGTCCGGGTTGACGAGGATGCCGGCCTGATGTACATCACGCTGGACCGGCAGCTTCTGGCCATTTACGGACTGACGCCGGAGCAGCTGGCGAACCTGCTGCCCGAGTGGGGGCCCATATCCATAGAGGGCGATCAGCTGGTGGTGGAGTTGCCCCCAGGCCTGGACCTGGATTGGGACAGCCTCCGCTATTATCACATTATCGATATACCAGACCTGGATAAGATCTCCAAGCGCCTGCAATCCGGACTCACCCGGCAGCTGGATAAAGCCTCTGAACAGCTCGAAGCCGCCCTGCTGGATCTGGCCATGGCCATGATTTTATCATCTGCGAGCCCGGGAGGCGGCATGCCCATCCCTGAGGATGATTTCCCCCTGATCCCTATCACGCTGGGCACGATCGCTGAAATTAAAACGGACCTCTATCCCCCCACTGCAATTCACCGCCTTAACGGCAATCCCAGCATCGGCCTCTCCCTGCAAAAGGAAGGTGAGGCCAATACTGTGCTGGTGTCCAGGCAGGGCCGCCGCATCCTGGATGAACTGGCGGAAGAGTTCAATGAACAGGGCTACGGGATCAGCTTCCGCTATGTCTTTGATCAGGCCAGGGAAATTGAAATCGCCCTGATGGACCTGGCCCGCTCTCTGCTGATCGGATCCCTTCTGGCTGTAGCCGTGCTTTTGCTGTTCTTGCGGAACTGGAGGACGATCCTGGTTATCGGCCTGGCTATACCCATCTCTGTGATTGCTGCTTTTGCCCTGCTCTATTTCGCCAACTTAACCATCAACCTGATGACCCTGGGTGGGCTGGCCCTGGCCGCAGGCATGCTCGTGGACAATTCCATCGTGGTCAGCGAAAATATCTATCGCCATTTGCAGCTGGGGCTTTCGCCCCGCGAAGCGGCGGTGCAGGGCAGCAGGGAAGTAACCGGTGCCATTATGGCCTCTACGCTTACTACCGTGTGCGTTTTCTTCCCGGTGGTTTTCTTAAGCGGGCTGGCCGGTCAAATCTTTAAAGAGTTTGCCCTCACGGTGAGCTGCGCGCTGCTGGCTTCCCTGGTCATCGCCCTGACCGTTGTTCCACTTTTAGCCTCATGGTTCCTTAGAGTCAATAAAGATATTGCTTTGAAAAGCCGGGGTTCGGAATTGTACCGCGCCCTGCTCAATAAAGTTTTAAACTATCCCTGGGCCGTCATTGGCGGCGGTATAATCATCCTGGCCGCCGGCATCCTCGGCTACACTTTTCTGGGCAGCAATCTCTTCCCCCTTCCTGAAGAATCATCTTTTTCCATCGAGGCGTCTTTGCCCGCCGGCACCACCCTGGCTCGCACCGACGCTTTTATCAAACAGCTTGAAGAAATCGTCGCCCGGCAGGAAGGCGTTGAATCATATTCCACCCGGGTGGGGGAGTCAGATCTCTTCGGCATCACCATGGAGTCAGGCGTAACCAACAAGGGCCAGATTCGCGTCATGGTCGATCCCGCTTACAGCCACGCCATGGAGCGGATAATCGCGGACATCCGCAAAGAAGCCTCAACCTTGCGGGATGATGCTGAAATATACTTTCGGCGGGAATCTCTCATGGACACGACCGGCCTGGATATCAGGCTGGAGATTATCATCCAGGGGCCCGATGTGGAAGTGGTTAAAAGGCTCTCCGCCGAAGCGGCGGAGCGCTTGAGCAAGCTGCCCAACCTCACCGACGTGCAGGCCCCCCTGGAAGAAGACCGGCCTGAAATCCACATCCAGATAGATCATTTCAAGGCGCTGCGCAAAGGCATCACCGTCTACCAGGTGGCGATGCTGCTCAACCAGGCCCTGGAAGGAATCCAGGTTGCGCGCCTGGAGGCGGAGGAAGGCGTGCTCAACCTGATCCTGGAATACAGGGAAGATGATCTGCAGACCCTGGAGGACTTGCAAAATATAGGATTTTACACTGCCTCGGGCACATACCTTACGCTGGGGGATGTGGCTGAATTCAGCGAATCTTTCGGGCCGCTGAATATCCCCAGGCAAAACCGCCAGGTCATCGGCTACATCCGGGCCCAGTTCCACGGGCAGGACCTGGGCAGCGCCACCAGGGAGGCGATGGCCGCCCTGGAGGATATGGCTCTGCCACCCGGGTACAGTATCCGTGAAGCGGCCTCGGAGCAGATGGGAGAAATCTACGGCGAGCTAAAGCTGGTCCTGGTAGTGGCCGCGCTGCTGGTCTACCTGGTCATGGCGGCCCAGTTTGAATCGTTTCTCAATCCCTTCATTATCATCTGCAGCCTGCCCCTGGCCTTTACCGGCTGCGTGCTGGCCTTGCTGATTACCGGCCAGAGCCTGAGCATCCCGGCCATGATTGGCGGCGTGGTTTTGGCCGGCGTTCTGGTCAACAGCGGCATCATTATGATCGACTTTATCAACCAGCTGCGCTTTATTCATGGCCTGCCGCTGCGGGAAGCGATCATCGAAGGTGCCACAACCCGCCTGCGGCCCATCCTCATGACGACCCTCACCACCATCCTGGGGCTGGTGCCCCTGGCCCTGGGTCTTGGCGAAGGTACGCAGTTACAGGCGCCCATGGGTATCGTTATAATTGGCGGCATGGTCGTCGGCACCCTGCTGCTGCTGGTGGTTATACCCTCCATCTACCTGGTGATCAACCGCCGCAGCGAAACCATACCGGCGCAAGTCTCAAAAACGGCAGGATAGGGGCTGCTGCCGGGGCAGCGCCCCTTCAAGGAATCAAGGCCCCGGCTTCGGCAACAAAATCTGCGTACTCCTCTACCAGATTGCGGTAGGCCAGGACAAAACCGGCAAGATGCTCCTCTTCCTCCTTGTCCACATGATCGGACCATTTTTGCCAGATCGTCGAGAATTCGCTGAGATAGCGGTCGTGTTCAGAAGAGAGACTTTGGTAAACATGATCGGCAACCGCACCTTCCAGATCCTGCAATAACTGGTCAAAACCATTTTTCAGCAACTGAACAGTTGATTCCAGCCGCTTCATCTCTGCGATGAGCTCTTCTTTGTTCATTTCTTCAAGACCCTCTGCGATTGCTTCGTCTCCCGCAGCGGCGGGGGCCGGCTCTTCCTCCATCTGATTCCGAACATCTTCCACCGGGCTGCAGCCAGCAGAGACAATTCCGAAAGCCGCCGCCAGCAGGGCGCACATTAACATAAGCAAGGCACATCTCCCTTCCATAACTGGCAAAACCTCCTCTTTGTGAATCCATATTTTTTACAGGATTATTCTTCTTTCAGAAAATCTATGCCTGAGTGATGCAACGGGGTTGAACGGTTACTTGCTGCGGGAAAAATTGAGGTGTTAAAGGTAGAAAACACTCATGCGCCGGATCATTCACGCGGCGCCGGTATGGCGCCAAACGGCAGGAGCTGAAAGATTCATCCCTGCCGTTTGGCCATGGCACGTGATAATTTGTTGAAAAAGGTCAGTCTTCGATGGCGCACAGTCTCTTGACCATGCGCTTCCTGGCTTCAATATCATAATTGTTGCGGATGGCGATCTTCTCCATTATGGGCGAACCGCCGCCGTGCAGCCCGCCCACCTGGGCCACGCCCGCCGAGGCCGAACAGAGCATGTCGGATAAGCTGCGGAACAGGCGGTGCTGGTTCTCTGCGGAGATGCCGTCTTTGCGCATCATATATTTTTCGAGGAGGTCTTTTATCTCCGGGTTGAAGAAATCATCTTCATAGGGCAGAGTGGCCGGCAGACCCCCCGCAAGGTCGGCCAGGGTCTCGTATTCGTGGTAGAGCTTGACCCCGGCATGGTACCGCCCCACGTTGGTGTAAATAATGTTGGGAATGTAGGTTCCCGAATTGGCCGGGGTTGATTTAACTGAAGCGGCGATACCTGCAGCGTAAACAAGCTCTCCTACGGCGATAAGATCAGCCAGTTTATCCTTGACGTGCGAGGCGTCGGCGACCCCGTTGTATTCGGCCACCAGGGCCGATGCACCCAGGATCAGGTCGGTGATGGCCGGCTTGCAGCCGGTGTAGCTGTGGCGGTGATAGGTGGCGAAAAGCATGGCCAGAATGCTGGCGAAATAATATTCGCCGCAAAGGAAGACCCGCTCCCAGGGGACAAAGACGTCATCAAAGATGGTCATGGAGTCGGCCACCCCAAAAAAGTAGGGGGTATGAAGGTGCTTGCGCGGCCGGGGTGTGGTGATGCGCACCACCTGTTTAATCCCGGGAGTGTCGGCGGGGATGGCGAAAGCCACCGCCCAGTCGGCATCCCGCTCGGTCATCAGGCGGGTGGGGACGACGATGATCTCGTCGGAGAAGGGAGCGTTGGAGTTGTGCGCCTTGCAGCCCCGCACGACAATGCCGTCCTTCTTCTTCTCGACAACCCGCAGGTAGAGATCGGGGTCGCTTTGCTCAAAAGGCCGCTTGGAGCGATCGCCCTTAATGTCCGACTGGGCGCAATTGCCCACCAGATCGTTCTTCTGGAAATATTTCATGAATTCAACAAAACGGGGGTAATATTCGGTGCCAAAAGCGTCATCGCAGTCTTTGGCGACCACGGAAATGGCATTCAAGGCGTCAATGCCCATGCAGCGCTGGATGCATCCCCCCACCTTCTGGCACATCACCCGGGTGCATTCCTGTTTCTTTAACAGATCTTCGGGGCTCTGGTGAATATGATTGAGGCGGTGGATCTCTTCGCCGGTCAGGTGGGAAGTGGCGGTGATCAGCCCCTTTAAAGCGGGATCACTTACCCGTTCAAAGGTGTCGGCAATCAAGTCCAGGCCGGGCTTAAGGCGGGGATCGTCTCTCCCCAAAAGCTCGCCGCCCATGTATATGTTTTTTTTCATGCGATACATGCGCTCTCTGTATTCGTCTGGGCTGCAGATACCCATATCAGTACACCTCGCTTAAATGTTGTCTCCCGGGCGCCGTCAGAGCCGGGCGGCGCCCGCGGCTAAACCAGGCCTAAATTTCCCGCAGCTCTACCGCTATTTCAAAGGCCCTGCGGTTGGTTTCCCGCTGCTCGCTTCCGGCACCCCCTAAGAACTCCTGCAGCGCTTCCTCAAAATGAGGCCGCTTAAGCGGCAGGCCGGGGCAGCTTGCCAGGGCGTTAATCATCACCATGTTCAAGGCGCGGGGATCGCCAATGCGGCGAGCCAGGTCGGTGGCGTCGAGGGTGTAAACCCGGCCGGCCAGGGTTTTCAATCCTTCCAGAATACGCGCCACTGCGGGGTAGTCGGCTTCTTTAAAGATGACGGATACCGGGTAAACCGGAGCAGTATTCACTATGACCACTGTATCCCGGTGCGCATACTTGGCCGCCGCCCGCAGCGCCTCCAGGGGCTCAAAACCGACGATGACGTCCGCCCGGCCGTAGGGAATCAGGGGACCGTATTCGCGCCGCGTGGACAGCCGGACATGGCTGGTTACCGAGCCGCCCCTCTGCGAAGCGCCGTAGGTCTCGCCGACCACCACGTTAAAGCCGGCGTTGGTGGCAGCCAGGGCGGTCAGGCCCGAAGCGAGAATATTGCCCTGTCCCCCCACCCCGCTGATCATCAGGTTAAACGGTTCTTGAAACTGTCCCATCATGGCTTCACCTCCGTCGCAGCTGCTTCGACGATGGCTCCCCTGGGGCAGAGGGCGGCGCAGGCGCCGCAGCCGGTGCAGAGCACATCGCTGATCAACGCTTTGCCGCCGCTGTCGGTGGAAATGGCCGGGCAGCCGAAAACTCGCCCGCAGAAATGATTACAGCCGCAGCTGGCGCCGGCGCAGAGATCCGGGTCGACGCGGTAGAGTCTGTGCTCTTTCTTGGCCGCGGTGAGGGCGCATTCTTTGCGCAAAATCAGGACACGCACCCCTTTCTTCTGCAGCAGGCTGAAGAGAACTTCCACCGTTTCATCGAGCCGGTGCGGATCGGCGACCACCGCCTTCAGGCCGAGGGCAGCGGCCACATCCTCAATTTTCAGCGGACGCACTCGCTCCCCGGCAGCGGTGAGCCCTACCCCGGGATGGGGTTGAAAGCCGGTCATGGCGGTAACTTCATTATCCAGGACTACGGCGAGAAAATCGGCGCCGTTATAAATGCCGTTAATCAACGCTGGCAGGCAGGCATGGTAGAAAGTCGAATCCCCCATCACCGCGCAGACGGGCTGGTTCATGCCGAAGCGGTGCAGCTGGCCGAAGCCGTTGGCCAGGCCGATTCCGCTGCCCATGCACATTACGCTGCGCAGCAGCATGTGGCCGGCCCGGGAAGCGCCAAGAGTATAGCAGCCGATATCACCGAGGACAAACCCCTGGCGGCCGTCCAGCTCCAGGGCCGTCTTTAAAGCCCAGAAGGAGGCCCGGTGCGGGCAGCCCGGACACATGGCCATCTCCCGTTCAGGAAGGCTTGCCTGCAGAATCTCCCGCAGGTGGCCTGTCTGCGGCACGGTCACCGGGTCGGGCCGCTGAAATATTTTGGCCAGGCAGCCGGCCACTAAATCAGTGTTCAGCTCGCCCAGCCCCGGACCGGCTTCTCCGCTGATGTGGCCGGAAGCCTGGCCGTAGAAGCGATAGACCTTGCCCCCGTACTGGGCCAGCAGGGAGGTGATGTTTTGTTCCAGGAAGGGGTCTGTTTCCTCGGCAAAGATAATCCGCTGCGCCCCCTCCAGCTTTTGCAGGACTGTCTCCCGGGGCAGCGGCCAGGTGGTGCCCAGCTTCAGCAGCCCCACTTCATGCTCCAGTCCCAGCAGCTCCAGCGCCTCCCGGGCATACAGGGCGGCCGGGCCGCAGGCGACCACCACGCTTTCAGCGCCTTCCGGGCCGCTGTATGTATTGAACGGGGCTTGCTCAAACAGTTTCCGGGCCTGCTCCATGCGACTGTGGACCATGCCATGCATGGGCGCCACGCAGAGGTAGCGGTCCCACGGCTCTACCTTTACCTCCCGCTCCGCCTTTTGAGGCAGTTCGTTTAAAATCAGGTTGCCGCGGGCATGGCAGATGCGCGTAGTCACGCGGATGATCACATAGGTTTCTATCTGCTCCGACAGCTCAAAGGCCCAGCGGGTGAGATCGCGCGCCTCGGCCACAGTGGCCGGTTCCAGCAGCGGCACCTCGGCCATGCGGGCCAGGTGGCGCGAATCCACTTCGTTAATGCTGGAATGGGCGCCGGGATCGTCGCCGACGATGATTACCAGGCCGCCGCCAGTTCCGGGATGGTTCAGGCTGAGCAGGAAATCGGCGGTTACGGCCAGGCCGTTTTGCTTCATCACGCAGAGGGCGCGCAGGCCGGCAAAAGACGCAGCAGCGGCCGCTTCCAGGGCCACCATTTCATTGACCGACCATTCCCCGTAGAGGCCGCACGCATCGGCCACTTTAAACAGGGATTCAGCCACCTCGACGCAGGGCGACCCGGGATAGGAGGTGCAGAAGTCCACCCCCGCTTCCAGGGCCCCCCGGGCCAGGGCCTCGTTTCCGGTCATGATCACCCGCTTGCCGGGCTGGTTGGCCTTGATCATTGCTCTCCCTCCCCCAGGATTTTTGCCCGGATCTCTTCCGCCAGCACAAGGTAGTCCCTGTAAACGGACGGTCCGTCCCCTTCCGCTTCCGCCTGCAGCACCCGCCGCTTTTTGGTTAAAGACGCTTTGCGCAAGGCACCGGCTGCTTCATCGGGGCACTCTTTAAGCAGCAGCTTTCCTGCAGCAACAGCCTTTTCCACCAGGGCCTCACCGGCCCCGGTGCGCACGATGAGGGTGCACCAGGCCGCATCCGTCTCCGTGGAGCCGATGGATAGATCGGCCAGCTCCGCGGTGGGATCAGCGCAGGAATAGCAGCCCGGCTTGATGAAGGCGCGGGTTTGCTCCAGGGTGAGGGCAAGCGGGCCGGTGTCAGTTTCCACGGTGAGCCCTGCGTCCTTGGGGATGTCAGCCTTAAAGATCCTGGCAATTCCCCGTTCTTTCAGGAAACGGTAAAAATTGTAGTCAAGGCCCCAGAAGCAGAGCAGCCCCAGGAGGGGTCCAACTCTGTCGCGATTTTTAACGGAGCTGTAAAGCTGCATTTTGCGCAGGGCCACTACCTGGCAGGGCCGCCCCACTGCGGCCAGCCTTTCCCTGCTCCGGGACAAAGAGCGGTTCAGCACCGCGAGGCCCGGGCAGACGCCGTACTTGGAACCTGCTGCAGCCAGCACCTCTTCTTTTGTCCGGGCCAGGAGGGCGCGGGGGTAAAAACCGTCGCTTCCGGTGACCAGGGCGGCATCACACTCTTCTTCCTGCAACAGCAGCGCCGCCAGGACGCTGGCCACACCGCCATACTGCCCCGCTTTGCCGAACGCGGACTCGGAAGCCCGGGCATGGTAGAGCCGGCGGTACGCTCCCAGGGCCGCCTCCGGCCTATTGCCGGAAAAAGTCATGCTCAGCAGATCATAATCGGTATAGGTGCGGGGGCAGACCCTATAGCAGTTTCCATCGGTAAGGCCGCAGGAATGCGTTACCGCCACCCGGTCTCCCACGGCTTTAATGTAGGGACATAGGTCCACGCAGGCGCCGCAGGATACGCACCGTCCCGGGTCAATCACCTCGCTCTTTAACTGCTCCAGGCCTTTGCACAGCTTTTCTTCAATCAATGGATCTCCTCCTTGTGTTATTGCCAGCTGGATGGGAGACGGCATCGTTGCAGGGCGCGCCGACCTGTCGGCAGTATATATATATATATTTGCCTGATAAAAATGAATACCTTAGAATTGTCTAAATTGATTGTATATTTTCGCTAGATATCTGTCAATGCTGTTTTTGGCGCTAATGAAAGGGGATCTGAAAGTGAACACTGACCAGGAGGTTTTCATTCAGAAGGGAAGGTTGGAAGGTTCACGGGCAGAGCTGCCGGCAGGCGCCGCTTACCCCGGGAGCGGCGGCTATCCCTGGGTTAAGGAGGCAGGAGGCCAGGCAGTTGTTGGGGGGAAAATGCATTGAAGGGTTATTCCGCAGCAACCTGTTCCAGCTGCAGGCTGATTTCTTCCCAGCGGGCCAGATATGCAGCCAGCTTTTCCTTTTCTTCTTCCAGGCTGCTGCTCAGCTCAAGCAAGCTGTTGTAGTCGCCGTAATGCTCAGGGCTGGCCAGGGCCTTCTCCAGTCGGGCTATGTTTTCTTCCACGGCGGTAATGCTATCCTCCAGCCGGGCCTGCTCCTCTTGCAGGCGCCTCTCCAGGCGCCGGCGCTCCTGGCGCCGCCGGTACTCTTCGCGCCGCTTTTGCTTCAGCGCATCCCCGGTGTCTGCCACCTTTCCGGACGGCCCGGCCGAAGCGGCGCTCTTCTCCCGCTGCTCCAGGTAATATTGAAAGCTGCCATTGAACATACGAAGACCGTCCTGGCTCAGCTCCATAACCCGGTTAACCAGATGCTGCAGAAAAAAACGGTCATGGGAGACGATGATCAGCGTGCCGGGGTAATTTTGCAGGGCCTTCTCCAGTTCTTCTATGGCAGGAAGATCAAGGTGGCCGGTCGGTTCATCCATGAGCAGGCAATTACCTTCGCTCAAAGCCAGGCGGGCTAAGGCCAGGCGGCACTTTTCCCCGCCGCTTAGGTCTTTAACCTTTTTATAGACTGCATCGCCTTGAAAAAGGTAAGCTCCGAGGTGGTTGCGGGCCTGCTTTATGTCCAGGTCCGAAGAAGCGATTATCGCGTCGAGGAGCGTATGCTCCGGGTGAAGCTGATCCTGCTCCTGGGCAAAGTAAGTGACATTGACCGCTGGGCCCAGGCTGATCCGGCCTTTGTCCGGCTTCTCCACCGCGGCAATGAGCTTGAGCAAGGTTGACTTGCCGACGCCGTTGGGTCCCACCAGGGCAACCCGGTCGCCCCAGTTTATCTCAAAAGAAAGATCGCTAAACAGAACCCTGTGGCCATAAGATTTGCTGACGCCCTCAAAGCGGATGACGCGGCGGCTGCCGCGGCCGCTGTAGTCGAAGCCCGGGGTGAAGCTCCGGTTTTCCACGGGGCGCTCCACCGCTTCCAGCTTATCCAGGCGCTTCTGCCGGCTGCGGGCCTGCCGCTTGGAGCGCTCGTCCATCTTTGCTTCCCGGATCAGCCTCTCTTCCCGTTCAAGGAGGGCCTGCCGCTTCCGGTAAGCCCTTTCTGCCGCTTCTCTCTCCTGCTCACGCTGCACCAGGTAGGCGCTGTAGTTGCCCCGGTAGCTTTTCACTGAGCCCTCCTGCAAAGAAAAGATCCGTCCGGCGACCTTGTCGATAAAATAGCGATCGTGGGAGACCACCACCAGGGAGCTGGTTGAATCGCGCAGGTAGCGCTCCAGCCATTCCACTCCCTCCAGGTCGAGAAAATTGGTGGGCTCGTCCAGCAGCAGCAGATCCGGCTGCTGCAGCAGCAGCGCCGCCAGCCGCGCTCTGGTTTTCTCCCCGCCGCTGAACTTATGCAAATCCCTCTCCAGATCGGTTTCTTTAAAACCAAGCCCCAGCGCCACCGCCTGGATTCTGCTGGCGGCACTGTAGCCCTCAGCGGCTTCAAATTGGGCCGACGCCTGCCCGTATTTTTGCAGGAGCGCTTCCAGTTCCTCCCCATCTCTCTTCCCGGCAGAAGCGGCAATTTTCTGTTCCAGCCGGGCCATCTCTTCTTTTAGCAAAAATAGTTCGCGCAGCGCCTGCTCCAGGTAGGCGCGCAAAGTGCCCCCGGCGTTAAAATTGAGTTCCTGGGGCAGGTAACCAACGGTTGTGCCCCGGGCCAGGGAAACAGTCCCGCTGTCCGGCTCCAGCTCACCGGAAATAATGCGCAAAAGTGTAGTTTTGCCCGAGCCGTTGGGCCCGATTAAACCGGCCTTTTCTCCCGGGTGCAGCTGCAGCGAGAGGTTCTTTAGAACGGGCTGGCCGCCGAAGGATACGCTCACTCCGCATAAACTCAACTGGGACATATCTAGGGACACTCTCTTTCTCCGGTCTGCGGCTATTTTACATTATACTGTCCGTCCCTTTTTTCGTCAAAATGCTGCCTGCTGCGGCCCGGCGCTCAGGTTGAAGCGGAGTGCTCAACCTGGCGCCGGGGCAAATGATCCGTTCAGCCCCCCTTTTCCTAAGCTGGAAGAGGAACCAGGCCGGGCAGAGTTCGCGGAGCCCGCATATGCGGCAGGCAAAACAGCCTCAAAAGCCAAGGGGCAGCCTTGCGCCGGCAGGTCTGCCCCTTGTGCTATGGAAAAACTGGGCTGCGGTTCCATGCAGCCCCGGTGCAAGGCACCGCAGCTTTTCTTCTAGAGCCGGTAAGCCACGTTGAACGCTTCGTGAATGGCCTCGCCGGCGTTGCGGGGGCGGTCGCAGTCGCCTATGGCATAGACCTCGTCCAGGCGCTGCTTCAACTCTCCCTCCAGGGGATTGCAGGCTACGGCCCCTGCTGCCAGAACTATAGTGTCCACATCCTGCAGCGATTGCTCGCCTTCCCCGCTGCGGAAGTTGATCGTGCGGCCGTTTACCGCGGTCACCGTCGCCCCGGTTTTAATCTCCACGTTGGGATTCAGCTCCAGGCGCGAGAGCAGTTCACCGCGCAGGCTGAAGCTCTGGTCGCGGGCCGGTTCAGCCCCCATTTCCAGCACTGTCACTTGGTGGCCCTTTTCCGCCAGGAATTCAGCCGTTTCACATCCGGTCAGCCCTCCCCCGATAATGGCCACCCGTTTGCCGGGCTTCACCTTGCCCTGCAGCACCTCCCAGGCGGTGGGAACCTTTTGCTCCTTGATTCCCGGTATCTCCGGGATAAGCGGTCGCGCGCCGGTGGCCAGGATCACGGCATCGGGCTTTTCCTTAAGCACCGTTTCAACATCGGCGTTGCTGTTCAACCTGAACTCCACCCCCAGCGCCGCGGTACGATGCCGCAGGTAGCGCAGGATTTCCCCGAAACGGTCCTTTTTCGGCGGAGCCATGGCCAGCCGGCCCTGGCCGCCCGTCTCTCCTTCCCGCTCAAAGAGAATGACGCGATGCCCCCTTTCCCGGGCCACCCGGGCTGCTTCCAGGCCTGCCGGGCCGGCGCCCACGACAACAACCTTTTTACTGCGCGGCGCCTTTTCAAAGGGAAAGTCTACCTCTTTCCCCACCCGGGCATTATAAATGCAGCTCACCGGCTTGCCGTAAGTCAGCAGCGGATCAATGCATTTCTGGTTGCATTGAATACACTTGCGGATGTTTTCAATCTGCCCCAATTCCACCTTTTTGGCAAAGTGGGAATCAGTAATCATGCCGCGGCCAATGGCGATAAAATCGGCCATGCCGCTCTCCAGGGCCGCCTCTCCCTGCTCGGGATCGTGGAATTTGCCCACAGTAATAATGGGGATAGAGGCGGCCTTCTTGATTGCCGCGGCATAATCCGCCAGGGGGGTATCCGGGGTGGACATGGTGGCCACCATGGGCGCCGGCGAGCCGTAGACTCCGGCTGAAACATGCAGCGCTTCCACCCCTTCGCGATCCAGGCGCAGGGCAAAATCCTTCCCCTCTTCCGGGGTAATGCCGCCTTCAACGTATTCATTGGCATTGATGCGGAAAATTACCGGGAAACCGTCGCCCACGGCGCGGCGCACCGCCCGCAGCACCTCCAGGGGAAAGCGCATCCGCCTTTCCCGGTCGCCGCCGTACTCGTCGGTGCGCCTGTTGCTGTACGGCGAGAGGAACTGGTTGATCAGGTAGCCGTGGGTGCCGTGCAGCTCCACCGCATCGAATCCGGCTTCGCGGGCCCGGCGGGCGGCATGTCCGAAGGCCTCAACAATCCCTTTGATCTCATCCACGGAAAGCTCCCGGGGCGCATCAAGGCAGACCGGGCAGGGCAGCGCCGACGGCGCCACGGGCTGGTAGCCGGTATTGCGCCGGGTGGTCTGGCGCCCGGCATGGTGCAGCTGGATCGCCGCCCGGGCCCCGTGTTTTTTAATCTTGCCGGCCAGGTAGCGCAGGCCGGGAATAAACTTGTCCGCCCAGATGCCGATCTGGTTGACAATGGCCTTCCCTTCGGGGGCCACGGCGGCCACCTCAACGATAATCAGGCCGGCGCCTCCTTCGGCCCGCGCTTCGTAGTAGCGGGCCAGGCGCTCGGTGACAAAGCCTTCGTCGTCGGCGTAGTTGGTGCCCATGGGCGGCATGACTATACGGTTGCGTATCTCCATGTTTCCGATCTTGCCAGGGGAAAGCAGGCGCTGAAAACGCTTGGCTGAGCCCGCTTGCGTGCGCTTCTCTTTTTCCACGGTAGGCATAGCACTCATGGTAAAAACCCCTTTCAAGTAATCCTTGTTTTATCCGCAAAAAGGTTTCATTTTATTTTCTCTATTACCATGAGAGTTATGCCTATAAGGGGGACGGTTCTTGACTTGACTGTTAAACACAACCTTTGCGTTAAACATACCGGGCCCGATCGCAATCATGCCATCGGGGATGTAAATTCTAATTCAAGTCAAGAACCGTCCCTAGATTAAAAAATAACCCAGGCGAGCCGCGGCGCGGGTCAAGTCCATCTTCCAGGAACGGCGGGGCTTCACCGGAGAGGCGCTGCAAATCATCTCAAACCAGGCTTCGGGCTGCGGCGCTTTGAGGATCCCTTCCAGGCAGAAAACGGCAATATCGGTAATCCCCGCGGCCAGCGCCGCTTCCACGTCGGGGAGCATCTCGGCGGGGCTGGAGTAGTATGGTTCGTTGCCCAGCTTGCCGGTGGAGGTGGTCCCGATAGAGATGGAAGCCCGCTCGCCCAGGACCCGGCGGACATTGAGGCAGAGCCTGTAGAGATGCCAGCGGGCGTCCGCCGGCTTGATCAGCCCCCTGGAATAGCCGATGAACATGGAATTGTATTGCATCACCGAAATCACATCCCACTGGACAGGGGTCACCGGGGTTTCCAGGTAGTCCTGCAGCTTAACGCCTCCCTTAACCAGGTCCAGCTCCAAAAGGGGCAGCACCGGGACCAGGGTGCGGCAGCCCTGTTCGTGAAGGAATTGCTGCAGGGCACTGTAAATTTTGGCTGCTTCGGCAAAACGGTGCCGGTTGCGGTTGTTCCGGTAGTGCTTTATGGTGCTATTAATTTTTTTGATCCCCCGGGCGCGGTTGATCTCCTGCCATTGATAATAGGGTGTTTCCAGGTCAATGGCCAGCCACGGCACCTCTACCTTTTCGTTCCGGGCCCACTGAAAAATTTCATGCACATAGGCTGAAAATTCTGACGCATTGCCTTCATGGGGCCAGTAGCCCAGGTTGTCGGGCAGCGTCGGCCACAGGGCCGGCTCCAAACCCGCTTCGCCATACTGGTGCAGGTAGCGGGCGTAGCCAGCCCCGAGGCGGCCATAGGGCACAGCGAGGCAGGGCTGAACCCGGTAGCGCCTTAGAAGTGAGATCACTTTTGGTTGGCACAGTTCTTCTGGCGTAATGAACTCGGCCCATACTCTGAGATTAATGTGGATACCCCCTTTCACCCCCGCTTAAACCTTGAGATTGGGAATGGCCAGCACCGCTTCTTTGAAACGGGCCATTTTCCGCTCCGCTGCTGCCACGCTTTCCTGGGCGCAGACCGAAAAGTAGATTTTTATTTTGGGCTCTGTCCCGGAGGGGCGGACACAGAACCAGGAGCTGTCCTCCAGCTTGTAGTAAAGCACCTGCGAGCGGGGCAGCGTCAGGCTGCTCTCGGTCCCGTCAAGCAAATTCCAGGCTTTGCGGAGGTTGTAGTCTCGTTTTTCCACAACGGCGACGCCGTTTAGCTGTGGCGGCACGGCGTTAAAGGCACCTAGAAAACCATCCGCCTCGGCCATATTTTTCAGCTCCACGGAAACCAGTTCTTCCCGGAAATAGCCGTGCCGCTGATGCAAAGACTCCAGGACCTCGGATAAAGTCTGCCCTTTATCGCGATAGTATGCTGCCATTTCCGCCATGAGGAAAGAGGCCACCACGCCATCCTTATCCCGCGTGTAGGTTCCGGCAAGGTAGCCATAGCTTTCTTCATAGCCGAAAAGAAATGTTTTGCGGCCGCTTTCTTCATATTCTTTGATTTTTTCCCCGATAAACTTAAATCCGGTCAGCGTTTCCTCGGTATCCACACCATATGAGGCGGCCACCTTCCGGCCCAAATCGCCGGTGACGATAGTTTTTACGATCACCCCGTTTTCAGGCAGGCCCTTTGCCGCGGCCAGCCGGCTGAGGATGTATTCGATCATCAGGGCGCCAATCTGGTTCCCCGTAAAGTGGCGGTAGCCGCCGCCGGCTTCGCGCACAGCACAACCCATGCGATCGCAGTCGGGGTCGGTGGCCATAACCAGGTCAGCTTCAACCCTTTCTGCCAGCTTTAGGGCCAGTGCAAAGGAAGCCGGGTCCTCCGGGTTGGGCACCTTCACTGTGCTGAAGAGGGGATCTGCGGCCATCTGCTCTTCCACCACAGCCAGATCAATATAGCCCGTCTGCCTTAACAAGTCCGGTATGAGGGTCCCTCCGGTGCCGTGCAGGGGCGTGTAGACCACCTTCAAACGGCTGCGGGGACTGCTCTGGGACTGGCTGCGCACCGCCTCCAAGTAATCGCGATCTATTTCCGGGCCAATCTCCTGGATTAGGCCGGAGGCTACGGCCTGCTCGTACTCCATGGTCCTCACATCCCGGAACAGGTCCACCGCCGCGATGGCTTCCACCAGCCGGTCAATCAAGGGCGATACAGCCTGTCCCCCATCGGGCCCGTAGATTTTGTAGCCATTATATTCAGGCGGGTTGTGGCTGGCGGTGATCACAATCCCCGCCGCGCATTGCAGCCTGCGAATGGCAAAAGATAGTTCCGGGGTAGGCCGCACTTCTCTAAACAGGGCCGCTTCAATGCCGTTGGCCGCCAGGACCAGCGCCGCCTCCCGGGCAAATTCCCGGGAAAAATGCCGTGTATCGTAAGCAATAGCCACCCGCCGGCGCGCCGGCGCCGGCTCGAGGGAGTTGATATAGTTGGCCAGGCCCTGGGTGGCGCGGCGGACGATATAGCGGTTGATCCGGTTTATGCCGGGGCCGATGATGCCGCGCATGCCGCCGGTGCCGAAAACAAGCTCACCCCCGAAATGGTCGCGGATCAGGTCGGGGGCGTCCTTCATGGCTTCAAGCTCGCACCGGGTCGCATCATCCAGGTCCGGCTGCTTCAGCCAGTTGTAGTAACACTGCATCGCTTCATCCTGCTCCAGGCGCCCGTAGTCGTCCTCGTAGCGCTGGATGTCATCTTCTCCTAGATAGCTGCCGTTTTGGACTTCAATCACCTCCAGCTTTTCTTTGCCGATATTTTGCAGGCGATGCTTCGCCTGCGCCGGGATAAATACACTTTCTCCCTTGGCCAGCTGCTGTTCACGATCCTGGACCGTTACCAGGGCCGTGCCCTTAACCACCACCCAGTGCTCCGAGCGGTGGCGGTGGCTCTGCAGGCTCAGGCGCGCGCCGGGATTAACGCTGATGCGTTTCACCTGGAAAGTGTCTCCCTTTTCCAGGACGGTATAACTGCCCCAGGGGCGGTTAACGGTGCAATGCTGCCGGTATTCCGGATCGCCGCGCCGCTTCAACTCTTCGTAAAGCTGCTTTACCGCCTGGGAGCGATCCCGGCGGCAGACCAGCAGGGCATCGTCCGTATCGACGATGACCATGTTATCCACGCCGACGGCGCCCACAAGGCGGGAACGGGACAGGATGAGGCTGCCGGTGGTGTCCACGGCCAAAACCCGCCCTTGCAGGCGGTTGCCTGCCGCGTCCCTGGGGGAAGCCTTGTAATAGGCCTCCCAGCTGCCCAAATCGCTCCAGCCAAGCTCTGCCGGAATCACCACTACCTCTTCGGTTTTTTCTAAAATCCCATAATCAATGGAAACTGCCTCCAGGGCAGGATACAACTGCTCCAAGGCAGGGCAGTTTTGCTCCAGGAGCCGGTCCAGGACAGCGGCGCTCTCCGGTAAAAAGCGGCGGTACTGTTCTTGCAAAGCGCCTACCTGAAACACAAGCATACCGCTGTTCCAGAAGTAGCGGCCATCCTGGCAAAATTGCCGCGCCTGCTCAAGGCCGGGTTTTTCCACGAATTGTTCGACCCGGTAGCACCCCCCGGGAAGGGCGGCGCCGCGGCGGATATAGCCATACCCGGTTTCCGGGTAATCCGGCCTGATGCCAAATATCACCAGCCCCCACTGTTTTGCCGCCTTCTCACCACGGGCCAGCAGCGAAGCAAATTGATCGTGATCAGAAATCAGGTGGTCCGCAGGCAGCACCGCCATGATTGTCTGCGATCCGCAATTTTTGGCCAGATGCCAGGCCGCCAGGCCGATGGCCGGCGCGGTATTGCGCCCTTCGGGCTCCTTAAGCACGGCCACCCCTTCCAGGGAGATGGCCGCGAGCTGCCGCCGTATTTCCGCCTCCTGATCCCTGTGCGTGACCACAATGATCTTCTCCGCAGGAAGGAGCGGATATACCCTGGCCACTGTTTGCTGAAACAGGCTCTCCCCGTGTTCGTGCAGCGTCAGGTATTGCTTGGGGTGCTGCTCCCGGCTCAACGGCCAGAGCCGGCTGCCGCTGCCGCCGGCCAAAATGACTGCATACACTAGCATCACTCCCGGGGTAGAAATTTATGTATTAAGACGGAGCTTTTCTAAAATATTCTACACCCGGTGATTCATTCCTTTTAGAAAAGGAAAGGGCGTCCGGCAGCGCTTCTGCGCAAGCCGGACGCCTCCGCCTGTTTGCTTTTCCCTTCCCGGGCAGGCCGCACATTTTCTGCACGCAGGATGATCTTTTAACTAACGGCAGCGGTTGATGCCTGCTTCGCCCCCTAATTAGCCGTAATTTTCCAGAGAACACCGCTTTGGGGGATAGCGTTGGGCGCCATGTCCGTAAATTCCATCACTCCGAAATCAAGCAGGTACATGGATTGCCCGTCAGGGCTGAACTTCACGTCCACAACCCGTTTAAGGCCGTTTCCCATGCGCCCGGCCCGGGGCTGCTCCTTGTTTTTAATGAACCAGTCGAAGCGGCCGGTAGCCGGATCCACCAGCAGCACCCCTGTTGGCACCTGCTCCTCCAGGTTTTCGGTCAGGGGCTGGCCGTCCCCGAAAACAGCCACAAAGATGCCGTCATGCGGGAATTCTTCCGGGGCCACGGCCAGTTTCATGGGCGAATAATGGGGCGGAAAAGTGGCCAGGGGCGCTTCTACCGGCGGCGGATCCACCAGCAGCGGCTTCCGGTTCACTCCCCGCTCCGAAGCAAAGATCGGCTCCGTCAAGGCCACAGTCCCGGCGTAGTCGGGCCAGCCGTACCAGGCCCCTTCGCGCAGGCGCACCAGCCAGTCAGGACAGCCCTTCACCGCCCTGACGCCCCGGTCGTCATAGCCTAAATTGGTGGCGTAAATGTTGCCGTCACTGTCCACCGCCAGGCCGTAAGGATTGCGCAGCCCGTCGGCAAAAAGGGACAGCTCTCCCGTTTCCAGGTCGAGACGGTGCACCGCGCCGTTGGCCGGCACCGCCGGTTCAACCTGCTCGCCGCTTTCCCGGGTTTGGCCGAAGGGGGCAAAGGCGCCGGTCATCTTCGTGTCAGCCGGGTCGGCTGTCCCCAGGTCCAATGACTCGTAGTTTTCGCCGGTAAGGGTAAAGCGGCGTGAAGGGATGTCGTGAACATCGGGGTGGCGGTCCGCCCAGGCGTAAACAAAGTTGTCGGAGCCGACCACCCCGGCGTTGGTGGCTGTGCCCTGCCCAAAGTACAGCGCACCGTCTTTGCCGAAAACCAGGTCGTTGTTCTGGTGATCGCCCAGGGAGGGCAGGTTTGTAACCAGGTCTTCCCGCTCCCGGCTTTCCAGGTCAAAGACAGTAATCTTGCCGCGGTGTGAAACAAAGAGGCGATCGCTGCGCAGGGCGATACCGTTGAGGGGCCCCTCGAAATCGCCTGCCACTTCACCGATGCGGCCGTCGGGCCTGACCTTGAGTATGCGGGCCGCGGTAGTTTTAGGACCGTAAGCAAAACCGGACTCAGCCACATAAATATTGCCGTGATCATCCAGGGCCAGCGCGGTGGGGTAGGTAAAGCCTTTGGCCACCACTTCCGCCCGGTAGCCGGGGGGAAGCTGCAGTGCCTCCGGGTCGGTGCTGGTCGCCGCCCGCAGCATAAACGGCGTCAGCAAGGCCGCTGCCGCCAGGATGCCCAGGGCATAATAGGTCCTCACCCGCGACTGGCCCAGGCCCCAGCGGCTGTAGAGCAGCCCGGTAACCGTGCCGTATAGAACAAAGGCGAGCAGCGGCGTCCAGTGATCCAGCGGACTTTCCCACTGCGGCGGGAAACCCAGGATCACCGGCACCAGGAGCAGGGGCCCGATGACCCAGAGGATAAAGCCCAAAGCGACTCCTGCCAGGATGGTGCTATGCAGCCTCATCCGGCGCCGCCGCAGCAGCGCCGCGTAGAGCACTCCCCCCAGGGCGCCGAGAATCAGCATGGCCAAAAAACCGTAAATCAAGCCGGCCCGGGTCAGCAGCAGGCCCAGGGCGGGAAGCAGCCAGGAACCCCACAAGATGGCAGAACCCGCCAGGGCGCCGGCCAGGCCAGCGATTAAGCCCCAATACAGATCATGGTAGCGCATTGATCATCCTCCCTGTCAAAGTGCTATAACCATATTTTAAACAACAGGGAAGATCTTATCCGGCAGTTTCTGTTACGGGGACAGGCGCAGGGGAACTGAAACCGTGTCCTGTTCGGAACCGTCTTTGGGGCTGACGGTATATAGTTCAAGCATGGCCAGAGTACTTTTATCAATCAGTTCGGATAGGGTAATCGACTCTTCAAAGTAATACCAGTCGCCCATGCCGGCCATGGTATATCCTTCGGTCAACACACGGCCGTTTTCCCCGGTTAAGCGGTAAGAGACGGTTCCCTCAAACACCGAAGCCACACCGCGGAAGCGCAGCGTTCCGGCTACCGTATCATCTATATCCGGCGCAAAGAGTTTAATCCAATGCGATGAAGAGGCGATAACCGGTTCGAGATAGTCCACGCCATAGAGTGTCATCAGATATTCTTCAGCACCACTGGCGCTGAAGACAACCGGCAGCTCCACTGCCGGGATTAACGCCAGATCATAGGGGTAAGTGAAGCCCTGAGTGACCACATCATCAGGACCCGGCGCGCTGAATTCGACCAGCACCTCTACCGCGTCACTGCCCACATGCACATCAGTAATATCCACGGCATACCCGCCGGTAGGTTGCGGACCATAGGTTACCAGGATATAAAGGTGCTCGCCGAACACCCTGCTCTGTCCTAGAAAAATATTTTTAGCCGCGTTGTCCACCCAGTGCTGCACTGTTTCCGGCAGCTCCTCCAGACGATAAAAATACCCGTCTCCGGCGGTATTTTCCACTTTAACCAGGTTATGGGCCGCCGGTTCTGGAGCTTTTGCGCTGCCCCCGTTGTCACCGCCGGCAGCGCCGTCCCCGTGATCCCCATTATTCACCCCGTTAACGCCTGGAAAATTACATCCGAGTCCCATTGCCAGCATCGCTGCCAGCAGCAGGCACAATAAGAGTACGCCTCTTTTATGCATCCCGGCACCCCGCTTTGAATTAATCTAACCTTTCATGATGCGCGTTTGCGGGCCGCAGGCCATGCCCTTCCCGCCTTCTCTCTTTTTCTGCTCATAGCTGCCGCACGGCTTTCCAATCAGCCCTGGGGCAGGCCGGCCGGCGCAGGGGGGGAAGAGATCTTAGATTACGCCGAAAAAAGCCCTGCGGATCCGCGCAAAGTTGCGGCGCACATTGTCCGATCCCGAAATATAGCCCATGTGTCCAGGCAGCAAAAGCTCCACCCCTTCCAGGGAGGCCAGCCTGGCCACACTTTGCTCCAACTTCTCCAAATCGCCGCCGGGCAGGTCAGAGCGGCCGATACTGTTTTCAAAAACAGTATCGCCGGTGATCAGTGCTTTTTCATCTGGCAGGTAAAAACAGATCGATCCAGGCGAATGGCCGGGCGTATGGATGACGCGGATTAGATCCTTTTTCCCCTGGCCCAGTTCCAGATCCCCCTCCTGCAGATAAAAATCGGGCTTAAGGTCGGGAATCTCCTGGCTCGCCGCGGCGGCGTAGCGCTGCTGCATCACCTCCAGGATAAACTCGTCCTGCTGGTGCAGGGCAAAGCGAGCCCCGCTTCTTTCCCTGGCCAGGCCCGCCGCTTCCACGTGGTCGGGATGGCCGTGGGTGCATAAGATCAAGTCCACCTCTTCCAGCGCAAAGCCATCGGCAGCCATCTGCCGCACCAGCAGCTCAAAGCCGCTTTCCCCGAACTCATTGTAAATATGCCCGGGATCAAAAAGGACCGTCATTTCCCCTTTGAACAGGTAGCTGTTGCAGTTGTTGCCCCGCCCCCGCCAGAGATAGCCGTAGATTTTTTCGGTAATACGCATGTTGCAGCCTCCTCTATATTTAAGCATTACTGCCGTTTTTTATGTTATGATTATAGCAGGATAGAAGCGAGGTGAGCAAATTATGGGAAAAATTAAATCAGCCCTGGAGCTGGCCATGGAGCGGGCCGACGCATTGGCCGGCAGTGTTGGCAGCAACATTGAAGAAAGCGCCTACGATCAGTATACAAAGGCAGCGGCGCTGCTGGCCTCCTCCTACCTGGAAAACAAGGTATCGCTGGAGCGCCTGGCGGAAAGTATCGACAACTACCCCGCCGCCGCGCTCCCGGCTGCGAAAAAGGCACTGCTGCAAGGAATCACCGAAAGGTTGAACCCCGCTAACTGTGCACCGGTCCTGGCGGCGTATCAAAAATTTGCTCCTGATATTTACAATGGAGAAGCTGGAGCAGCCCTGCAGGAAATATGCCGGGAATACCGGGATCAAGTGGAAAAGAAGCGGTCCGAGCTGGAACAGAAAGGCGGCCAGGCCCTTCTCAAAGAAAGCGGCATCAGCGGCAGCGCCATCGCCGCGATAAATATTGAGCGAACCCCGCAGTGGCAGGAAGGGAAGCTGGCGTTGGCCCACCAGTTCAGCCAGCGCCTGGAGCGGATTAAGCAGCGTTTGTTGGAGCAGCTCTAGATGGCAGTATCCCTCTATACCGGAATTAATAAGCGCCTAACCCTCTCCCACCAGGGGAGAGGGTTAGGCCGCTGCCGCACTGAGCACCGGAATACAGAAAACAGGCCCTTGACAGATTAGTAATAACTCACAACTAACAACAAAAGAAAGGGGTTGTCCCAATTGACTTTGGGACGACCCCTGTTTGCCAGCGAACAAGGTTGTTGTATTGCCTGGCCTTCTCTTGCAAGCTCATCCTAAAATCTGTATTCTCATGCTAACATAAATTTAAACAATCCTACGCCCTCTCTTATACACCGCCTCCACCAGGCTGGTGCCGTAGTGATAGGGAATATAGTCGCAGTCCGGGGCGTCGATGATCACCAGATCAGCCTGCTTCCCTGTTTCGAGGCTGCCGACCCGGTGAGCCATCCCGATGGCATGGGCGGCGTTAATGGTGGCGGCGCACAGGGCTTCCGCCGGCAGCATTTTCATTTTAATGCAGGCCAGAGTCAGGATCAGGTGGGTCGCCTCGGTGGGCGAAGAGCCGGGATTCCTGTCCGTGGAGAGGGCCACGGCCACGCCCTGCTCAATCATTTGCCGCGCCGGCGCGTATTCTTCATTGAGGAAGAAGGCTGTGCCGGGCAGCAGCACGGCGATGACGCCGGCGTCGGCCAGGGCTTTAATTCCTTCCGGCGACGCCTTGAGCAGGTGATCCGCCGAGACAGCCCCAACTTCCGCCGCCAGCTCGGCCCCGCCGAAGGAGGCCAGCTCGTCGGCATGCAATTTCGGCAGCAGCCCGTGGCGCTTGCCTGCTTCGAGGATGCGCCGCGACTGCTCCACCGTAAACACGCCCACATCGCAAAAAACATCGCAAAAGCTGGCCAGCTTCTCTTCGGCCACCCGGGGGATCATTTCTTCTACCACCAGATCTACGTATTCCTCTTCCCGCCCGCGGTATTCCTTCGGAAAAGCGTGGGCTCCCAGAAAGGTGGGCACCAGGTCCAGGGGATGAATGGCGTCCAGTTCACGGATTACCCTTAGCATGCGCAGCTCTTCGGCCACGGAAAGGCCGTAACCGCTTTTCACCTCCACGGTGCCTACGCCGTGCCGGGCGAAGTAGTCGAGGCGGCGCCGGGCGGTCTCCAGCAGCTCTGCATCAGAGGCAGCGGCGGTGGCCTTGACTGAATTGACGATACCCCCGCCCGCCTCCATGATCTCCAGGTAGGTTTTTCCCTGCAGCCGCATCACAAATTCGTTCTGGCGGCTGCCGCCAAAAACGATATGGGTATGGGGCTCAACAAAGCAGGGCGCCACCACCTTGCCCCAGGCGTCGTAAACCTGGGCATGGGGCAGAAGTTCCACTTCCTCCTCCACCTGCTCCGTCGGCCCCACGGCCACGATTTCGCCGCCAAATGCCGCCACGGCCCCGCCGGTAATGATCCCGGGATCGGCCAGTTCAGCACCCCGCTTAGGCTCTTTGCTGTGCCCGGCCATGGTTAAAAGCTGGGCTGCGTTTTTTACTAACAGGTCTGCCTGAAGCATTTTCCATCCTCCCATTGTTCTTGTCAGAGACCGGGGACTGTATAAGCTGCCCATAACTGAACTCAAAAGAGTAGCCCAATCATGCTGAAGGGGCAACACAGCGCCCTGCCAGGCAATATATGAGACGATTGAGTAACTCTCGGTTATGAAATCCCCCGAAATCTCCCTTTGCGAAAGGGGGCCTTTTTAAATTTCACTCAACTGCTTCCCCTTTTGAAAAGGGGCATTGATAAAGAAACAAATCTAATTGATAGGCACGGGCTTAACCATGCTGTCCCCCGATCATACCCTACTTAATCCGGTTTTCGAGAATCTGGTCCGGGGAGAAGCGGTTAAGCTGCAGGTAGTGCAGGGCGGCATCGATAAGATACTGCCGCGGGATCAGGCCCACCACTTCCGTCTCCGCTATGGCCGCACCGTAGCGGGCCGCTTCGGCTTTGATCAGCTCCACCACGCGGTGTATGGGCGTGGCCTCGCAGTTAACCAGGTTCATGGTTACCTGGGCTTTCTTTTCATCTTCCAGGTAGATGCCCAGGGCTTTGACGTTGCACAGGCCGCCGCCGCGCTCGCGCACCGCTGCGGCAATTTTTTTAGCCACGTTAACATCGGCCGTGGTCAAATTGACGTTAAAGGCCACCAGGGGACGCCTGGCCCCCACCGCCGTAGCTCCCGCCGAAGGATGCACCCTGGCCGGGCCGAAATCGGGGATTCTGCCGCGATCCATGGCTTCCTGAAGCCCTTCAAACTGGCCGGCCCGCAGGGTGGCCAGGTTGCGCCGCTCCGGCGCGGTGGCGGCCTCTTCATAGAGGAAAACCGGTATGGAGAGCTCTTCGGCAAGCCGCTGCCCCAGCTGCCGCGCCAGGGCGATACACCTGTCCATGTCAGCGCCCTCAATGGGGATAAAGGGGATCACGTCCGTGGCGCCCATGCGCGGATGGCCGCCCTTGTGCTTGCGCAGGTCGATCAGTTCCAGCGCTTTGCGTGCGCCGCGGAAAGCCCCTTCCAGCACCGCGCTGCCTTCACCGACGAAGGTGATCACGCAGCGGTTGTGGTCATAATCCATGGAATAATCCAGTACAGAAACACCGTCTACGTTCTTAATCTCTTGCACAAGCGCCTCAACCACCTCGCGGCGGCGCCCTTCGCTAAAGTTGGGTACGCATTCAATGATTTCTTTCATTTCAGCTGCCTCCCGCCTTAAATGCTTTGCTCGATCAAGGCCCGGTTCCCGTCAAAAAGTTCACGGCCGGAAGTGAGGATGCGGGCCGTCTGCTCCGACAGCTGTTCCTTGATTTTTGTGTCTTTGATGGAACCGAGGTTAATCTGCACATTGTAGCAGGCACCGGTCAGCCCGGCCAGGGCCTGCAGGTTGCCCACGCCCAGGTCGGTCACCGCCGCGGGGTTGCCCCGTCCGGCCACCCCTTTTACCAGCTCCAGCAGCTGCAGGCAAAGTTCCGCCGTTTGTAAAGGAACTTTTGCCGCCATAACATAAGCCTCCTGGATGGCCTCGCTGCGCCGCTCCTTTTCCGCGGCGCTTCCCTTGGGCAGGCGGAAGGCTTCCATAACCCGATTGAAAGCGGCGGTATCCTCATCCACTGCCTGCAATAACTTTTCAGCGACAGCACGGGCCTTTGCCCCGGCCTCTTCCAGGAAAGCCACCGCGTCGCCGTATTTCTCCCGGTTAAGGCTCAGTTGACAATACATGGAGATCAATGCAGCCGCCTGGGCGCCGGCCAGGGCGGAGACGCTGCCCCCTCCCGGCGCCGGCGAAGCGGAGGCAAGCTCCTGCACAAACCGGTTAACCGTTAACTCGACTAACATAAGATTCTCACCTAGCCTAGACATGTACTAAATAAAGCGGGCGCGGCACGCCGCGCCCCTGCTTGCAATATTGCGGTTGCCATGAAAAACACGCCGGGTAGTACCGGCCCACTTTCCGGCCCCGCCTACCGCTGTCCCTCCAGAAAGTGTGCATCAGGAGGGAATATAGAATTCAGAAGCCGGAAGGGGTGAAAAAACCTTTAACCTCCAACTCCTGTCTTCGGTGTTCTGTCTCCTGGATACACTCTCTACGGCTTCAGCAGGCCGCTGCGGTAAGCCTTAAGATATTCACCGCAGTAGGGATCCCGGTTCAGCAGCGCTTCCGAGGCGTAGACCAGGGCCATGATCCTTTTGTCTTCCGGGTCCAGGATGACCGCATCCAGGCCGTAGGTGGCGCAGACAACCAGGTAGGCCTGGTTTAAGAGCTTGCGCTCCGGCAAACCGAACGAGATGTTGCTGAGGCCGCAAATGGCGTGCACTCCGGGATAGCGTTCTTTGACCATGCGGATGGTTTCAGCGGCGGCAAGGCCGTTTTTAGTATCGACGCTGATGGGCTGAATCAACGGGTCCACGTAAATATCTTCCACCTTGACCCCTTTGGCTGTAAGCCCGTCGATGATCCGGGAAGCGATCTTGAAACGGGTGGCCGCGTCGGGCGGTATGCCGGCTTCGTCATCCATGCACAGCACTACCACTTTGCAGCCGTACTGCACCACTAGCGGCAGCAGGGCTTCGTAGCGTTCCTTCTCCCCGCTGATGGAATTAAGCATGGCCTTCCCCTGGTGAACTTTGAGCGCCGCTTCCACGGCAACAGGGTTGGGGCTGTCGATGCAGAGGGGGGCGTTATTGAGCTCCTGCTGCACCTCCTGCACCAGCCAGCTCAACAGCTCCGGCTCTTCTTTGAGGAAAGTGCCGCAGTTAACGTCGATGTAATGGGCCCCCGCTTCGGCCTGCCGCCGGGCCAGGCTGCGGATAAAGGCGGCGTCCCTTTTTGCAACAGCTTCCCTGGCTTCTTTACGGCTGGTGTTGATTTTTTCTCCGACGATGAGCATCTTTAATCACTCCTAATTATGTTATTTTCGCGCTTCCAGCAAACCGCCGCTGTGCGCTTTTTTCCGCTAACGGGCAGTGTGGTATTATTCTCCAAGGGGCGTCACCATCCCTGCCGCAGCTGCATATCCGGATACAATTTATACCGCAGTAAAAAGGAAGATCATGGTTAGCCGCAGGCAGGGCCGTCTTCTTTTGCCATGCCCTCGGGCGAAAGTGCCGCGCCGTGCTGGCTCGCCCGCAATAACCACTGCTGGCCCGGCTCGCTGTAGTTAGTATTGGTTCGGCCATCATTTTTTTAAACAAAAAATGCGGCCTTTCCGCCGGCGCTGCTGGTTTTAATTAGTCAGCCCCGGCGGGCGGTCACGCGGCGGATTTCTGCTTCACGCTCCGGCGGCAGGGCGGGAGGCCGGTGAGCAGCCAGGATCTCCTGCACCACCTCGTTGGCCCTTTCTCCAAAGCTTTTCCCGCCGGCAGCCAGCCAGCCGTCATAATTATCCCGGTTCAATACTTTCGGGAAGTACATCTCCTGGCGGAAATGCCTGGCCGTATGCTCTTCGCTTAAAAAATGCCCCCCCGGGCCCACCTTTTCAATCAGATCCAGGGCCAGGGTTTCGGGGGTGACGGCCACGCCGCGCAGCAGGTGCTTCACCGCCCCGACCGCCTCGTTGCACAGCAGCAGATGCTCCAGGCAAGAGGTCATGCCCACCCCGATATAACCGAGATCATGGATCAGGTTGCCCCCGGCCAGCCCGGAGATGAGCAGGTTGAATCCCGCTTCCATGCCCGCCTGCTGGTCGAAAACATGGGCATCGCTGCAGCCGGCGGTGGTAAATACGGGCAGGCGGTAATACTGGGCCAGCCGGACCAGGGAGATGCAGCCCAAATCCCGCTCGGGGCCGCCGTAGGAGCAGATGGAGTTGGCCATGTGCATGGGCGGCACCCCTCCTCCGTAAACAAAGGGGGCGCCCGGCGCTTTAAGCTGGTGGATCACCAGTCCTGATAAAATCTCCGCGTTGGCCACCACCACAGCGCCGGCCAGGGTAACCGGCCCGGTGGCGCCGCTCATCACTGCGGGGGCATAGATCACCGGCAGCCGCTCTGCAGCGCAGGTTAACAGTTTTTCCAGGGCTTCCCGGGTATGCTGCAGCGGTGAAGTGGGCTCGGCGTAGAGAATCAGGTAAGGCCTTTCTGCCAGGGCCTCCTTCCCCCCGGCGGCGATGCTGGCGATTTCAATGATCTCCAGCAGCCCTTCACGGCCGTGGGCCGTAAAACAGATGGGCTTGACCGTATTTAAGGTCATCGCTTCAAACTGGTGCACATCCGAGTTGACGGCCGGCACATCTGAGGCCAACCCCAGGGACATGACAAAATCCACATGTTCCAGGGCGTCGGAAAGAATCGCCGCGTTGGCCACGTCCTGCTTGACCGCCGGCCTTCTTTGACCGGATTTAAGATCAATGGTAAACGGTGTATCGGAGCCGGTGCCGTAATAAATGTTGCCCTTTTCCAGGGAGAGGGCCCGCCGGCCGTCCCTGGTGGCCAGGGAGACTCTGGGCGGCGCGGTGGAGAGGGCCCGCTGAACCATCCAGGCCGGTATTTTGACCAGGTTGCCGTCTATGCGGGCCCCTCCGCCATGAAGCAGCTCCAGCGATTCGGGTTCATGGACCCGCACCCCGACCCGCTCCAGCACATCGAGGGTGGCATAATGAAGCTGATCCAGCTGGTCTTCAGTGTAGAAGTTCAAGCCCAGGGTGTTTTGAAAGCGTTGATTTACGTGCATCTTAAGCTCTCCTTTGTGGTGGTGCTGCCGCCGCGGCCCTGCTGTGCCGCCATGGCCACGGCCTGCTCGATCTGCTTGTAACCGGTGCAGCGGCACAGGTTCCCGGAAATGGCGGTCTTGATCTCTGCAGCGGTGGGGCTGGGGTTGGCTTTTAACAAGGCGTAGGCTGACATGATCATCCCCGGGGTGCAAAAACCGCACTGCACTGCACCCGCGGCCACGAAGGCTTCCTGAAGCGGGCGCGCCTCCCCGGAGCGGGTCAGGCCCTCAATGGTGATCACGCTTTTACCTTCAACCTTGCCGGCGGGGACCAGGCAGGAATTTACCGGCCGGCCATCCAGCAGCACCGTGCAAGCGCCGCATTCTCCCCGGCCGCAGCCTTCCTTGGTTCCGGTGAGCTCCAGCTCTTCGCGCAGCAGGTGCAGCAAGCTCTGCGCCGGATCAGCCAGCAGCTCCACCGGTTCACCGTTTAACCTAAAGCGGATAACCTGTTTTTTCATTTGCTTTCACCTGCCTTCAAGCCTGCGGCGCGGCGGGCTGCTTCTTGCAGGGCCCGTTCCGCCAGCACTCCCGCCAGGTGGCGGCGATACTCGGCCGTGCAGCGCAGGGCGCTGCCGCGCACGGCAACCGCTTCCCGCACCAGGTCACCGGCCAGCCGCCAGGTTTCCGCGGAGGCGGGCAGGCCCTGCAGACGCTGCTCCACCTGCGGCAGGCGGGTCGGGGCCGGCTTCACCGGGGCCGCCACCAGCCGCACCTCCTGTAAAAGCCCTTGCTCCAGGCGGACAACCGCGGCCACGCTGAACATGGGCAGGGAGAGAGATTTTCGGGAGGCAAAGCGCTTAAACGCGGAGCCCTCCCCGGGACCATGCTTTCTCATGGTAAAGTGCAGCAAAATCTCCCTGCTGCTGTCCACCCGGGAGCGGTTATAGTGGGCATAAAGATTTTCCACCGCTTCCTGCCGCCTTGAACCAGCGGTATCCACGATAACAGCCCTGGCGCCCATGGCCACCAGGCCCACCGCCGCGTCGGCCGCAGGAGCGGCGTTGACCACGTTGCCGCCCAGGGTGCCGGCATGGCGCACCTGGGGTGAGCCCACCTGCCCGCAGGCTTCGGCCAAGGCGGTGGCCCCTTCCTGGAGCAGGGGCGATGCGGCGGCTTCGGCATGGGTCACGCATGCGCCGACATTCAGCATTTCTTCCTCTGCGCATATGCCGCGTGTTTCGGGGCTGCCGGTCAGGTCCACCAGCGCTTCCGGCAGTTCCTGCAGAAACAGGTCGGTCCCTCCGGCAATAATCCGGGCTGCTCCGCGGCCCTCCCGCAGCAGCTGAAGGGCGTCTTCAAGATCTCTGGCGATGCGGTAGCTCACTCCAAGCACTCCTTTCCGGCGGCGGCCCAGTATATTTTTTCAGCCGTCATGGGCAGCGAAGTCACCGGTGCTCCGATGGCGTCGGCCACGGCGCAGGAGAGGGCCCCCAAAAGGGGTACCTGCACGATTTCGCCCAGGCCTTTGGCCCCAAAAGGGCCCTCCGGATCTTCACTGTCTATAAAGAGAGGCTCAATGGGTGGCACATCCAGGGCGGTGGGGAGCTGGTAGGTGGCGAAGTTGGGGTTGAGCACCTGCCCGCCGTCAAAGAGATACCCTTCAAAGCAGCTATAGCCCAGGCCCTGGGTCACTCCCCCGAAAACCTGGCCCAGGGAAGCGGTATAGTTGATAATTTTTCCCGAATCGTGCACCGCCACGATTTTGTGTATGGTCAGAGCGCCGGTCTGCGGGTCCACCTCCACCTCGGCGGCGTGGGCGGCAAATGAATAGGTTACGGCAATATTGCCGTAGCCGGTACTGTCGTAAGCGGATCCGGGCGGGTTGTAGTTGCCTTCCCCCGTCATGGCGAGGCCGTTGTGGCGGCAGCGCCAATGGTAGGCGATTTCAGGCAGGGGCAGTTCCGCGCCGTCAGGCGTCCTGAAAACTCCTCCCGACAGCTCTGCTTCCGCACCCAGCAGCTCTGCGGCCAGCCCGGCCATCTTCTGCTTTAAATCTTCCGCCGCCAGGCGCACGGCATGGCCGCCGATCGTAGTCTGCCGCATGGCGAAAGCGCCCTGGGAGTAAGGGATTACCGCAGTATCCTTGGAGCAAACGGTTATATCCTGCGGCGAGACGTTTAAGACCCGGGCGGCAATTTGGGCAAATACAGCATGGGTACCCTGGCCGTAATCCTGTTCGCCCGTAAAGATGGTAAACTTACCGTCTTCCTCCAGGCGAACCACGGCGGCGGCACCGCGAAAATCCTTATGGGCGACCACGCTGCCGTTGGCGTGAATGGCCCCGCTGATACCGTAGCCCCGCCCCGGCTTCTTCTGGTCCCATCCCACGGCCGCAGCGGCGGTTTTAAAGCATTGGGCCAGGTTGCAGCTTTTGATCTCCAGGCCGTGCACCGTGATGTCGCCGGGTCCAACGCAGTTTTTCAAGCGCAGCTCCAGCGGATCCATCCCCAGCTTGCGCGCGGCCATATCCAGAAGTGTTTCGTAAGCATAATTGGCGGTCTGGTTGCCGTATGCACGGAGCTGCCCTGTGGGCACCTTATTGGTATAGGCCAGGCGGACACGGGTGCGAATGTGCGGAATGCGATACAGGGAATCATTGCGCTCGGATATGGTTTTCGCCACCCAGGGCCCCTGGGCGCTATAGGCGCCGTTGTCCACCAGGATGTCCGATTCCCGGGCCGTGATCGTGCCGTCCCGGCGCACCCCCATCTTCACTTTGAAAATAACCGGCACCATGGGCCGCCCGGCAATAAATTCTTCTTCCCGGGTTAGCCGTATTTTTACCGGTGCGCCCGTACGCATGGCCAGAAGGGCTGAAAGCAGGTACACTTTCAGGTTGCCGAAGACGCGGCCGCCGAAACCGCCGCCCATGGCCGGGCCCACGATGCGAACCCGCGAGGGGGGCAGATCGAGCGTTTCTGCCAGCAGGTTGCGCACGATATGCGGCGACTGCAGGGCCGTATAAAGGGTGAGCCCCTGGTAGCTGTCGACGCTGGCGATGCAGGAGATGGGCTCCAGGTAGGCATGGTTGATGGCCCGGGTGGTAAAGGTTTCTTCCACCACCACGTCGGCTTCGGCAAAACCTTTGGCCACGTCACCCCGCTCCAGCAGCCTTTCCCAGGCCAGGTTGCCGGGGAAATCGCCGTGCAGCTGCGGAGCCCCCGCCTGCAGGGCTTCTTCCGGATCATAAACCGCCGCCAGCGGTTCATATTCCACCCGGATGGCCTCCACCGCCCTGCGGGCGGTCTCCTCATCCACCGCGGCCACTGCGGCCACTTCATCGCCTATATAGCGCACCGTATCCACGGCCAGGGGCAGTTCGTCCTTAACCACAATGCCGTAGGGCTTCTGCTTCATGTCGGCGCCGGTCAGGACAGCCCTTACCCCGGGCAGCTTTAAGGCCCCGGTAATATCAATTGATTTGATCCGCGCATGGGCATGGGGGCTGCGCAGTATTTTCCCCGCCAGCATTCCCGGAAGGCGCAGATCAATGCCGTAAACGGTTTTACCGCTCACTTTATCCCAAACTTCAGCGCTCTGAAAGTCTTCTTCAGCGGAAGCGGACACTGTCGCCTGGTCTCCCGGCAAAACTTTCATCGGTACATCCCTCCTGTTCTCTAAAATCAATTATAAACCACTGGGCCAAAAACAGGAAAACCGCTTCTTCAGGCCCCATGCCAGATCGGCATGTGAAAAAGTTCTACCTGCCCGGTTAATCATATCGCCCCCGGCGGTACAGTACCAGCGCTGCTCAGACCCCGGCGCGGCAAAATGCAATTTGCATGCGCAGTCCGATCAGACAAACAGTGCTATTGGCCGGCAGAAGGCTCTCATCCCAAAGTATAAAAGCAGCAATCCTGAACATCTAAGCACCTTCATTCCTCTTTATTGGAAAATGGCACGCCGCTAAATGGGTTGCCTCGCCCTTTGTCAGGCTGCTTAGACGGGGACTCTCAACTGTGCAGCGTTCCTGCCGGTAGCGGCAGCGAGGATGAAAGGAACAACCGGAAGGCGGGTTCCGCGGGCTGGGAATTTCACCTTCGAGAATGACGCGCTGTTTTTGCCACCGCGACTCGGGATCAGGGACGGCCACGGCAGAAAGCAGCGCTTCCGTGTAGGGATGAGCGGGGTTTGAGAATAGCTGATCACTTTTTCCCATTTCGACTATTTTACCCAGGTACATTACCGCGACACGATCAGCGATAAAACTGGTGATATTAAGGTTGTGCGTAATGATTATATAAGTCAGGTTCAATTTCTCGCGCAGCTCTTTTAATAAGTTCAACACTTCGGCCGCCACGGAAACGTCTAAGCCGGCTGTTGGCTCATCGGCCACAAGCAGTTCCGGATGAAGGGCAAGGGCCCGGGCAATCCCGACCCGCCGCGCTTGACCGCCGGACAGTTGGTGCGGGAATTTATCAGCCTGCTCCGAGGAAAGGCCAACCATGCTCAGCAGCTCCTCGACCTTCTGCGGGCCGTTTACAGGAATACGGTGAATCTTGAAGGGCTCGAGCAATAAAGTGGCCACAGTTTTACGGGGGCTGAGGCTGGAAAAGGGATCTTGAAAGATCATTTGCATGCGGGAGCGCATCGGCCTGATTTGCAATTGCGACATCGCGGCAATACTCTGACCATCGACAATAATATCTCCATTGGTTGGATTTTCCAGGCGCAGGATTGTCCTCCCGAGGGTGGTTTTTCCTGAACCGCTTTCACCGACCAAAACCAGGGTTTCGCCGCGGTGCAGTTCCAGGTCAACACCGTCTACAGCCCGGATGGCCCCGGCGCTTTTTCCGAGGATTTTACCGATGAAACTTGCCGAGTCATTAAAATGGATTTTTAAATTTTTCGTGCTAACCAGAATATTTTTCTCTTTCACCTGGTTACAGGCTGGCCCCGGATCGATAAAATCATCAGGCCTGGATTTTCCGGCCAAGGGCACTGGCCATTCCAGCCCCGGATCGTATGCGTGGCATAAAACCTCCTGCCCTCCCATCTGCAGCACTTGCGGCTCCCGCTCAAAGCAAATTTTCTGTGCCGCATCACAGCGGGGGGCAAATTTGCACCCGGGCGGCAAATCTTTTAAACTTGGCACCCGCCCGCGAATTGTGGTCAACCGTGAAAGTTGAACATGATGTGATGGATGCGAATCCAGCAGCGCCTTTGTGTATGGATGCAGCGGGTTCTGAAAAATTTGGCGCACATCGCCCGATTCTACAACGTTTCCGGCATATAGCACCAGCACATGGTCACACAGCTGGGCAACTACGCCCAGGTTGTGGGTGATATACAGGATTGACGTCTGTCTTTCCTCCCGGAGGCTGTGGATCAGATCTATAATCTGTGCTTCCAGGGTTACATCCAGGGCAGACGTTGGCTCGTCGGCAATCAACAGGGATGGATTGGAGTGCAGCGCCGTGGCAATCATGATCCGCTGGCGCATTCCGCCGGAAAACTGGTGGGGGAAATCTTTAATACGCTGCGCAGCGTCAGGTATGCCGACACGCTCCAGCATCTCGATGGCATGGGCCCGCGCCTCTTTCCGGGTCATGCCGCCGGAATGGGCCAGGATAGCGTCTACCATTTGCTGCTCGATGCTGTAGACAGGATTAAGGCTGGTCATGGGATCCTGGAAAATCATCGAAATCTTGCGGCCCCGCAGCCGGCGCATCTGCTCATCATTTAAGCGGCGCAGATCTTGTCCTTCAAAAATTAGCTGCCCGGAGGTAATTTCGCCGTTTGGAGGCAACAGCCGGATTACGGCCGAAGCGACTGTACTTTTACCGCAGCCCGATTCACCGACAAGACCGACTATTTGCCCGGGATTAATCGAAAAGTTGATATTGCGAACTGCTGTAAGAATTCCGTTACGGGTATGATACTTTATCTCCAGATCCACAACGCGCAAAGTAGGCTCCATTATATCCTCCTTCCGGACAACTTCGGATCCAGGACGTCGCGAAGCGCCTCTCCAAACAAAGTAAACCCGAGTGTGGTGAGCATAAGAAACGTCCCGGACCAGATAATCGGCCACGGTGACTGGCGGATTATGTTGAATCCATCGGACAGGATTACTCCCCATGAAGGAGCCGGGGGCCTAACGCCGAGGCCCAAAAAAGACAACCCTGCCTCAAAAGTAATTACCCAGGGCAAATCCATCGCCGCCAGGAGCAAAACCGGCGCGATGATGTTGGGCAGAATATGAGAAAAGAGAATGCGCAAATCCGAAGCGCCCAATGAGCGTTCTGCCTCGACATAGACAGCTTCCCGGGCCGATAGCACCTGGGCCCTGACAACCCGCGCATAGTTCGGGGTCCAGGTTATGCCGATGACCAGGACAACATTAACCAGTGAAGGTCCCAGCAGGGCCAGAATAGCCAGGGCCAGGATGATGGAGGGAAATGCCTGGAGTGAATTCATGATCACCACGATAATATCGTCAACACGGCCCCCGATATATCCCGATATTAATCCCAGCAAAATGCCCATAATCATGGCAATAGTAACGGAGGGGATGGCTGTACCTAAGGCGATGCGAGAACCGTAAACCAGGCGGGAGAAGAGATCCCGGCCCAAGTGGTCGGTCCCCATCGGGTGTTCAAGGGAGGGACCCTGGAGCCGGTTAGCAATGTTTTGCTCGGCATAGTCATAAGGAGCGATTAAAGAAGCAAAAATGACGAGCACCAAAAAAAAGACAACCAATATAAAGCCCAGGGCGCCCAGGGGGCGTTTTAGCACCTCGCCTAGAACCGGAATGCGGTCAAGGATTCGGTTTATTCGATTGGCTGTTCTGGTTTCATACTGCATCTTAGCCTCTCACCTTGTCAAGCTGGATACGCGGATCCAGGTAAGTGTAGAATAAATCTGCCAGCAAGTTCACGATCACAAACAAGAAAGCCACGACCAAAACGCCTGCTCTAACCACGGGATAGTTGCGCGTCTCGATCGCCGTATAAATCAGCATCCCCATTCCGGGCCTGGTAAATATAACCTCGATAAACACAGCGCCGCCCATTAAGCTGCCAATACCCACTCCCAGCACTGCCACAGTGGGTATGAGGGCGTTCTTGAGGGCATACTTGTACCGGATCAGTCGTTCCGATAGCCCGCCGGCCCTGGCTGCCCGGATATAATTTTCATTCATCACTTCCAGAAGACTGGTTCGCACCAGCCGGGAGATGTATCCGATCCAGGTGATCGCCAGCGCGGTGGCAGGCAAAATCAAGTGTTTCAGATAAGAGAGCAGATTTCCTTTTTCCCCGATGCCCATTGCCGGCATAATCCGCAGTTCTACGGCGAATATCAACAGCAAGAGCAGGCCGCCCACGTAGGAAGGAATAGTGACCAGGGAAATGGAAAAAAGCGAAATGATGCGATCCAGCCAGGAGTTGGGGTGAGTTGCTGAGAAAACCCCCAGGGGGAGGCCAATAATAACAGCCAGCCCAAGACCGGCAAATGTCAGGGCAATTGTATGCGGCAAGGCGCCTGCAATGAGCGAATTAATCGAACGCCCTGTAAAGACATCGGTTCCCAGGCTGCCCCGCAGCAAACTCATGAAGAACCTGCCGATCTGCACATGGATCGGCTTGTCCAGATCCATTGCTTCCCGCACCCTGGCGATTAACTCGGGAGTGGCCCGGGGACCCAACAATGTTTTAGCAGCGTCTCCGGGGACAATATGAATTAAAAGGGCTACGATAATAACCACCAGCAGCAAGACTGAAAAAGTCATGAGAATACGTTTAACCGCATATAAGAGCACGATTAAAGCCCCTTTCCTGCCATCAGCCAGATTTAAACCTCGGGATGGGGCCGGCCTCTGCAGCCGGTCCCATCCCGCATTAAAGGCTGCTACTCGGCCGGCTTAAATTCGCGAAGCATCGGGATGCGCCCGCCGGAATACATGGCCGGCGCTATCGTCGGAGAATAGGCATAGGCTAGCGGCCGGTGGGTAACCCATACGGAATGCACTGCCTCATCCCACAGTTTTTGCATTTCAATATAAATGGGAGCACGTTTTTCCGGATCGAGCGTGACGATGCCTTCCTTGTGCAAAGCATCAAATTCCTCGCTGGCCCAGCGCATCCAGTTCCAAACCCCAACCTGATCAGAAGTAAACCACATTGTAAACCAGGCCGGGTCCGACATCGCTGAATAGGTCATCGTAAACAGCTCAACCTCTTTGCCTTTATCACCCTCTCCAAGGGACCAGAAGCTGCTCGAATCAAGGGTGGAAATGGTAATGTTGATCCCCACTTCGGCCAGGTTTTGCTGGATGATTTCTGCCCAGGTTCTAAATTCCATTGTGTTGAGTACGGCCAGCTCCAGATCCAGTGATTCAAGGCCGGCAGCGGCCAAGTACGCGCGGGCTTTTTCTACATCCCGTTCATATAGCGGTGCATCTTCCCAATGTCCCAGTATACTGGGTGGCAAGAGGGCCCTGGCCTGTTCTGCCTTGCCTGCGTAGGCGGCTTCTAAAATGCTGGGCACATCGATGCCGTAGCGAATCGCCTGGCGCACATTTATATCTTGGAGCTTGGGGTTTTCGATATTCATCCCAATCCAGCCGTAGGTATTGGTCGGCAGGGTCATCACTTCAAATGCCGGGTCGCTTTCAAAACGGTCGACAGAAGCCAGTGAAATCATGCTGAAATCAACTTCTCCTGCCTCCAGGGCCACTTCGGCCGCTGCATCGTCGCTAATGGGGAAGATATGAATCTCATCCCAGTAAGGCTGCTCTCCCCAGTAGTCCTCGTTGCGAGTGAGAATTGCTACTTCTGAAGGCCTCCACTCGGATAAAACATACGGGCCGGTCCCGATGATCTCGGTGGAAAACTTTTCAAGGCCAACTTCCTCAACATATTTTTTGCAGACAATAAGCCCCGAGGTCAAAGGCAGGGTGGTGGTCCACAGCGTGGCCTGAGGCTCAGTAAGAATAATTTTCCCCTCGTATTTGTCAATAATTTCAACACGATCTAAAGATACCCAGTCATCGGCGTAGGCAGCGGCTAAATCGGGATCTTTAAAACGTTCAAAAGAATACTTCACGTCCTCGGTGGTCAGCTCACCGTAGCCTTTGTGCCACATGATGCCTTCTTTCAGCTTAAAGCTGATTTCAAGCCCGTCCTCTGATAGCTCGATCCATTCGGCAAGCAGATTCTCCACTTCCATAGAATCAGGCTTGTTTATGATCAATCCTTCCATTACAGCCCGGCTGATCGTATCGTCTTCTCCACCGACAATAAATGCCGGATCAAGGTTCCGAATGTCTTCCTTCTGTCTGATGCGTAGAATTTTACTAGTCGTCGCATCCTGTTCGCCATCACAGGCAACCGTCACCAGACTGATGAGAACAAGCAAACAGATTACAACACTCCAATAGCGCTTTTTCATCTTTATTGCTGCCTCCTTTTTTTTTATTTGCTCCGTATACGATCGACGCCAGCTTGCCGCTACCTGCAAAACCACCCCTCTTTCACGTAGTGAAAAATAACCTGGATCAGACAAAATGTCTCCGTATAGAAGTTGTCCAGCTCTTGGTGAAGACACGTGTCTCTCCCTCGTAAGCATCGCGCACATTGGTTAGATGGAAGTGCGTGGCGTCGGCAGTCATAGTGCTTGTCGTTTCCACGCGCGTAACCCAATCATTGCGGCTTATTTCAATGCGGCGTTCGCATTCGACCCTGGCGGACAGTGGTTCCCCTTCCACAATACTGTATTTATTGATCACGATACTATCGTGGATCAAACCGCTGCCGGGGAGGCGGTACCTGCCGCCGTCCATCAGATCAACCATCTCCAACCGGCCTGTTGTCACATCATAATTAATGTTCCTGCTGCTTTTTCTGGGGCGAATCCACGCCACGGCCGGCGGTGGACAACCGTCAGGGGGGCCGAACGGACGCAGAGAGTGATCAAGTTTGCCGGGCAGATGCAACGGTAGAATCAGCCGGCAGTCAGCGCCGGTATAAAGGGTCAGCTTAACCGGGGCCGGTGAAGGCCAGGCATGGGGCCAGTAGGTGGGCGAAATGGCCACCCGCCACCGGTGTCCTTCCTTTAATCTGTGCCCGGTAAAGTTGAGCCGCACTTTCAGGGTATATGTTTGGCCGGGCACAAGGGGCAGGGGGTTTTCATGGCTTTCCCGGTGGGTCAGGTTGAGCAGACCCCAGCTAACCAACCGGGAGATACCATCAGGTGAAACGTCACAGAGCCGGACTGCCAGGAGGGCATTGGGTTGATCAACAGCCAGTTTTAGCTTAACCTCGGGAAAACCGAGAATCTCGACCGGTTTGGAAACCGGTTCTGCCGTAAAAGTGAGAGAAAGGCCATCATCGATGCGCTGATCTATGGGCATACCGATCGCATCTCCGTTCGGACACCATGTCCCGGCCGTCAAGCCGGCAACCTGTGCCCCCTCCAGGGTCATAGCTTCGCCGGCTACCGCAGTTTCGGACAAACAACCGTCAGCCAGCGTGTATTCCTGTAGACTGGCTTGTGCGGGAGGCCACTTCTCCACCGCTGTCCAGCGGCCCGGCCACTCTGCTTCATATGGCTGCGGAGGCACGGCTTCCGGCATCCACACGCGCAGCATCGGTTCATCCATAATGCCGTTGTCTATACCCTTAAGCCAGTAATCCCACCAGCGCAGGCTTTCCTGCAGGAAGCCGATAGCCGGACCGGGTACACCCATATGCGGATAGAGGTGCTGCCAGGGGCCGATCAGCCCCTTGCGCGGACCTGGCAGTCCGGCAAGCAGGCGCGGTATGGAATTGGTATAGGGATCAGCCCAGCCGCCAATAGCATAAACGGCGCACTCGATGGCGCTGTAATCTTCACAGACAGAGCCCTGTTTCCAATAATCGTCACGCACCTGGTGGCTGAGCCACTCTTCGACAAAAGGCCGGGTATTCTCCAGCCGGTTAAACCACATTTCCCGCCAGCGTTCGCCAACAACGGCTGGATCAGGCGGCAGGCCGCAATAATTAAGCATAATCGAGGCCCAGCTGAGCATATCGGAGCCCAGTACACAGCCGCCCATGTAATGGCAATCGTCGGTATAGCGATCGTCTGTCGAGCACAGGGTAATAATCGCCTTGAGTTCCGGGGGGCGGTGGGAGGCTACCTGGAGGCTGTTAAATCCGCCCCAGGATATCCCCATCATGCCGATTGCCCCGGTGCACCAGGGTTGAGCAGCCAGCCAGGCCAGGATTTCAAGCGCGTCCTGCTGTTCCTGGGGCAGATACTCATCTAGAAGAAGTCCATCCGAATCGCCGCTGCCCCGAATATCCACACGAACCGAAGCATAACCGTGGGCAGCCAGGTACGGATGCATTGTTGCATCGCGCAATGCCGTTCCGTCGTTTTTGCGGTAGGGAAGATATTCAAGAATGGCAGGGACAGGCCTCTGTTCCGCATCCTGGGGCAGCCAAATCTTTGCCGCCAGCTTCGTCCCATCCGATAGAACAATCCAGGTATGATCGATTACTTTTACGGGCAACAGCTTGGTGTTGTATTTACTAGTCATTCTATAAATCTCCCTTGCTAGCCTTGGCAAAGTTGCTTGTTTAAACAAAACGACACTAATTGATAATATTCGACAAAAAAAGTTACAAGCCTTTTTCTTGCAAATAATTTTCCTGACAATACCTGCCACCCTAGAAACGTTGTTCCATCCAGGATTTAAAAGCAGGCGATTAAGTTGTTTCGCTGCCGGCAGGCTTCCGGGGGCGTGATGCGATAGTCCTGATTTCTTTCTCCACCGCCGGCGGCAGGGACGGGACCGTGTGCTTCTCCAAAATTTCTCTGACCCGTGCATTGGCTTTCTCGCCAAATGATTTGCCCCCGCTGGCAAGCCAGCCGTCATAATTATCCCTGTTCAAAGTTTTCGGGAAATACATCTCCTGTCGAAAATGCCTGGCCGTATGCTCTTCGCTTAAAAAATGCCCCCCCGGACCAACCTTTTCGATCAGATCCAGGGCCAGGGTGTCGGAGTTGATGGCCACGCCGCGCAGCAGGTGTTTAATCGCGCCGACAGCCTCGTCGCATAGCAGCACATATTCCAGGCAGGAGGTCATGCCTACGCCCATGTAACCGAGGTCGTGGATGAGGTTGCCCCCGGCCAGGCCGGAGATGAGCAGGTTAAAGCCCGCCTCCATCCCCGCCTGCTGGTCAAAGAGATGCGCGTCGCTGCAGCCGGCAGTGGTAAAAGAAGGCAGGTTGTAATACTGGGAGAGGCGCACCAGCGCAGAACAGCCCAGGTCCCGTTCAGGAGCGCCGTAAGAGCAGATGGAGGTGGTCATGTCCATGGGCGGAATACCGCCGCCGTAGATAAATGGCGCCCCCGGCGATTTAAGCTGGTGGATCACCAGGCCTGAAAGTATTTCGGCATTCGCCACCACCAGCGCCCCGGCCATGGTCACCGGCCCGGTGGCGCCCAGCATCACCACCGAAGCGTAGACAACGGGTATCCTTTCCGCCGCACAGGTGATCAGTTTTTCCAGCGCTTCCCGCGTATGCTGCAGCGGAGCGGTGGGCTCGGCGTAGTGGATCAGGTTCGGCTTTTCCCTTAAGGCCTCTGCCCCACCCGCGGCCAGCTGAGCCATCTCAATTATATCCAGCAGCCCGCGGCGGTCATACGTGGTAAAGCAGATGGGCTTGGTGGTATTTAAAAGCATCGCTTCAAACTGGTGGACGTCGGCTGATTCCAGGGGCACATCATAGGCCAGGGCCAGGGCCATGACAAAATCAATATGCTCTAAGGCGTCAGCCAGGCGGGCGGCATTGCACACGTCTGCCTTGACGGTGCGGCGCCTCTCGCCGCTATTTAGGTCGATTGTAAAGGGGGTTTCGGATCCGGTGCCGTAATAGATGTTTCCTTTTTCCAGGGAGAGAGCCCGGGAACCGTCCCGCGCCGCCAGGCCCACGCGGGAGGGCGCCGTGGCCAGGGCCCGTTCTACCAGCCAGGCCGGTATCTTGACCAGGTTCCCCTCCACCCGGGCGCCGGCACCGTGCAGCAGCTCCAGCGCCTCTTTTTCATGCACCTTAACCCCGGTCCGCTCCAGCACCTCCAGGGTGCCGTAATGGATCTGCTCCAGCTGGTCTTCACTTAAAAGATGCAATCCCAGTGTCTGCTGGTGCATCGTATTAACCCGCATCTTCAACGCTCCTTCTTCTTATGCTTCCACTTCTTATGCTTCCACGCCGTAAGCCGGCTGCTCAACTGCAATGGGCAATCTAACGCCAAAAGGACGGCCGTTTTACTGCTTAAGCGCAAAGTTCATTAATCCGCGCTACTACCCCGGCGGGAAGCTCTGCCGGGCGGTGGTTTTCCAGGAGGGCAAAAGTTTTCTCCCGGGCCAGGGCAAAGCTGTCCTTCCTTCCCTGCTGTTCCCAGTTATCCCACATGTCCCGGTTAAAGGTGGCGGGCATCCAGATTTCCTGGCGGAAATGCTTGAAAGTATGCTCGCTGCCAAGAAAGTTCCCGGCAGGTCCGACCTCTTCGATGGCTGCGGCGGCCAGGGTGTCGCTGTCCACCCGGGTGCCGGCGCCAATATGGCGGGCGGCGCTAATGTAGTCGTCGCACATCACCAGGAAGGGCAGGGAGCCGGTTTTCCCGCCGTCAAGATAGCCCACATCATGGACCAGGTTGGCCCCGCAGAGCTGGTTCATCAACAGCCCCATCATCGCCTCCGCCCCGGCCTGGGCATCGGGAATAGGGGCGTTGCAGCAGCCGGCCTCGGTAAAGTTGGGAAGTCCGTAAAAGCGGGACAGCTCGGTCATGCCGCAATAATTCATCACCGCATCGGGCGAGCCGTATAGGGTCGCCGAAGTTTTCATTTCCATGGGGGTGGCGCCGCCGCCAATAATGATGGGCGCCCCTTTGCGCTTCAGCTGGGCTATAACCAGCCCGGAGAGGCTTTCCGCGTTCATCTGCACGGCGGTGCCGGCCTTGGTGACCGGGCAGGTTCCCCCGGCCACCACGCCGGGGGTATAAATAACCGGCACATTATGTTCTAGGCAGGCAAACATCTTGCCGATGCCGTCCGCAGTATGCACCAGGGGAGAAATCGGTTCGGAGTAGAGCACCAAAAACGGGTTTTGGCGCAAAGCTTCCAGCCCGCCGGCTGCCGCCGCGGCCATCTCAATGATCTTATTTGTATGCTCAACGGATAGTGCGGTAAAAACAATCGGTTTCGAGCTGTTTAAAACCATGGCCGCAAACTGGTGCAGATCGCCCTTGACGGCGGGCACATCGGAAGGGATGCCGTAGCTCATGACAAAATCGTATTGGGGCAGGGCGTCGATGAGCCTGGCTGCATTGATCGTATCCTTTTTCAGCGAGGGGCGCCTCTGCCCTGTTTCCAGGTCCAGCTGGAACGGCAGGTCCGAACCGGTACCGAAATAGGTGCGGTTGCTCTCCAGGGAAAGGGCGGGCTGCCCTTGCCGGTTGCATACCCTGATTTTCGATGGGGCCAGGCGGATGCACTCTTCCACCAGCCAGCCGGGAATGAAGGCCACCCTGTCTTTGACGATGCATCCCGCATCTTTTAACAGGGCCAGGGCTTCGTCGTGATCCACGCGCACGCCCACCCTTTCCAACACTTCAATGGTGGCGCTGTGGATCTCCTCCAGCTGTCCCCGGGAAAACCATTGCAGGCGGGGAGACTGTTGTATGGTCTGGTTGGAACGATAGCTATGCATGTAATTACCTCCCGGTTATTTAGAGCATCGGTATCTTTAGATTGTGGGTGCGGGCGTTCTGCCGCGCCGCTTCGTACCCGGCGTCGGCGTGGCGAACAATACCCATGCCCGGATCAGTGGTCAGCACCCGCTCCAGGCGGCGGGCCGCTTCGGGTGTGCCGTCGGCGACAATGACCATGCCCGCATGCAGGGAATAGCCGATGCCCACTCCTCCGCCGTGGTGCACCGAAACCCAGGTGGCTCCGCCCACGGCGTTGATTAGGGCATTCAAGATGGGCCAGTCGGCAATGGCGTCGCTGCCGTCGCGCATATCTTCGGTTTCCCGGTTGGGCGAGGCCACGGAACCGCAGTCAAGGTGGTCCCGGCCGATCACAATGGGAGCTTTGATCTCTCCCCTGGCCACCAGGTCGTTAATAATAGCGCCGAAGCGGGCACGCTCACCGTATCCCAGCCAGCAGATGCGGGAAGGCAGCCCCTGGAACTGCACCTTTTCGCCGGCCATGCGGATCCAGCGGGTCAGGTGCTCGTCATGGGCGAATTCTTCCAGGATAACCCGATCGGTCCGGGCAATATCTGCCGGATCCCCCGAGAGGGCGACCCAGCGGAAGGGACCCTTCCCCTCGCAGAAGAGGGGGCGAATATAGGCCGGGACAAACCCGGGGAAGCTAAAGGCTTCTTTATATCCTTCTTCCAGGGCCACCTGGCGAATATTGTTGCCGTAATCAAAAACAACAGCACCCGCCTTCTGCATTTGCACCATCGCCTCCACGTGGACGGCAATGGAAGCCCGGGCGCGGCGCTGGTATTCTTCCGGATCGTCGGCGCGCAGCTGCAGGGCCGCCTGTAAATCCATCCCGTGGGGCACGTAGCCGTTAAGGGTATCGTGGGCTGAAGTCTGGTCGGTAACCACGTCGGGGATGATGCCGCGGCGAACAAACTCGGGGAAAACAGCGGCAGCATTGCCAAGGAGGGCAATGGAAAGGGGCCGTCCTTCCTGCTGCGCCTGCTCAGCCAAGGCCAAAGCCTCGTCCAGGCTATCAGCCCGGCAGTCGCAGTACTTTGTCTTGAGCCTGCGCTCGATGCGTTCAGGATCCACCTCTACGGCAATAACCACTCCTTCGTTCATGGTCACCGCCAGGGGTTGAGCGCCGCCCATACCGCCCAGGCCCGCCGTAAGGACCAGCTTGCCTTTGAGACTGCCCCCAAAATGGCTGCGGGCCACAGCGCCGAAAGTTTCATAGGTTCCCTGCAGGATGCCCTGCGTGCCGATGTAAATCCAGCTGCCGGCAGTCATCTGGCCGTACATAATCAAACCTTTGCGCTCCAGCTCCCGGAAATATTCCCAGTTAGCCCAGTGGGGCACCAGCAGCGAGTTGGCCAGGATAACCCGGGGAGCGTCGGGATGAGTACGAAAAACGGCCACCGGCTTGCCGGACTGCACCAGCATGGTTTCGTCCGATTCCAGCTCCTTCAAGGTGCGAACCAGGGCGTCAAAGCACTCCCAGTTGCGCGCGGCCTTGCCGCTGCCCCCGTAAACCACCAGTTCAGCCGGATTTTCGGCCACTTCCGGATCCAGGTTGTTCATAAGCATGCGTAGGGCCGCCTCCTGCTGCCAGCCCTTGCAGCTAAGCGCTGTGCCTCGGGGCGCCCGTATCACTCTGCTCATCTACTTTCGCCTCCTTAAAACATTTGCTGTGCGGGCGCAGCACGCTGCGCCCCGCTCTCTCCTAAATTCTGGATTCTGAATTCCCTAGATGCGAACAAGCATGGTCTTCGAGAAACCTGCTCAATCCTACAAATGATTAATCCCAAGACCGATTGTTTCATGCTCGTTTCCCTTCACCGGGGCGCCGATGGTGCCGTAGAGGACCACGGCGATCCATTCGCCGTCCTCCTGGTGATCGATGCTGCGCGGCCCTCTCACCACGGCAAAAATCAGCCCCACGGTGCGCAGCATATTGCCCAGGCCCAACTGCCCCCGGCAGATGCCCACAAAAGCATCCTGGATGGCATGGTAAAGGGCATGGGTATCCCGGTAGTGATCCTTGCGCACAATATTTTCCCTGGCTGCGGCGGTTTCCACCGCGGCAAAGATCTTTTCGGTATTCATGGAGCCGACCCGTCCTTTAAGCAGGATAAAGCCCCGCTTCTCCGCTTCTTTTTTGATCTGCTTCTCCATGTCTTCATCAGCCAGGGCATACATAATCGCTGTTTTACCGATTTCTTTCACGGGCAGCCCTCCTTGTCGAGATAAAACTCTACTTTCACGTTTATTGTAACACGAAAGCAAAGGTATTTGCCGCGACAACTGGAACCGCCCTTTCAGACTTCCAGGGGGACCTTTTTTTCCACGGCGGAGACAAGGCTGCCACTGGCAAGCTGCTCTGTGGCCTCATTAATCAGCGGGTAGAGGATGCAGTCTTCATCAATGAATTTTACTTTTTTGCGCAGCTCCCTGTAAGCCAGGGAAGTGCCTGCCCCCAGCAGCTCCGCTCCCCGAAAATCCACGGCCTGGCAGGCGGCCAGCAGCTCGATGCCGAGGATCCGGCCCACGTTTTCCACCACCTGCAGCGCCTTGCGCGCCGCCGTGGTGCCCATGCTGACATGATCTTCCTGGTTGGCCGATGAAGGGATGGAGTCCACGCTGGCCGGGTGGCAAAGGACCTTGTTTTCGCTTACCAGGGAGGCGGCAGTGTACTGGGCAATCATAAAACCCGAATTGAGACCGCCGGTATTAATCAGAAATGGCGGCAGTCCGCTTAAAGCGGGGTTGACCAGGCGCTCGACCCGGCGCTCGGAGATGCTGCCCAGCTCCGCCACGGCCATGGCCAGCAAGTCCAGGGCCTGGGCCACAGGCTGGCCGTGAAAGTTTCCACCCGAGAGAACCTTTCCTTCCTCGGGAAAGAGCAGCGGGTTATCGTTGGCCGAATTAATTTCCACCTCCAGGACTCTCCTGACATAAGCCAGGGCATCGGCGGTGGCGCCGTGCACCTGGGGGATACAGCGCAGGCTGTAGGCATCCTGCACTTTATGGGGCTGGCTGCCTACCAGGCGGCTGCCTGCGATCAGGCGGCGCATGTTGGCGGCAGAAGAAGCGTGGCCGGGATGGGGCCGCGCCGCGGCGATAAGCTCGTCGAAGGCCCCTGGAACACCCTGCAGCGCTTCCAGGGTTAGAGCGGAGACGATGTGGGCTGCCTTTAACAAGTTGAAAGCGTCGAAAAGGGCCAGGCATCCCAGGGAAGACATAATCTGGGTGCCGTTAATTAAAGCCAGGCCCTCCTTCTCCATCAGGGCCAGGGGCTGCAGTCCCGCCTCTAGCAGGGCTTTGGCCCCGGGCAGCCGTCTCCCCCGGTAAAAGGCTTCTCCCTGCCCCGTTAGCACCAGGGCGATGTGCGACAGGGGAGCCAGGTCGCCGCTGGCCCCCAGGGAGCCCTGGCCGGGGACCACCGGGGTTACCTCGCGGTTAAGCATTTCCAGCAGCTGCTGCACCACCACGGGGCGAACCCCTGAATGGCCTTTGGCCAGGGCGTTCACCCGCAGCAGCATCGCCCCCCTGACCACCTCTTCCGGTAGAGGATCGCCCACGGCGGCGGCATGGCTGGCAATAAGATTATTTTGCAGTTTCAGGACATCATCCCGGGAGATCACTACATCGCTAAAGCGGCCGAAGCCGGTGGTAATACCGTAGACAACCTGCCCTTCCTGCACCAGTTTTTCCACCATGGCCCGGGCCGCTTCTATTTTTTCCAGGGCGCCCGGATGCAGCGCCGCTTTCTTCCCGTAGCGCGCCACGGCAACCACATCTTCAATAACCAGGCTGGATCCGTCAAGCAATAATTTTTCCTCGTACGTTTTGGTCTGCAAATTTTTCATACTCATCACGCCCCTGGAAAAAAATAAGAGCACTTGGGGATTACCCCAGTGCTCCCTGACAACTGTTATCTCTGAGCAGAGGTATATTATTCAGCTAATTTTATTATATAATGCATGCACCAAAAGTCAAGGGATCCGTCCCCGTGCCTCCTATTGGGAGAGGATGTAGGCAATCTCATCGCGCAGGGAATCAGGGGGCGGTTCAGGGCGGTGCGATTCCATGATGGCGATAGTTTTTTCCCGCAGCCGCTCGCCCAGGCGCAGGCTGCCCTGGCGGATCCACTCATCTTTGCGCCGGCGGTTAGACAGCCGGGGCTGCCATAAATCACGAAAATGTTGATAGGTGTGCTCGCTGGTCAAGAAGGTGCCCCCGGGGCCGATCTCATCAATCAGCTCCAGCAGCAGCGAACTTTCATCCAGGCTAAAGCCCCGGGCGAAATACCTCATGCGGGCGATTATTTCCGCGGTTAAAACAATCATCTCCGGGGAAGTGGTCAGGCCCGCTTCCAGGTAGCCCACATCGTGGGCCAAATGCTGGCCGGTGAGCAAAGCCACCAGGACCGAGGCCGTGGCATCGGAGGCGGCCTGTTCGTCGGGGAGGCAGCTGTCGCTGCAGCCGGCGTAGCCCCAGTTGGGCAGGTGGTAATACTGCGCCATGGCGGCAACAGCGGCCCGGGCCAGGTCGAATTCCGGGGCACCGTAGACGCTGATGGTGGTCTGCATATCCATGTGGTGCACCCCGTTGCCGTAGACAAAGGGGGCGCCCCGCTTTTTCAGCTGGTGCATGACCAGCCCGGAGAGGACCTCGGCGTTGCCCAGGGCCAGGGCGCCGGCCAGGCTCAGCGGTGCTGTCCCTCCCATCATCGGCGACGGCTGGTGCACGATGGGAATGCCCATTTCGGCCAGGTAGAGCAGTTTACCTGTAGAATCTTCCGGGTGGATCAGGGGGGTCGTCACCTGGCTGTAGCCCAGCAGGGTCGGGTTCAGCCGCAGTTTCTCCATTCCCCCTGCCGCCGCGGCAGCCATGGCCACAATAGCCTCGCAGTCCCCTTTATCGGCAGAAATAAAGACGATCGGTTTTACGGTGTTCTGGATCATCAGGGCAAACTGGTGGCGGTAGGGGCTGATGCCATCCACATCGGAGGGTATGCCCATGGACATGCAAAAATCCAGCTCCTCCAGGGCATCCACCAGGCGGATGCAGTCAACCACATCCGCGGCTTTAAAAAGACGGTGTTCTCCCGTGCGGGGATCGAGGAAGTTGGGACAGTCCGACCCGGGACCGAAGGAGGTATTCATTCCTTCCATCTTCACGGCTGCCGCGCTGCTCCCTCGCCTGCAGAGGACAATGCGTGAAGGGGCGCCGGCCAGGGCCCACTCAACCAGGTCAGGCGGGATGCGGACCAGGTTTTCATCGCTGATCAGCGCTCCGGCCTGGCGCAGCAGCTGCAAAGCCTCTGCATGATATACCCGCACACCGGTGCGTCTCAGTATTTCCAGGGATGCGTAGTGGATGGCCTCACTCTGTTCGCGGCTGAACAGGCGAAACCGGGGAAATGCCTGCGTCTGAAACGACATTTTATGCCCTCCTGAAAAACTTTTTCTAAGATGCCAATGACCGCCGCCTGTCTATCGTAAAAGTTCAGTCAGCCGGCGCACGTCAGGCACCTCTTCAAAGTGCCATACCAGCTCTACCAGCCGATCCGCCACCTCCGCTTCCAGGACATAACCGGTCAGCCAGCGGAATTTGCGCTCAAGGGAATCTTCGTCCCAGCGGTCCGCGCCCCGTTCCACAATCCCCGAATCAAAATGCCGCCCGTCCTTTAGCGTAATTTCCACGGCGCTGTACATGCGCAAATCCTGCCCTTTCACTTCGGTATACATGCGGTTGACCTCTTCATCCAGCACCAGTTCGATCTTATCCATCAGGGCGCGCACCGCGGGGTCGCCGAAGCGATGTTCCAGCACCTGGTCCGGCCCCAGCTCCCCGTCAATCAGCAGGCAGGCCAGCGGCCATTTGACGCTGAACTGGGCTTCTTCGGTGGTGGTCGGGCAGCCCTGGTGCAGCGCGATGGCTTCTTCAAAGGTTCTCACCTTGATGTGGCTGATTTCGTCTGCAGAAAAACGATGTTTGTCCTTCAGCTGCAGCGCAGCCACACAGGCCGCATGGCCCCAGGCGCAGGAGGCCCAGCCTTTATAAAAAACCCAGTCGGCCATCCAGTACTGCTCACCGATATCCGCGACCCAGTCACGATACTTATCAAAGCCCAGGAGGGAGGGAATGCCGGTATAGCCGCGTCCGGCCAGCCCGGCAGCGGCAACCCCGGTCATGGCCCCCCAGCCAATGGCGTGCTTGACCATGGCCGGGTGGCTGATATCGCGCATCATCGGCGCATTGGGCGAATAGTACTCGGCAATGCCCAGGGCATGCCGGATCTGTTCACGGTTTAAGCCAAACAGCCGCGCTGCTGTGGCCGCGCTGCCCACCGAACCCCAGGAGCCGCATGCCTGGTAGATGTCGTGATGATCATGCCAGCAGCGCCCCGCCCGGATGGACACCTCGTAGCCGATCACCAGCGCTTCTAGCAGCGCTTTGCCGCTGGCTCCCGCCTTTTCCGCCGCAGCCAGGGCGGCGGGGAAAAGCTGCGCCCCGGGGTGGCCCTTGGTAAAGATGGCGTCGTCATCTATATCGAGGGCGTTGCCGGCGCAGGCGTTGGCAAATGCAGCACCGGGGGCCGAAGCCCGGCGGCGGTGCAGCAGGATCGTGGCCTCTTCGCCGCCCCATGTTTCCGACGCGTAAGCGGCAGCGATGCGGCTCACCGGCGTCAGTGTGCCGGCCAGGGTTGCGCCCAAGTTGTCCAGCAAGCAGATGCGGGCCCGGCGGCGCACCCTTTCAGGCAGCCTATCCCAGTCCAGCTCTTGAATAAAAGCGGCAACCCGATCATTTCCATCCATGTTTTATCCCTCCGTCACCAGCAGTGATCAGTAGTACAAATCATCGGGCGCTTAGGCAAGCGGGCGCGGCGCGCCCCTGCATAGCTTCTGACTTCGAATTACCTTAATCTTCCAATTCAAGCAAGAACCGTCCCCAACTTGACACCAACTTGACACAGGCACAAATTCGCTCGGCAGGTAAATCAGGTAATCAACCTGCCCACCGCGTAAAGCCTCGACCTGGGCCGTGGAATCGCTGAGGAAGATAAACTCCATGCCGTCCAGGTAGGGCAGCTGATTGCCCTCTTCATCCTTCATCCAGTAGTCCGGGTTGCGCTTGAAGACAATGCGGTCCTCCGGAACATAGCCTCCACGATGAAGGGGCCGGTACCGTTAAAAGTGGTGTTAAAATCGGTCAGGTCAGCATCGATGATTAAGGCGTGGTAGTCGAAGAGGTCTATCAAGAAGTCGGGGTTGGGGTTTTCCAGTTCAAAAACAATCTACAATGTTGGCGTAGGTGGTTACGGTGGCTGCGCCGATATCGGGGTCGCGCAGGCGGTCAAAAGTGAACTTAACGTCCCGCGAGGTCATCTCTTTGCCGTTGTGGAATTTGATCCCCTGGCGCAAGTTGAAGGTCCATTCTGTACCGTCTTCGTTGGCCTCCCAGTTTTCGGCCAGGCTGCGCGAGGGATCAGGCCTGTTTTCCTCATCAACAAAGACGAGATACTCGGCCCACTGCCGGGCGATG